>URCJ01000096.1 GCA_900546285.1 uncultured Solobacterium sp. | reverse complement strand
TCCATCCTAATTGCATTCTAATTGCTGATGAAGAAGCTTTAAGTGAACTATAATAAGTAAGGTGACGATGTCACCTTTTTTAAAGGAGAAATATGAGAGCTTTGTTTACTTGGCCAATAAGTGAAGAATATAAACAAAAGTTTAAGAATACTGGTATTGAATGTGTTTTTAATACTAACTATACAAAAGAAGATATCAATAGTACTGATATTGTTTTTGGTAATCCTAATCCCGAATATTTAAAGAATAGTCATATTAAGTGGTTACAGCTTGCTAGTGCCGGTGCTAATAATTATTGTGATATAGATGACTCAATTGTCCTTACAAACGCTTCTGGCGCTTATGATGAGGCAATTTGTGAATATATGCTAGGAATTACCCTAGCAATCACAAAGAAACTCTACGGCTATTATAATCAGCAATTAGAAGGGGTTTGGAAAAGCTTAGGCAAAGTTAAATCAATTAAAGATTTGACTATTGTCTGTGTTGGCATGGGTAGCATTGGTAAAAGATATGCTAAGCTTATGCACTCATTGGGTGCTAAAGTCTATGGTGTCAATAGGAGTATTCATGAAAAACCTGATTATGTTGAGAAGTTGTATACAACCAAAGATATGGACAAGGCTCTATCTATTGCTGATGTGGTTGCGATAACACTACCTGAAACAAAAGAAACATATCATATATTTGATTATGATTTGCTTCATAAGATTAAAAAGGGTGCTATCTTAATGAATCTAGGCAGGGGAACTCTGATTATAGAGGATGATCTTGTAAAAGTAATGCAAGAACACTATTTAGATTCAGTTTACTTAGACGTTTGTGAAACAGAACCACTTCCTAAGACTAGTAAACTATGGAAACTAGATAATGTCTATATAACTCCTCATATTACGGGAGGCCGTCAATCAGATATTAGTGTTAAAAATGTTGAGGATATTTTCTATAGAAATTTAGTTCATTATCTAAATAATGAAGAACTAGAGAATATTGTAGATAAAAAAAGAGGATATTAAAACCACAGATTTTATACTTCTGTGGTTTTTTAAGCTGTATTTAGTTAGATTCATAGAATTCTTCGAAGATATCGCTAAAAGTAAGATAACCATCTACGCGGTGATATGCATATTTATTAGTTTCTCCATCTATAGTGATTTCAATGTATTCTCTATCTTGTATGATGATTGATTTATTATCACCTTTAATTTCAAAATCAAATGGAATACAGCCTGCACCAGCAACAGGGATAAAATCTTTATAGATCTTGATATCAGACCATTTTGACAACAATTCTTTTGCGCCGTCATCATAGATGCTAATAAGGTAGTCATTATTATCGTATTGGACAAGAATCTCATTAACATCAAAGTCGATAAGATCATTCAAAGTAATTTCATCTTCATAGAAGCCACTTGCAGGTTCTATCGAGACTAAATGATAGATATTATATTTTTTACCTGTTAAATCTTCTTTTTCTTCTGCATAGAATTTAATTTTAACGATGTCACCAATTTTATATCCTTCTATAAGACTCTTATCATCTAATTCAAAATCATAGCTTCCTAATTTATCAGAAGGACTAACATAAAGAAGATTGTCTTGCAAAACTACTACTTCACCAACTTTTTCAATTGTTGGAACACTATTTGTGTTTTGACATCCACATAGTAAACACAAAACAATTAGAACTAAAAATGTCTTTACTTTTTTCATAAAGCCTCCCCTCAAATTATGTTTTTCTATCTACACTTATATTTTATCAAAACTGTTATGAAAAAAGTAAATCTTGGTGTCGATTTCTGTTGTCGGCACTATATTTTAAACAAGCAGAGATTCATCCCCAATTCATCCCCAAAGTAATGAAAAAGCCCTATTTTAGGGCTTTATTTGCTTACTGGTGCCGACAACAGGAATTGAACCCGTAACCTACTGATTACAAATCAGTTGCTCTACCAATTGAGCTATGTCGGCAAAATAAATGGTGGAGGTTAACGGGCTCGAACCGCTGACCCTCTGCTTGTAAGGCAGATGCTCTCCCAACTGAGCTAAACCTCCAGCGCCTATTAACTATACCATGTATTTTGATACCATGTCAACAAATTTTTAAAACTTTTTAAAAAAAATTATCTCAAATCTTCAAAAAGTGCCAAAAATAGGGCGTTCTACGCAATAATAATTTTTTTGAGCAACCTTGTTTTAACTTATGAAAAAAGAGTGATTTTTTATAATCACC
>URCJ01000095.1 GCA_900546285.1 uncultured Solobacterium sp. | reverse complement strand
GTCAATACACGATCAACACCCAATTCAATCAATATATTCATGGCCTTATCTACATCCTTAACACAATCAAAAGCACGATGGAAAACAACCTCTTTATTAAAAGACTTAATAATATCAACAATTTCTTTAGTTTGTTTAACATCAATCTCACTATCACTTGTTAAACAACCAAACGCAACACCATCAGCACCATTCTCTAACATCAAAGTTACATCTAGCTTCATCGTCTCAAATTCTTCTCTTGTATAGCAGAAACCAGCAGCCCTAGGTCTAACCATAGTAATAACCTTTAAATTTGTATTCTTCTTAGTCAAAATTAAAGAAGCCAAAGAAGGAGTCAAACCTCCTAAATATAAAGCACTATTAAGCTCAATTCGCTTAGCACCACCCCTATAACTAGCTAATGCATCATTATAACTACCACAACATATTTCTATCATTCTATTCATATAACCATTGTAAAATAAAATACTTCCAGATTCCTCCAGAAGTACCTATTTTATTCTTCAGTTATTTCTTCTTCTATGACTGTACACTTTCCATCATTGCCCCATTGTTTAAGTTGACAATTATTGCCCTCTTCATCACACACGGTAAAGCGATAACTACCATCTTCATTGTATTCAATTAAATCACAATGCTCTAAATCCTCACAACCCTCAGGAAGCTGAGTCATAGGATCATCGGTTGGATCTAAATAATAGAACGGTCCATAAGACAAGTTCTTATGAGTACTTGAATTAGATCTTGTACCAATTCTCAAAACAGAATGTTCATTATATTCAGCTCTAATCACAAACAATTGATTCTCATTCAAGAACACTGTATCAGCCCTAGTACCATCTACATATACTCTAGAAGATTGAGTAAAGTTTTGACCCTTCACAATAGCTATCTCATCAGAAACAAACTCTACCTCTTCAATTACCGGTTCATATAAGCCAAGCATATAGAATTCATTTGGAACACACTTTCTATAATCACTCAAATAATCATCGCCATACAACAAATCATATTGAAGTGTTTGAAGTTGCAATAAGAACTCAGGATTTGAATTATCAAAGTTACTTTGTTGAAACTTAAACACACTGCCCTCATGCAAACCAATCTTATCCATTACCTTCGCAAACAATTGATAAGAATGTAAAGTTTCATCTTCCTTAGGAAGCTTCATATTATCCCAAATTAAATAACAAGTATCATAAATAGTACCATCATATAACTCATCATCAGTTAACTTCATTGTTGGTTGATGATCACCATAGAAGACGATAATTGTTCTTTCTTTTCTTGCGTTAACCGCATTAATCAAATCCATGACAAATTGATCTTCTTCATATAATTGGTTTACATAATATTCCCAAGCATACTTTCTCTCATCAGCCAAATTATCGCCTGTTACCTCAATCAAAGGATCCTCGTAAGTTTGTTCAGTTGGATAAGCACCATGAGGTTGCACTGAAACAGTAAAGATATAATCAGTCCCTTCTGTTGAATCCAAACAATTTAGAATAGGCTGAATTAAGTTTCTATCTCTATTCCAACCATTCTCATTAACATCATTTTGATTAAGCATATATTCACCAGAAATAAACTTATCAAAACCAAGATTCTTATATACTTTCTTTCTAGAATAGAAATTAGCCTCATTATTATGCAAGCCAAAACATTCATAACCCAAATCCTTCAACACATAAGCTGAAGATTCACATACTGTATCCTGTAAAACACCCTTATATGGATATTCACCAGCACCAAAGAATCTCATTGAAAGTCCTGTTAAAATTTCAAACTCAGTATTAACAGTACCAGCACCAACGGTCGGAACTGTTAAGAAACCACTTGTATACTTTTCACACAAAGCATGCCAATTAGGAATTGGATCTTCACTAGTTTCAAAATAATTTACTCTACTAGGATCAAAGAAAGACTCCAATTGTACAAAAATAATATTAGGCTTCTTATTCAAATCCAAAGTAGACTTACCTACCTTATCAGTAGCCTTATTCACAATAGAATGAATAGTCAACTGCGAATAATTATTTGGCTCATCAACACCTGTATCCGTTAAAGTTACTGTAAAACAATAAGGGAAACCATAATCCTGATATGCAAAGGCAATATTAGAGAAATATGATGACAAGATTTGATGATTTAAACAATAATCAGTATATTTACTAAAACCAAAAACAGCTAATAAGATACCAGGAATTGTAATATAATATCTCATCTTACCCTTATATCTAGGGCATCTAAAGATAAAGATAAAGATAAACAACAATAATAAAATAACAGCAATAATACCAATGATTATTTGTTGATCATTAAAATACTTTTTAACAACACCCATAGCTTCTGTAACAT
>URCJ01000094.1 GCA_900546285.1 uncultured Solobacterium sp. | reverse complement strand
AATTAACTACCCTGCTGAATTAGATAGTCACTATTATTACCAATATTCTCATAAATGTGTAACAATGTTTTATATTATTTGACGATAACAAGTACAGCAATAATACAAGGTAAGGTTAGTTGTGTAACTGATACTAAATAGAATGTTTATGCTCTTGGAGTTAGTTTTTTTTCTTGACACAAAAGAGAGCTTTCTACTGTTCTTCCTTGTATTTGCTAGGTAAGAAATCTGATTTTCACAAGGAATTTAAAAATAAGTTGCAATATAGAATCGTCAACAACATGTTGACTATTTTCTATCTTTGAACTTATCTTATTTATAAAAATTATCAATCTCAAGATTCATCAAAACTTTGTAATTCGTCTAATATTCGTCTAAATAAATTTTTATTTTTATAATTTAGTCGAATGAAAATATCAAGTGTTTTAGGGCTCTTTTGTGTATTATTCGTCTAAATATTCGACTAAATATTCGACTAAATAATTATAAATTTCTTAGTTTAGTCAAATAAAATTGTTTTTATAGCCAGCAACCAAGCAAGCTATGTCAACAAGTTTTACTTTTGAATTAAAAAGAATCTAGAATAAACTAGACTCTCTTATAACTAATCATCATATTCTAGATAAGCGCCTTTCATTGGACTTACTGCATGTCTTGCAAACATCCTTAAGACACCTGTTTTATACTTAGGTGGTTTAGGAGTCCAACTTTGTTTACGCTTTTCTAACACTTTATTTACTTTTTCTATTGGCATCTCTTTTCTCTTAATACCAACTACATTTAGTTTTCTTAAAGGAACATTAATTTCAATGATATCGCCATCTTCCACCAAAGCGATTGGACCGCCACTTTGAGCTTCCGGACTACAGTGTCCAATAACTGGACCAGTTGAAGCACCCGAGAATCTACCATCAGTAATTAACGCGATACTTCTTCCTAGTTCTTTATCAGAACTAATAGCCTCTGAAGTATAAAACATTTCAGGCATGCCAGAGCCCTTTGGACCCTCGTATCTTATAAACACTGCATCGCCCTTGTTTATCTTATGATGTAATACTGCATCAAGGCACTCTTCTTCACTATCAAAGACTCTTGCGTTTAACTTGGCTACAAACATTTCTTTTGGACAAGCAGTATGCTTAATAACGGCTCCCTCAGGTGCTAGATTACCCTTTAATATAGCAATAGAACCGTCAGTACCAATAGTATGAATCACATCTTTTTTCTTGATTTCAACATTGTTTCTCTTACCGAAATCCTCTAACCACTTATTACATCTATCATAGAAACCATTATTTCTTAATTCTTCCAGATTCTCACCTAAAGTTTTTCCAGTAACAGTCATAACATCCAAATGAAGACAATCTTTAATTTCTTCCATAATAGCTGGAACACCACCTGCATAATAGAAGACTTCAGCAGGCCATTTACCACTAGGTCTTATATCTAATAAGTATTTAGCATTACGATGTAATCTATCAAAAGTATCTGCATCTAATTCAATGCCTAATTCATGAGCAATTGCAGGAATATGTAATAAGCAATTTGTACTACCTGAAATAGCAGCATGAACCATGATTGCATTCTCAAAGCTCTTTAAAGTAAGTATATCGCTTGGTTTCATATTGTCTTCATAAGTCATTTCAACAACACGTTCACCTGCTTTCTTAGCATATTCTAGTAAGTCAGGACTATCACTTGGCATAAGAGCACTACCGGGTAATGCTAAGCCTAAGCTTTCAGCCATTATTTGCATGCTAGAAGCGGTGCCAATAAAACTGCAAGCACCACAACTTGGACAAGCATTACACTTAGCCCAATCCAATTCTTCCTTAGATATTTCATTTCTTTGATACCTTGCACTATACATGCCAAGCTGTTCAAGTGTTAACATTTTAGGACCAGCCTTCATAGTACCACCTGGTACGATAATAGATGGTACATTCACTCTTAACATACCAATCATATTTCCTGGTAAACCCTTATCACAACTTGCTAAATAAACAGCACCATCAAAAACAGTCGCATTGCCTTGTATTTCGATCATATTAGCTATCATTTCTCTACTAGCTAAACTATAGTTAATGCCATCCGTACCTTGACTTTCACCATCACAAATATCTGTGACAAAATATCTTGCACCAAAGCCACCAGCTTCATATACACCATTTCTAACTTCTTCAACCAACTTATCCAAATGGCCACTACCTGGATGACTGTCACCAAATGTAGATTCGATAAAAATTTGTGGTTTATCCAAATCTTCCTTCTTCCAACCAGTACCAATTCTTAAGGGATCAAGTTCTGGTGCTAGTTCTCTCATTTTTCTACTTTTTAATTCCATATATACCTCAAAATTAAAATCAAGCACGATTATACATGCTTGATTATATTACCTATTTACTTAATTCGTAGATGGCCATTACATCCTTTTTATACATAGGAACAAAGTGACCTACAGGAACCTTATCTTGTGTTGTACACTTATCTGCCATTTCCTCGAATC
>URCJ01000093.1 GCA_900546285.1 uncultured Solobacterium sp. | reverse complement strand
GATAATAGAAAGCTTCATCATGCGAGAATACCGCCTTAGGACATCTTTGATGAAGTACATATAGATTATCTACCCAAGTATCTTTATTAGAATAAAAACCTCTATAAAGTTGATATACGCCACTATCATTAACATATTGGTAAAAATTCCATTTAGATACACCATTTTTCTTAGCGATTGATGGCGTAAGATAGTCAAAATTTTTAAGAATTTCATTTGTTTTGTTCATATAATCATCATCCCTTCGTGCTTATATTGTAAACGAAATAAGCACGCTTGTCTAATTTTGAGAATTAGAAGCATTAATTACCGACAACCACACTATAAATGTATTCGAATTATAGTGCGATTGTCGAAGATTAATATTTTGATTAAAGCCTATGTTGACATAAGAATAAAACATGATTAGAATTAAATCAGTTAGCAAAGACTAACTAGGTGAGAATATGAAATATAAAATTAAGAAAGATAGCGTACAAGAGACATTAATTATTCCTTTGTATTCTAGAAAGATTTGTTCTAGTCTATATCCTAATATTTATTATGATAAGACTGCACTAGATTTGATTAGTCAAATTGATTATGATTTTTCAGAAGTAGAAAAGAAATCAAAGAGTCTTATACAACGTTTTGGTGCTCTAGAAGTAGCCGCAAGACAAAGCGATATTGCCTATGAAGTAAATGAATATTTAAAGGAACACCCCTTTGCATCGGTTGTTAATTTAGGTTGTGGTTTAGATAATACAGGAAGAAACTGTGACAATGGTAAATGTAAGATATATAATCTAGATTTTCCTGATGTGATTAAAGTTAGAAACGAACTATTGCCGAGTGGTGAACGTGAATATAATATTCCTTGTAATCTTAATGATACTGAATGGTTTGATAAAATCGATAAATCAAATGGTGTAATCTTCTTTGCCTCAGGAGTCTTCTATTATTTTCTTGATGAAGAAGTTAAATCTCTTATTGTTAAAATGGCTGATTATTTCAATGATAGTGTACTAGTATTTGATGCAGCTGGTAAAATGACAGTTAAACTTATATCAATGTGGCTAAATTCTTTAAAAGTAAAAGAAGTTGGAACTTACTTTTCTGTATCCAATCTTAAAGAAATATCATCATGGACTAATAATATCGAAGTAACAAGTAAGGGTTATATGTTAGGTTATAACGATTTAAAAGATGACAATGTAAGTGGCTTCTTTAGATTTCTTGCTCATGTTTGTGATGGCCTAATGAAGATGCAAATTGTAAAGATAAAATTTAAAAAAGAGTAAGCATAACGCTTACTCTTCTACAAATTGATCCTTACCCACAAAACACAAAGGGCACTCAAAGTTATCAGGAACATCCTCCCACTTAGTACCTGGTTCAATGCCACCTTCAGGATAACCTAATTCCTCATCATATTCCCATCCACACACTTCACATTTGTATTTCATTGTTGCCTCCCTAATAGTTTTCAGCATGAACCTCAAAATAGCTTTGAGGATGATTACATACAGGACATACTTCAGGTGCTTTCTTACCTACGATAAGATGGCCACAGTTTCTACATTCCCATACTTTGATTTCACTCTTTTCAAATACTTGAGCAGTTTCAATATTATTTAATAGAGCACGATATCTTTCTTCATGATGTTTTTCAATTGCACCAACTGCTCTAAATTTAACAGCTAATTCATGGAAACCTTCTTCCTCAGCAGTCTTGGCAAAACCCTCATACATATCAGTCCACTCATAGTTTTCACCCTCGGCTGCATCCTTTAAATTTTCTGGTGTATTACCAATTCCATTAAGTTCCTTGAACCATAATTTCGCATGTTCCTTTTCATTATCAGCAGTCTTTAAGAATAAGGCTGACATTTGTTCGTAGCCTTCCTTTTTTGCCACTGAAGCGAAATAAGTGTACTTATTACGCGCTTGTGACTCACCGGCAAAAGCTGCCTCTAAGTTCTTTTCTGTTTGGGTACCAGCATACTTGTTTGTTTTCATATATTTATTCCTCCACTTTTATAAAATCAGACGCAGGATGCTTACAAATAGGACAAATGAAGTCTTCAGGAAGTTCTTCTCCCTTGTATTCATAGCCACAAATTGTACAGCGCCATACTGTCTCATTTTTACCTGTCTTTTCAATTGGTTTAGGTTTTACATGCTTAAAATAATAATCATAAGTTAAAGAAGGATCATCATTTAATACTTCCATATCACTTATTTCACCAATAAACATTGTGTGTGAACCCAAATCAATTATCTTATCTACCTTAGTCTCTATATAGGCATTAGTACCCTCAGTAATATAGTAAATATTGTTATTACTACGTTTACAATTATCGTATTTATCAAATTTGTTGATGTCTTTTCCAGAGTGGAAACCAAATCTTTCAAAGATGTCAAAAGTAGCTTTTTCACTCAAGATAGATACAACAAATTCCTTAGATTGCATAATCATATCATGAGTATGATTAAGCTTATTAACACAAATACTAATTTGATTAGGCTTAGAAGCTGCTTGAATAGCGGTGTTGATGATACAGCCATTATCTTCATCACCTAATCTAGTACTAAGAACATATAAGCCATAGCTTATTTTAAAAAGAGTCTTTTCGTTCATAATTTTTACCATTAAGGCGCCTTTCTGTCGCCTTCACAAATACGCAACCA
>URCJ01000092.1 GCA_900546285.1 uncultured Solobacterium sp. | reverse complement strand
GTACTATTGGTGCCAGGGTTGACTGTACCCCCACTGGAGTTTTTTGAAAAACCAATTCATCTTCATTCTCTTTTGAATAAATATCAAAAGTCGAATAAACTATATCATCAACATCACAACAAGCATAATTATAACCATCAAATATATCAGTACGACCCCAACGCAAAGTACCTTTTTTTGTTGTAATATCTAAATTAAATGTATATAATTTACCAGTTTTCCTAAAACCAGTACTTCCACAATTTGAAACTAGATTATAAGGATAATCACTAGCGTGAGTTGAAAACTTTACTGTATTATCCGAAAAGAAACAAACTACATAATTTTTTATAACTCCATCAACTTCATTTTTTACAACAACATAGTTATCGTAAGTATCCAAATCCAAAGAGCCATAATCCTGATCCATATATTCAAAATAAAGATCATATTTATCTCCATTTACAACAATACTAGCAAAAGGTTCACTTGCACCAGAAGCAAAACAACTTGAAGTAAAACTTATTACAATTGCTAATACCAAAGTAAATATACTTATTATTTTTAATTTATTTTTCATTTCTCTTTTTCCTTTCTAAAAATTTAAGGACTAGACTTATCTAGTCTAATCCTTAATGCTAAACATTTGTAGATTAATGTTAATAAATCCACTTTTTATATTAAATTAGTCATAGTGACTAAGCACTATGTAATACAGATTGTAAGAAAGCTATACCTTTTCTTACTGCTATAAATCCAATCATTACTGGTATTACTATTGGTAATAGTCCTGTAATTTCGTCTAAAACCCCACCTAACATTTCGGCAGTTACTATTGATTTTAACATAGCAAATACTCCTTTCTACTTAGAATTGGAATATCATATCAAAAAATTTATACGCGAAATACAAAAGTATTACGAGTACGAAAAAGATAAGAAAACAGCACAATATTCCTAAGTCTTCATGAATTAATTGTAATAACTCAACTTCAGTCATATTATTTTCTACCTCCTTATCTCAAAATTATAAACTATAATATATCAAAAGCTACTGGTGTTACTACACATCTGTTATTATACAAAGCTAATTCAAATTCTATTTCTACTTTTGTGTAAGTTTCAAGAGATTTAAAGTCATTTACTAGTGCTGTTTGTCCATCTTTGAACTTAAATTTTCTCTCTTTTCCTGTTCCATCTTCTTGAATTTCATCACAAGTTAATACCATACATGAGTTGTAAGAGACATCTTCGCCTTTATCGTTCTTAAATGTTCCTCCATCTCTTTGTGTTATTCCTTTATACATAAAAACTCCACTTGCCTTCATTGTTACACCTCCTTTATCTTATCTTTTAATTCCTGATTATTACTTCTTACTTCTTTTAACATTCCTCTACATCTAGCTCCACCTTTAGCTAGTACTTTTTCTAATAAATCAAGATAAGAAGTAATTACTTCTACTTCACTTTTACTCAATTCAATCATAACAATAAATTCCTTTTTTATGTTTATAAGGGTTGTTACTCTCACTATGTTCTAGTAACAATCCCCTACCCTATTTTAAAATACTTATTATTTGTCAAGAGCTTTTGCGACGTAAAGTAGCAAGGAGCCAACTGCTACTTCATTTTACTTCACATTCTCTTGACAAATGTCTAGAATCTTCTTTTTCGTCAAAATCTTCGTGCTTTAAGTAATACACTACGTTTGAATGAAGATTATCAACATAATCCATTTCACGATTTATTTCAAATACTTGTCTTAAATTTTCTTGAAAATCTTCTAAGTTACTGTCAACTTGCTTTCTTTCAATTCTTTTTCTTAATTCATTGAGAGAAAACCAATAACTTGCTAGACTATCAGCAAGTATTTCTATTTCTTTTTTATCATAAAATTCCATTATTTTTTACTTTCACCCCCAGATAATTTAAAAATAATATCACGAACATTTAACTGTTCTTCAAGAAGAATACGAGATTGTCTCAAACTAGCACAAGAACCTTCTTCTATTAACTCAGCAACAAGAGTATGAATAATTTTTAAATGCGATTTCATAATTACTTTTATTTTTTTTAAATCTTCTTCATCAATTTCAACCATACAAATCAACCTCCCCTAATTTTATCATTAACTAGTAAATTTTGTTTATTAGGGGCAAACAAGGCATTTACTAGTTAACAACTTGATATGATAGTTTTTTCAAGCAAAACATATTAATGTTTTACGAGCATATAGATAATAATCATTCGTTTGAATGCTTATCTATATATATTATAGCATTCATTTGAATGCTTGTCAAGAGCATTTAAACAAATGCATGATAAAATTTAAAAGAGGTGATTAAAAATGTATTTAAGAAGATTACAAGATACTAGAGAAGATAAAGACTTATTACAAAAACAAGTAGCAATAATATTAGAGATAACAAGACAACAATATAGTTTATATGAAAGTGGGAAAAGAATGATACCAATAGACAAATTAATAAAACTTGCAGAATTCTATAATACAAGTACAGATTACCTATTAGGATTAACAAACGAAATAAAACCATACCCAAGAACAAAATAAAAAACATTTGACAATTCAAAATAAATGTGCTAATATAATTATAGCAATTGCGAATAAGGTCAATTCATATTGCAGTAATAACAAAAAAGACTAAGAACCACCAATTCTTAGTCTTTTCTTTTTGCTATTTACTTAAAAGTTTTACTATGTAGTAAATCAATATAAGCTTTAGCAAGTCCATAAGGTCTT
>URCJ01000091.1 GCA_900546285.1 uncultured Solobacterium sp. | reverse complement strand
AAAAGATAGTGCTATTAAGACCATATCGTCTTTCTATTAGTTCAAAGATAAAATGTTCTTCTTCCTTAGAAAAATTTTCCATTAACCACTCATCAATGATTAGTAATTGATATTTAGAGTATTTATCTAATAGTTTTGTGAAGTGTCTTGATGAAGTCGCTTTAGCTTCTTCAAATTCCATTAGTAAATCAGGAAGACGTATATATCTTGTTTTATATCCCTTACAACACGCTTCGTTACCTATAGCGCAAGCTAGAAAAGTTTTGCCTGAACCAGTATAGCCTTCAAATATAATGTTTGTTGCGTTTTTAATAAATAGACAGGTAGCTAGTTCATGAATGATTCCTCTATCAAGATCTCTTCCTTGGTAAATGATTGATGATAGTTCTGCGTTTGGGAATCTAAACTTAGCTGCTTTAATAAGACGAGTTATTCTATTATTGTGTTTTTGTGTATAAAGGAAATCAATTATTAACTTCATTCTTTCATCAAAGGGTAATAAGGTTGTTGCAGTATCTCTTTCTTGTACTTGTAAGATATCAACAACCTCACTTAAGTTTAATTCTCTTAGTTTTCTAATAGTCTCTTGATCAATCATTCTTCTTTCCTCCATAATATTCAGCTCCTCTTAGATATCCCATGTTCTTTTGAGGCTTATCAAACTTCTTGTTTTTATCTTCGATGTACTTAACGTCTTGATTGTGACTTAACAGTGCATTAAGATGATGGTAGCGAGGCACTCTATATTTTTCTAGAGCTAATTCACAAGCGTTTTCCAGGCGATTTTGCGAATAAGCCTTGCTTAACTTTAAAACAGATAATGCAGGATTGTAGGCTTGTTCCTTAATCTTGTATGAATCAAATATCTTATCAATTACTTTTCTTGTATTTTCTCCAATAGAACTGGCCCAATTTTTAATTCTTATATCATCCCATTCGTTTTGTATAAACTGTGGTGGCATATGTTCAATGTTTGTTGAATACTTATACATCTCATAATCTTTAAATCGTTTATGACTAGCGATTCTTTGATTATCTTGATAGATTTCAATTATGTTCTCACTTACTTTTAAATCAACACTAGTTTTAGCGTACATATAAGGAACAGAATAATAATTGTTTTTATAGCTTATATGAAAGTTTAAACCAACCTTACGTCCTTTAACCGTTTCAAATACTTCATAACGAATATCAGGTAATGGCCTTAAGAATGTTCTTTCTTCTTGATAAGCACTATATCTTGAACCATCTCTTTTTTGAAATGGCTTTGAATTAAATTCTTCTAAAGCTTTACTTACTCCGATTTTAACTTCTTCAAAAGAATTGAAGTTATGTTTTCTAAGCTTAGCGATAATAGCTGTAGCTATATTACCAACCGTATTTTCAACTCCTGCTTTTTGTTTAGGTTTTTTTATACCGGCTGGCATAATAGCTACCATATAGTGTTCTGCGAAAGCTCTATAATTATCAGTAAGAATTATTTCACCATCCTTAGGATGAGATGTAACACCAGTCTTTAAATTGTCACAAATAATTCTATTGGTGACACCATTAAAGTACTCTAACATATGGATATTACAATTGATCCAAGATTTCATCTTCATATCAAGAGTTGGTTCTACATACGCATACATACTGTAAGACAAAGCAGCTACAAATAAATAAACAGTAATCACCTCACCAGTTAACGAATCAGTAAACTCCATTGTTGGGCCACTCCAGTCAACTTCGATTCTATCTCCTGGTTTTCTTTCAATTCTTTTGGTGAGCTGTTTAGTATTGGTGAAGTTACTATATCCTTCACAAAACCTTGTATAACCCATAGCTAAACCGTTTTTCTTTTTACATTCATCACCATATTCTTGCCATAACAGTTTTAGAGTTACTCCTGTCTTAGATAATTCTTTATGAACGTATTCATAATCAACAGGTTCATAGATGTCCATAAAGGAAAACTTTTCTGGAAACAAAATATCATAGACTTCTTCTTCAGACTTATTCTCAATGTCGTTATAGTGAATATTTTTTTCTTTAGCGGCACTAAGAACTTCTGAAATAGAACTTCTACTCATTCTGTAGTTTTGAGCGATACTTCTTTGAGTTAGATGATTTCGCTCATAGAGTTGAAGTATCAACTTTGCTTTGATTTTTCTAACAGCCATTTTGGCTTCCTCCTTCTGATGGATTACCATCAGCCTCATTGTAAGGGTGGTACTAAAAATAAAACAACCGGTACTGATTACCGTACCGGTGCATGTTTATATATGGTGGCCTTAAGGAGTGTACAGGTGGTACTAAACACCGTATCAATGGCACTCAGGCCGTGAAATATTCAGCTACTCTTCATACTTTTGGTAGAGACTTAAAATGGAATCCTCATATACATGCACTAGTACCAGAACTTATATATGATAGTAAACATAAAACCATTAAACATATAAAGCATTTTAATTACGAATCGCTTAGGAAAACTTGGCAATATGAAGTTAATAGATTATTACTTGAAAGATTTGGAAAGGAAATAAAGCCTTTAATAGATAAGTCATATAAAAATCTAGTTAATGGTTTCTATGTATATGCCAAACCTGATCTTAAAGATGATGGTAAATATTCTTCTAATATAAACTCTAAAAATGTTAAGGGTTGTGTTAATTACATGATGAGGTATGCAGTTAGACCAGTAATGGCTGAATCTAGACTTATTTCTTACGATAGAGAAAATGATGAAGTAAGTTGGTACTATGAAGATCATAAAACCGAAGAAAGAATTGAAGTTAATGAAACTGGTAAACAACTACTAGAAAAGATGATAATCCATATACCTGATAAAGATTTTAGAATGGTAAGATACTATGGTTTTTATAATAATAAGTGTCATGATACTTTAGATGAAATTAATAAGCTACTTGGTAAAGGAAAAAGTAAATATCAAA
>URCJ01000090.1 GCA_900546285.1 uncultured Solobacterium sp. | reverse complement strand
AGGTTCTCAACCACTTTTTTTATGTCAAATTTCGTATTTAATTTTTACACTTAAATCCCCTCTTTTCTTCAGATGTATTAATTATAAAATATTTCACCTATTAAATCATAACCTTTTACATCATTTATCTTAACGTTCACAAAAGAACCAATCTTCAAATCTTCATCCGTTTTAATATAAACAACACCATCAACTCCATCTGGTGCTGACATATATGATCTTCCTACATATCTTTTAAACAAAGATTCATATCTTTCAACCAAGACCTCATAAGTCTTGTCAATTCTATTTTGATTCTTCTCAAACACAATCATTTGTTGTGTTTCCATCAACTCGTTATATCTTCTTTGTGCATCACTCTCATCTACTTGAGGCATATCAAAAGCAGCAGTATCTTCTTCATTAGAGAATGTAAAAGCACCTAAAGAATCAAATTTTAGTTCCTTAACCATATCTAGAGTATCATTGAAATATTCTTCTGTTTCATAAGGAAAACCTGTAATCATTGTAGTTCTAACAATCGCATCAGGGAACATTTCTCTTATATGATTAACTCTTTCCTTAATAAGTTTTACACTACCCCTTCTGTTCATCTTCTTAAGCATGAAATCATTGCCATATTGAACAGGAATATCAAAATAAGGAAGTACATGCTTAGAATCTTTCATCACTTCTAATAACTCATCAGTAATTTCATCAGGATACATATATAAAACTCTAATCCACTTAAAGTCAATCTTATCTAGTTCTTTTAATAATGCAGCTAAAGATGAATTGATATCTAAACCATAGGTTGTTGTATCTTGGGCCACTACATTTAATTCTTTAACGCCCATTTCATATAGTTTCTTCGCATCATCTATAATCTTATTAAACTCAAAAGAATAATATTTGCCTCTAATCAAAGGGATAGCACAATATGCGCAATGATTGTTACAACCATCACCTATCTTCAAATAAGCACTATATTCTTGAGTAATTAATTTACGTGATTTACCATATGAAGTATTAAATTCATGATTAATCAATTTAGACAACATCATATCCATTTTTGGATAATCAGTGATTCTTATAAACAAGTCTACTTCAGGGAATAGTTCAACACAATCATCATAGTATCTTTGTGATAAACAACCACAAACCACTAAATATTTAAGTCTATCTTGTTTAAGTTCCGCAATCTCTAAAATAGTATCGATCGATTCTTGTTTAGCATTTTCAATAAAGCCACAAGTATTGATTAAAATAAGATCACACTTCTTAGGATCATTCTCAATCTTAAAGAACGGATCATTAAATAATCCAATGATATATTCACTATCTACTAAATTTTTTGCGCAACCTAATGAAATAAAACCTACGTTCATAATCTCTCCTTTAAAAATACAAAGAAGAAGAGCCTAGCTCTTCTTTTCTCTTGCAGCTTTTTTATAGCGTTCAATCTTTTCTTCTTTTATTTTAGAACGAATGAAATCTCTTCTTTGTTTTCTCTTGATTTCATCAATCGCTCTTTGTTTCTTCTTCTTGTAGTTAGGCTTAACCTTCTCATTCTTCTTAGTTAAAGTCTTCGCAATAGCCTTTTCTACCTCATCGTTTTTTCTTACTGGCTTATAAGTTGGAGACTTAACAGACTTAAGCTCACCATTTTTAACATCCTTAGCGATAAAAGTAATACCTCTTTTTTCAAGAGCCTTAATCGCATTAATATCATCTTCCTTATATAAGCAGAAAGTAGTACCATCCTTAGTATTTCTACCAGTTCTACCAGCACGATGAATGTAAAAGTCTAAATCTCTTGGGAAACCCAAAGAAATAACATGGCTTACACCATCAACATCGATACCTCTACTAGCTACATCAGAACATACAACATATGTATATTGTTTACTTGCTAATTGTTTAATAGCCTTTTGACGATCACGAGTCTCTAGACCACCATGTAATAATAAGGCCTTATAGCCATTTTCACCTAAATATTCATATACCTCATCAGCTTCGTTTTTTGAATTGGCAAATATTAAACAAACATAAGGATTAATCATAGGTAGTAAATCAACTAACTTTTCCTTATACTCCTTATGTTTACAAGGCACTAGGATATGTTTAATCTTAGGATCTCTTTTCTTGTCTTCTACTCTAATAATCTTGGGATTATTTAAGTAACGTTTGGTGAATTGTTCAAGAGAAGCTGGGAATGTTGCACTAAAACATAAGATCTCAGGATTTTTAACCATATGTGAGAAGACAACGTCGATGTCTTCTAAGAAACCATAATCAAGAGTCATATCAGCTTCATCGATGATAAACATTTGAACAAAATCTACTCTGATTAAGTTCTTTACAAATAAATCCTTGATTCTACCAGGAGTACCAATAATAATATGTGGAGCTTGTGCACTTTGTTTCTTAGAATCAGTACCACCACTTAATAAGCTAATGCGAAGTTCAGGTAAAGCCTTACACATTACCTTAGCATTTTGATAAACCTGGTATGCAAGTTCTCTTGTAGGCAAAGAAATTAAAACCTGTGTTTTATCACTTAAAACATTGATATTTTCAATCACAGGTATCAAATATGCATGAGTCTTACCAGTTCCTGTCTTAGATATTGCGATAACATCTTTTTTAGAATTAGCAAACTCAAGTACCTTTTTTTGAACATTGGTTAAATCGGTAAAACCATTTAATTTAATAAATTCTTCTGTATAATTTTTCACGTGACTATTATAGCATAAGCTCATACACTGGCAAGTTTTTAAGAAATGAAAACATTCTCAATTTGGCACTGAAATAGCAATTTTAAACATCATCATTCTTAAAAATAAAAGATATAATAGACCATGCAACCGCTAAGGTAAGGGTTATTTCTGGTCGGCAAAACCAGAATGCCGAAAATTCTGTTATTAATAGATTTATTTGTTGATTATGGGAGTATTCGGTATGAATAGTTATGAAATAATTATGATTATTTTAA
>URCJ01000089.1 GCA_900546285.1 uncultured Solobacterium sp. | reverse complement strand
TAACTGCTTCAGCTTCTGTATAGCCCATGAATAGAGTGTCAATGTTTTCTTTGATTGCTCCTTCTTGTAATAAAGCAGCAAACGTTTCAGCTTGAAGTCTAGTATTATCGTCACAGCCTACAATGATTCTACTTGGATATAAGTTATCATATAGTGCCTTTGATTCTCTTAAGAATTCAGGAGAAAACATAATGTGATTACAACTGTATTTTTCTCTTATTGATTCTGTATAACCTACAGGTATTGTTGATTTGATAATCATTGTTGCCTTAGGGTTAATCTTTAATACTAGTTCAATTACTGATTCTACAGCACTGGTGTCAAAGAAGTTCTTCTTACTATCGTAGTTTGTTGGTGCTGCAATGATTACAAATTCAGCATCTTTATAAGCCTCATTAGCATCCAATGTAGCCTTTAAGTTTAATTCTTTAGTAGCTAAGTATTCTTCAATATAGTCATCTTGAATTGGAGAAATATTATTGTTAATCTTGTTAACCTTATCTTCAATAATATCTACAGCAGTTACTTCATTGTGTTGTGCTAATAGTACTGCTAAAGATAAACCTACATAGCCTGTTCCTGCTACTGCAATTTTCTTGTTCATAATTTTATTTACCCCTTCTTAAATATTGTAGAACTCCTTGTACCATTTCGCAAAGTTTCTAAGGCCAGTTCTTAACGGTGTACTAGGTTTAAAGCCAAAGTCTTTTTCAAGTGGTGTTGTATCAGCATAAGTAATAGGTACATCACCTGCTTGCATTGGAACAAGTTTTTTATGTGCTTCAAAATCATAATCTTTAGGTAAGACACCTGCATCTATTAGTTCTTGTTGTAGAATGTCTACAAAGTCTAATAGGTTTTCAGGGTTTTGATTACCTATGTTATAAACTGCATATGGAGGAATAGGTAAACCATCTTCTCCTAGTTTTTTATCAGGTGCACCCTGCATGACTCTTTTTACACCTTCTACAATATCATCAATGTATGTGAAGTCTCTTTTACAGTTACCATAGTTAAAGATCTCTATTGTTTCTCCCTTTAATAATTTATTAGTAAAGCCAAAGTAGGCCATATCAGGTCTTCCTGCTGGTCCATATACTGTAAAGAAACGTAGACCAGTTGATGGAATATTATATAGCTTACTATAGGCATGAGCCATTAGTTCATTACTCTTTTTAGTAGCTGCATATAGTGATACTGGATTATCTACCTTATCGTCTGTACTATATGGTACTTTCTTATTAGAACCATATACTGATGATGATGATGCATATACTAAGTGTTCTACTTCATGATATCTACAGCCTTCTAAGATATTATAGAAGCCTATTAGATTAGATTTGATATAAGCATCAGGATTAGTGATACTATAGCGTACTCCAGCTTGAGCAGCTAGATTTACTACAACACTTGGCTTATATTCATTGAATAAGTTATCAATAGTATCTTTATCTGAGATATCACCCTTAATAAAGATAAAGTTCTTATTTAATTTATTAATTTCTTCTAATCTATATTCTTTTATAGATACATCATAATAATCATTCATATTATCAATACCAATGATCTTTATATCATCTACTGTATTGAATAATTCTTTTACTAGGTTACTACCAATAAAGCCTGCAGCACCTGTAATAAGTATTGTCTTTCCTTTTAAGTCTATTTTGTTCATATAAACACCCCTTATCACTATAAAATTATATGATATTTATTTTAATAACTCTTCTATTCTTTCATTAGCAGTTCTAACTGTATCTTGATTAGGTATCATAACATAAGCAGCATCACCAAGTTCTGCACACATTTGTGTAGAACCACTTCCATCTACCATATATTGTTCGATAGTCCATTTAGGATTTTTATCTAATTGATATTTAATAAGGCTTGTAATCTCTTCATTAGACATTGTAGTAGAGAAAGTATCAGCCATAGCATCAATAATAGCTGCATAGTTTGTGATAATGCTAGGACTTGTTAACTTATCTATAATGCCCATTAGTACTTGTTGTTGGTTTCTTGTACGTTGTCTATCACCTTCACTATAGGCATAACGTTCTCTAGAATAAGCTAGAGCTTGTTTACCATTTAAGTGATTAAGACCTTCTTTTACACTAAATTCAGGCCTTGTTAGGGCATAGCCTGGTTCTACATAAACATCAACCCCACCTATCGCATCAACTAAGTCAGTCACTGTGTCAAAGCCTACTTTAAATGTATAGTTGATTTTAATTCCTAATAAGTTTTCTACTGTACGCTTAGTAGTGTTGGTACCATGAATGCCAGTGTGTGTTATCTTGTCTAATTCACCATACATGCATCTATCGTTTTCATCACAGATTGTAGTTACATAATAGTCTCTTGGAATAGAAGTTAAAAGAATAGTATGATTATTAGGGTTAACAGTAGCTACCATAATCACATCACTTCTACCGTATTCATCAAAGCCACCTCTTGTATCAGAGCCTGATATTAAGACATTGAATGATATATTAGTAATGTTTTCTACCTTATTGGCTTTATCAGTATTTTCAATTACCATGCTTGTTTGATAGATAACCTTAGTATCTTTGTCAAAGTCTTCTTTAATGTCTCTTATTTGATCTCTATATGCTTCATTAATAATGATGGCATCAACTTCACCGTCATATAAAGCATCCAATAGTTCACTTAAGCTGTTATACTTAGTTGTTTTAAATTCTTCTAAGTCAGTTCTAAAGTAGCCTATTGTAATATTGTTAAGATCATCAAAGTCATTGTCCTTTAAGCTTATTATGCTAATAGTACTCTTAGTTTCATGAGTATTTCTTGTAATCTTATTTAGAGCACCACTTGTCTTTAATAAGTAATAATTACCAAATAAAGATAAAAGTATTATTAGAATTGTTAATACCTTTCCAATTGTTTTCTTATTTAAAAGTATTAAAAACACATCTAATAAGACAATAAACACAGTAATCAACAATAGATATTTAGTAGCCAATACATTTAGTAAGGCTAATTGTATTAGTAATGTAGCAGTAAACACAACAAGTAATGTTGCAATAATAATCTTTTCTTTTTTCATAATTGTTAATCGACACATTATTTTAGCCACTTGGCGACACATTATTTTAGCCA
>URCJ01000088.1 GCA_900546285.1 uncultured Solobacterium sp. | reverse complement strand
GTATCTTTAGAATCATTTCTGACATGAATGGATAAATATCTTTAATCCATAAAATACCTAAGATTCCCCAGAATAATGAATATAATAGACAAATCCTACCGTTTATATTAAAAGGGAAATTAGAATAGTCCCAAGAAGTTGATCCAAACATCAATTCTTGAAAATAAGAACATAAATACTCAACAATGCTTCCTGTGATAAAACCACCAAAGAAGGAATAAATTCTAGATCTATTGCGATACTTATATAGAAAGGCTGATAATACTAAGGCACCAAAACCATATACAAGGTTAAATGGTCCCCATATTAGGCCAACTCTTGATTCATAATGCCCTCTTGTGACAATACAAAATAATGTCTCAATCACTACACCTGCAAAACAACCTATAAAGAAGACCCAAAATAGCTTATAGAATGTATTGCCTTTCGCAAAGTGATTACTTTCATTTTCTTGATAATCCAACATCGAATTAGGCTTGCTGATAACCTTCTTGTTCTTATCTACTCTTTCTTCATACTTCTCATATTCTTTAATTTGAGTCTTGATAGTATCAGCCGTCTTGTTACACTTACTAGCAGAATCTAAGAACAATTTAGATGCATCATTTAAAAGATTATATTCTTCTAATAGATTAGCCTTTAATTCAGGCATCTTAGAAATCTCTTGTTTCTTAGCAAGCTCCTCTATTTGAGAATTAATAGTCTCGGTAGTATCTTTCTCTAGCTCTAATAAATTATCTTTTAAAGCTGTATATTTAATCTCTAATTTTTTGTTCATAGTACTTATTATAGTTTTCCTTCATACAATTCGCAAAATGTTTAATTTCATAATCACATGTCTTTAAATATACAAACGAAAACGGAATAGGCTTCGCAAAATTTAATGGTATGATTGATGCATCTAAAAAATCCATTGATAGATAGTTTGTACAAAACAATAGATTATTCTCTTTAATACAATCTTGATACTTATTAGCTAAGTCATTTTTTTCATTAATCATAATAATATTTGAATAATCTTTTAATACTTGAACTACTTCATTAAGTTCTTGGCAAGAACAAACTCCATTAACATAAATATTAGAATCTTTAATGTCTTTTATCGTTATTATCTTATTATTTGCGAGCATATGAGTTTTAGGAACAAGTAAACCTGGCTTAATTAATGTGATTATTGTCTGTTGATAATGTTTGTTTAAATCTTTCAAACTAGATCCTATAAGGATATCAACTTCTTTTCCTAACTTATCTAGATTATCTTCCACAAAACTATAGCTTTCATCTATTTCTACAATATCAACTTGATAATTATTATTGTCAAAAAGCCACTTAAATACGATATCAGTATTCCCAAGCAAGAAATGACGAGATAAACCAACCCTTATCTTACTTTTTCTATCGCCCTTTAGTTTTATTAAACATTCATCATAAATCTCTTGCATTCTCTTTACAGCATCATATAAAATCTCACCTTTTTCCGTTAAGACGACACCCTTAGAACTTCTTTTAAATAAGCTAACACCTAGTTCTTTTTCCAACTTATCGATATGTTTTCTTATCGCTACTGGACTTATATACAAAACTCTTGAAGCAGCACTAAAGCTTTTATATTCAACCACCTTCGCAAAAATTTCTAATGAATCATTGTGCATATTACCCTCTCCCTATTAACTTATAGTTAATACTACGTTAACTAATTTGTCAATTCACAAGTTAGAATACATATTTTAAAATTAAATTGTAGATAGAAAGGTTGCAACCAGTTAATCTATTCACTTTGTACTGATGAAAGGAGCTAACAAAGATGTTCAACAAGAAATTTTTTGTTCTATTAACTTCTATTGTATTGATTTTTTCTTGTGAATTTAGTAGTGTGTTTGCTTTAAATAGTGAAACTCCACTTTTTCCTGGTAAATATCAAAATGGTGTTGGGAATATTACAATTTATATCGATTCTTCAAGTGGTGCGAATTATTGGGAAACATATATCAAAACTGGCGCAAATAATTGGATGTATCCAGGGTCAGGAATGAGTAATCCAATATATATCAAATTTGTAAGTTCAAATTATGGAAGTAATATGGACTTTTATTCTAAAAAGAAAACTTATTGGAATTCTTCAATAAGAGATAGTATTTTGGCAGAAACACAACATTTTGACAATTCTGAAAATTTAGTTAAAAACGGTGAAAGAAATTGGTATTATGCAAAAATATTAATCAATGACGATAAATTCAGGGAAAATTCTTTCACCAATGAACAAGCTCAAGGTACTATTATCCACGAAATGGGTCACGCCTTCGGTTTAATGCATAATAATTCTAATCAAAACAGTATAATGTGCCAAACTGGCTATGGAAGAATCGTACAAAGAGTTCAATCTGTTGATAATGATGCTATCAATAGAAAGTATTAAAAGGGAGAAACTTACTTATGAAAAAAATAATTATTTATTTAATTTGCTTGTTATCACTATTTGGTTGTTCAAAGGATAATGATGAAGTAGTTTATCATAATGCTTATAACAACATAGCTAAAAACGATATTGTTCCAATAGAAACAAGCGGCGAAATACTAGGCAATATTTCAAACCCATCTTATGTTGATAGTATAAGTACTGATATAGCTTTAATTACTATCTTATCAATTGATGGAGGAGACAATTTTGGTGAACAAACAAATGAATACTGTTATCCATACACATATGGAAAATTCAAAGTTGAAAAAGTTTATAAAGGAAATATAGAAGATGAAAAAGAATATGAATACATTAGAGCTGGAGGCATTATTGATTACGATTCATATTACAATTCTCTTTCAGAAAATGAAAAAGATAAGAACAATTTTCTAACAAACGGTGTTAAACCCGCCTATATAAAAATGAAATTTGAAGGTGATATAGACATCGAACCAGGCAAAACTTATTTAGCTTACCTAAGCAATCCTGAATCTGGCATTGGATTATTCGCAAAGAAAGATGCTTATATGATTAATTCTTTTGAAGGTGGTTTAAGAGAGGCACTTAATTATTCAAGCGTCCAAGAAAGAGATTCACAAGATATCGAAATACTAAATAATTTTACTGGTAAATATGAAAATATAAATGACATTCTTAAAAAATAATCAACGATACATTAAAATCATAAATAAATATGAAAAGGTGAAATCACATCACTAAGCAATACAAGACGAACAATTAATTTTGTTCGTCTTATTTCTTCATATACATAGTCTTAGTTTTTATCAATTGTTTATACATTAAAATCCATTAAATAATCATAGACTTTCTCACAATTTTCCAAACTTAATTTTTCATTATGTCCTTTTAAG
>URCJ01000087.1 GCA_900546285.1 uncultured Solobacterium sp. | reverse complement strand
TATCAAACGGAATATTCGCTTCAGATAATGTTGTAGGCATGCCAATTGACTTAGACCAAGCAACTAATCTATTAATACCTTCCTTAACAATAGCATCCTTATCGTCATGAGATAACTTAACATCCCATACATTTTCAGCCCATTGAACAAAACGATCAATATTATGCTTATAAACATATTCCATCCAATGTGGAGTAATAATAGCAAGTGATGCTCCATGAGTTGTATCATAAATGCCACTTAATTCCATACCAATTCTATGACTTGCCCAATCTTGTTCACGGCCAGTATTTAATAAGCCGTTGTGTGCAATAGAACCAGCCCACATAATCTCAGAACGATATTGGTAATTATCAGGTTCTGCATAAGTCTTTGGACCATAGTTGATAATGGTCTTCATGACTGCTTCACACATCCTATCAGTTAAATCAACATGCTCAGTATTAGTGAAATATCTTTCCATAACATGAGACAACATATCGAAGACACCAGCACCAATTTGATATTTAGGTAAAGAATATGTTAGTTCTGGATCTAGTATCGCAAACACAGGTCTAATCGCATCATTATTAATGCTCTTTTTTAACCATCCTTCTTCATTAGTTACTACACAGCTTAAACTAGTTTCACTTCCTGCTGCTGGAATAGTTAAAATTGAACATACTTTGATTGTATCTGTAGGAGCTTTGCCATTAAAGAAATCCCATACATCACCATTGTATTTAGCACCACAGCCAACGGCCTTGGCAGTGTCAATTACACTGCCACCACCGATAGCTACAATGAAATCAATAGGCTGTTTCTTGCAGATTTCAATACCTTCATATACTTTACTTAGTCGAGGATTAGGTTTAACACCACCTAACTCTACATAATCAATTTCTGCTGACTTAAGATTGTCTACAACCTTATTAAATAAGCCATTAGTTTTAATACGATCAGAGCCGTAAACAATCATTACCTTCTTAGCATTAGGACTATTTTCTCTAATCTTCTTTGCTAGTTTAGATACTCCGTCTTTCCCAAATATTACTTGAGTTACATATGTAAACACAAAATCTTCCATAAAATACCACCTTATCTATATAAGCTTGCCTTGCCTACAGAATTAAACAACTCCATTTTATTCTTAACTACTGCCTTAGTATCAACAATAGCTGGTCCCATTACTTTAGCAGGAACAAAGCCACCTGTTTCTTTATATACTTCATCTAACTTCTTGAAATATGCATACTTGATATCACTTGAAATATTTACTTTAGCAATACCGATCTTACATGCCTTAGCAATTTCATCATCTGGATTATTAGAACCACCATGTAACACTAGAGGTACAGGAGCAATCTTTTTAATTTCTTCTAATAATTCAAGTTGTAACTTTGGAGTATAGCCCTTAGGATAAATACCGTGTGCTGTACCAATAGCGATAGCCAAACAGTCTACACCAGTCTTTTCCACAAAGTCCACTACATCCTCAGGACGAGTATAAGTAATATTAGTTACACCACCTTCATCAGAATTACCAATAGCACCAATAGTACCGATTTCACCTTCAACTGTAACACCAGCTGCATGAGCGATTTCTACTACCTTCTTAGTCAAAGCAACATTTTCTTCATAAGGAAGAGTAGAACCATCAATCATTACACTAGTGAAACCAGCTTGAATTGCCCTAACACACTCTTCAACTGTATGACCATGGTCTAGGTGTAACGCAAACGGTACCCTAGAATCCTTACATCTTTCAATTACATATTTATAGAAATCTTTCGTAACAAATTCAAATTCACCTGCAGAAGCTTCGATGATAGCTGGAGAATCACTTTCTTCAGCTTGTTCAACTACTGACCTAACAAGAGCTAACTCAGTAGCGTTGAACGCACCAACAGCGAAGTCTGCATCTTTTGCCTTGTCCAAAAGATATTTCATACTTACCAACATATGCTTTTCTCCTATTCGATAACTAAATCATCAGAATCATCAACGTCAGCTGAACCAAGATTTACAAGACCTGCTTTTTCATCAGCTTCTGTAACTGGCTTTTTAATAATCGCAAGAATTACACCAGTGATTACTGAACCAATAGCAAGAGCTAAACAGAACATGCCTGGGTTTGTGAATAGTGGAACTGTCAACATACCACCATGTACTACTGGAGCTTCAGTTCCCCATATCATACATAGACCACCACCGATAGCACTACCGATACAACAAGCGATAACAACTCTTACTAAGTCTCTAGCAGCAATTGGGATGACACCTTCAGTAATCATACAAATTCCCATTGGAACTGCAGCCTTTAATTGTTCTTTTTCAGCACTTGTGAACTTCTTAGGTTGTAATAGGCATGCAACTGCGATACCAAATGGAGGAACCATAGAGCCTAAGAACTTAATTGATTCTGGACCATATACACCATCAGCTAATAGACCATTTACGAAAGTAGAAGCTGTCTTGTTGATAGGACCACCAAAGTCGAAACATGCCATTGCACCAACGATTGCACCAAAGACAAACTTAGAACCGTTACTCATGCTAGCTAACCAACCTTGTAATGAATTAATAATCCATGCAAATGGAATACCTAGAACGTAGTACATCAATAAGCAACATACAACAGTTGTTAAGAATGGAATAATCATTACAGGTAATAAGCCTTTCATCCAAGCTGGAGTATGAGGAGCTAGGTACTTTTGTAAGAATAATACGAAGTAACCAATTAAGAAGCCACCAACGATACCACCAATAAATCCTGATTTGATACTAGTACATACAAAGCCCATGATGATACCAGGTGCAATGCCTAGTCTTCCACAAATTGAGTATGCAGTACCAGCAGTGATAACAGGAACAACTAGGTTCATACCAAATCCACCAATACTATATAGGTAGAAACCTAATCCTTCAGTAGCTTGTCTAACGTTTGGATCAATTACTTGACCAATAGCCATACTTAGACCAGCAGCGACAACAAGCGGAATCATGTAACCAATTGCTGTCATAACATGTTTTTTAATTTCGAACTTTTTCATATAAACCCCCTTCGAAAATTATTTCTTCAACTTACTTTCCATTGCCTTTTCAAGCTTAGCGATAAATCCTAATGGATTAGAAATTACTTTTGCAGTACCAATCCTAACAATTGGCTTACCCTCAAACCTTTCTTCTCCAGAAACTCTTACATCAGCTGCTAAGACAACAACATCTGCATTTTTAATATCATCCGGTGTTAATTCAAACTCAACGCCGATAGTACCCTGTGTCTCAATCTTGCAACTATGTCCTCTTTGCTCAGCCGCTTGTATCAACACTTCCCTGCACATATAGGTATGTGCAATTCCTGCTGGACATGCAGAAATACCTACAATATTCATCTTTTCTCCTGGTATATTGTTATTGACTCATAAAACAGTCATAAACAATATACATCTCCT
>URCJ01000086.1 GCA_900546285.1 uncultured Solobacterium sp. | reverse complement strand
CTGTGATTATTTATTCTTATTTACAGGCTGTTGGTATTATTAATTCTCATGAGATTGATTGTGTTAAATTCGTGTATAATAGTGGGCATGATAAAGATTATAGCGAGTGATTTAGATGGTACTTTATTGTATAACGGCCAGTTATCCAAGAATAACTATATGGCTGTTAAACAGTTACAAGAAAATGGTATTGAGTTTGTGGTAGCTTCTGGTAGAAATATTACAGAGGTTAAGATGGTTAATTTTAGGGATATTGTTTGTCCTAAGGTTTTAATAAATGGTGGTGTTGTGGTTGATGAGGACTACAACATTATTTCTACTACTTACTTAGATAATGAACAATTAAAGATATTATTAGATTATATTAATGAATATAAAGTGGGTGCTATTTTCTATGGTACTGAAAAAAGATTTGCGGTTAATGTAAGTATCATGGCTGATAGCTTTAAGGCTGATGGTGATGTCTTTGGGTCAAATTTTTTTAATGATTTAAAAGAGATTAAGAGTTTGGATGAGATTGATGTTGATATCTGTAAGGTTGAGGTTATGGATGGTGTCCGTTTTGATATGTTGAAGGAAATGGGCGATAAGATATTAACTACTAAGAAGTTTGGTGTTACTAGTTCTTATCCTAATAATATTGAGGTAACTCCTTTAAATGTAGATAAGTTTAGGGGTCTTAAGAGTATTATGGATAAAAAAGGTTACAAGGATGATGAGGTGGCAATATTTGGTGATAGTGATAATGACTTTGAGTTGTTTGAAAATGTAACTGAATCTTATGCCATGGGCAATGCGAATGATAGGATCAAGAGCCATGCTAAGTATGTGATTGAATCTTGTGAGGATGACGGGTTCTATTTGCAGGTTATGAAAATTTTACATTCTAAGTAAATATTTTCAAATAAATTATTGACATATTATTTTACTAGTAAGAAAATATAGTCAAGGCGATGAAGAGAAGAGTACTCAAAGGGGAGCTTGTAGAGAGTCTTGGTTAAGGTGAAACAAGATAGTGAAGCTTAGGGGAACATGGTCTACTGAGCCGCTACTACTAATAGTGGTAGCCGTAGTGCACACGTTATAGTGCTAGAGTATGATAGTACTTGAAGAAGGCATATATCTTAGGTATATGTGAATTAAGGTGGTAACACGGTTATATAGGTCGTCCTTATGGGGACGGCTTTTTTGTTTCTTACTTAGTACTATTGGGATAATTAAGGAGGTTACATTTATGAAAAAATTATTAACTCTACTACTTGTTTTGGTCCTAGGACTTGGTTTATCTGGATGTGGTTCTAAGGATAGTGATTCTATTTCTATTGCGGTACCAAATGATACTACAAATGAAGCTAGAGCGCTTACTATTCTTGAAAACAATGGCATTATTAAATTGAAGGATGGTGCTGGTATTACAGCTACTAAGAATGATATTGTTGAGAATCCTTATAATGTTGAGATTGTTGAAGTTGAGGCTGCTCAAATTCCTAATGTCTTAAAGGATGTTGATTTTGCGGTAATCAATTCAAATTATGCGATTGATGCAGGTATTAATCCTAGTAAGGATGCACTAGTTCTTGAGGGTTCTTATTCAGCTTATTCTAATATCTTGGCTGTAAAAGAAGGTAGAGAAAGCGATCCTATTATCTTAGCTTTAAAGGCTGCCTTAGAGTCTAAGCAAGTTAAAGAATATATCGATGGTAAGTATGATGGTGCTGTAGTTTCTACTGTAGAAAATCTAACTGATGGTTATGATACAAGTGTTGATTATGAAACATTAAAGGGTCAAACAGTTAGCGTTGCTGCTTCTCCTACTCCTCATGCAGAAATCTTGAGTGTAGTTAAGGATATCTTAGCTGAAAAGGATATCACATTAAATATTGTTGAGTTCACTGATTATGTACAACCTAATAATGTGGTTGATAGTGGTGAAATTGATGCGAACTATTTCCAACATCTTCCTTATTTAGAGAATTTCAATACTGAAAATGGTACTCATGTAGTAAGTATTGCCGCAATCCATGTTGAGCCAATGGGCTTATATGGTGGTAAGTCTACTTCTTTAGATGTATTTTCTAAGTAATGATTGAAGTAAAGAATTTAAATAAAACATTTAAGTCAGTTGAAGCCTTAAAAGATGTCTCTTTAACAATTGAAGATGGAGACATCTTTGGCATTATTGGCATGTCTGGTGCTGGTAAGTCAACTTTGGTTAGATGTTTAAACTTCCTTGAAAAACCTGACAGTGGTGAAGTGATTGTTGATGGTAAGAAATTAGGTACTTTAAGTGAAAAGGAATTATTGTCTTTTAGAAAAGAAGTAGCGATGATTTTCCAAGGCTTTAACCTACTTATGCAGTCAACATGTCTTAAGAATGTTATGTTCCCATTGGAACTAGAAAAAACAGATAAGAATAAGGCAAGAGAAAGAGCTCTTGAATTATTAGATATGGTAGGTCTTAAGGATAAGGCCAATGCCTATCCGACAACTTTGTCTGGTGGTCAGAAACAAAGAGTTGCGATTGCTAGAGCATTGGCTTGTAACCCAAAAATACTATTATGTGATGAGGCAACTAGTGCCCTAGATCCAACTACTACTAATCAAATTCTTGATTTAATCAGTGATATCAATAAGAAGTTAAACATTACGGTGGTAATTATTACCCATCAAATGTCAGTTGTGGAAAATGTATGTAATAAAGTTGCTATTTTGGATAATGGTAGTGTTGTGGAAACTGGTATGGTAACTGATGTGTTCTCTCATCCTAAGTCATTGGCCGCAAAGAAGTTGGTGTTCCCAGAGAGCGATCAAAGCAGTGCTTTCATTAATGAGAATAAACAACATGCAGTTCGTGTAATCTTTAATGGTGGTACTTCTACTGGTAAGCCATTATTAAGTAAATTAGCAATTGAAGAAAATATTCCTTGTAATATCTTGAACGCATCAATTAGAAACATTAATGGTTGTTCATATGGTTCGATGTTGATTGGTGTGGATACAAAGGAAGAGATGAATAAGGTAATTGAATATTTGAATAAGATTGATGGCGTGAGTGCTATGGAGTTTGAACTATGAGTAATGAATTAATTAGTATGATTGTTGAACAATTTCCATTGGCTCTATGGGAAACTCTTTATGCCACTTTATTAGCAACCCTATTTTCTATAATTCTAGGATTACCATTGGGTATCTTATTAGTAGCTGGTCAAAAGAAGGGTGTTATGCCCCTTCCTACTTGGTTATTAAGATTAATTGATGTGATTATCAATATCTTAAGATCAATTCCATTCTTAATTGTAGTAATTGTAGTGTTCCCATTAACTAGATTGATTGTAGGTACTACTGTTGGTACTTTAGCTAGTATTGTGCCGCTTGTTGTAGCTGCATTTCCTTTTATCGCAAGACTTGTGGAGGCTTCTTTGAAGGAAGTTGATCAAAATTTGATTGAAATGGCTAAGTCTATGGGTGCTACTCCTATCCAAATTATT
>URCJ01000085.1 GCA_900546285.1 uncultured Solobacterium sp. | reverse complement strand
AGGCTTTGGTGATAAGACAAATCGTATTGAAGTATTAAAGAATTTATCACTAAATGTCGAAAGAGGAGAATTTTGTGTTTTACTTGGACCATCAGGAAGTGGCAAATCTACCCTCTTAAATATTTTAGGTGGTATTGATTATCCCGATGGTGGCGAGGTAAAAATAAATGGCGAAAAGATGAATTCATTAAATAGTAAGAAACTAACTATGTTTAGAAGAAATCATCTTGGTTATGTCTTTCAAATGTATAATTTAATTCCTGATTTAACAGTTAGAGAAAATATTGAAGTTGGTGCTTATCTTTCAAAGAAACCCTTAAATCTAGATGAATTAATTGAAACCTTAGGTTTAAAAGAACATCAAGATAAACTGCCAAGTCAATTATCTGGTGGTCAGCAACAACGTACTTCAATCGGAAGAGCTATTATAAAAAATCCCGATATCTTGTTATGCGATGAACCAACAGGAGCTCTTGACTATAATACTAGTAAAGAAATATTAAAGCTAATTGAGAAAGTAAATCAAAAATATGGCTCAACAGTAATTATGGTTACTCATAATGATGCGATTAAATATATGGCTGATCGTGTTGTTAGATTAAGAGACGGTCAAATTTTAAAAAATTATTTAAATGATAAGAAAGTAAAGGCCGAGGATTTGGAGTGGTAATATGAAAAATCCATTAAATAATCGTTTTAAGAGGCAACTTAAAAATGATTTTGCGAAATATTTAGTCATCTTTCTATTGATAGTAATTATGGTGGCTTTAACATCGGGTTTTCAAGCCGCCAACAATTCAGTTGTTAATACTATCCACAATAATGAAGTCCTTCTTAAACAACAGTCAGGATATTTTGTGACCAAAAAGAAATTAAATAAAGCACAGATTGATTTGTTTGAAAAGGAAGCGAATTTAAAAGTATACGAAGAGTTCTATAAAGAAGAAAGTATCGATAATGATACAACTTTTCGCTTTTATAAAGTAAGAAATGAAGTTGATTTACAAGAAGTATTGGAAGGTAGACTTCCTGAAAACGCTAATGAATTAGCTATTGAGAGATTATATGCAGCTAATAATAATCTAGATATTAACGATGAGCTTACTTATAAAGGTATAACTTATAAGATAGTTGGCAAGGTGTCTTTGGTTGATTATAGCTGTCTATTTAAGAGCAATAGTGACATGATGCTTAATGCGATTACTTTTGGAGTCGGTTTAGTGACAGAAGATGGTTTTAATCGTCTTAATAAAGAAGATTGTAAGTATCGTTATGCCTATGTTTTTAATAATGAAACTCTAGATGATGAGTTTAAAGATATTTTATTAGCTAATTCACAGTTAGAAGAATTTGTTTCTAAAAAAGATAATAAGAGTATTACTTTTGTCTTAGAAGACGCTAAGAGTGATAGTGCTTCAATGTATATCTTCTTATATCTTATGATGATTATGACAGCTTATATATTTTCGATCATTATCATTAATATGATACAAAAGGATGCAACAGTTATAGGTACTTTGATGGCTAGTGGTTATAGTGAACATGAACTAATAATGCATTTTATGTTTATGCCAAGCATTATTACTATTTTGGGTGTGGTTGTAGGAAATATTCTTGGTTATACGGTTATATTAAACGCAATGAAATCTGTTTATTATAACAATTATTCTCTAGCTTCTTTCCATACTTATTTTCAAGTAGAGACCTTTATTTATGTATCCTTAGTTCCAATGTTTATTATGTTTCTTATTAATTATCTAATTCTTAAGAAGACATTGAAACTAAGTCCTCTAAAATTTTTAAGAAAAGATTTAAGTAAGCATAGACAAAAAAGAGCTATAAAGCTTAATCATCATATCCCTTTCTTTAGTCGTTTTAGAACGCGTATTATCTTACAAAATAAGAAAGCTTATTTAACTTTAATTGTAGGAATTATTTTTGCCAACTTATTATTGTTTTTTGGCTTAGCATTACCTCAAGTATTAAGTGATTATGTGGGTATTGCCAGTGAAGGTATTATTGCACCCTATCAAACAATATTGGATATGCCTATATCATTAAGTGATTCTAGTCATAAGTTGGAGGCTAGTATTAATTTGTTGAATTTTGCGAATAATGTAGAAACTGGGCTCGAATCTGCTGAGAAGTTTTCTTATTATGAACTTAAATATACAAGCAAAGATTATAAAGAAGATGATATAGCCTTATATGGCATTAATAAAAATAGTTCTTATTTTAAATATAACTTGAAGAGTAATGATTGTTATATATCCCAAGGATTACACAACAAGTATGGTTACAATATTGGTGATTATATTACCTTGCATGAAGCTTATAAGGAAGATACTTATACTTTTAAGATTACAGGTATTACTGATAATAATGCATCGTTAGAGTTGTATCTAGATAGAAATACTTTAAATGATATTTTTGAACTTGGCGATGATACTTTTGTAGGATATTTCTCAAGTTCTCCAATCACAGATATAGATGAAAACTATATAGGCCAAGTTATTACGGCTAGTACCATGGCATCTATTTCAACTCAATTGCTATCTTCAATGGGTTCGATGATGAATATGTTCTGTTATTTTGCGATTATCGTATTTGTGATAGTTTTGTATTTATTATCCAAGTTGATAATTGAAAGAAATACCCTATCAATTTCAATGTCTAAGATACTTGGTTATACCAATAAAGAAATCGCGAGATTGTATATTATTTCGACTACCATTGTAGTTATCTTTGCCTCTTTAATCTCGATACCAATATGTTATAAACCGCTGCTTGTAATGTTTTATGAGATGTTATATACGCAAATGTCTGGTTGGATTCCTTTTATTATAGATAAGGGAATTGGAGTGAAGATGGTGTTTATGAATATAGTAGTTTATATGTTTGTGTCTATTTTTGAATATAGAAGAATTAATAAAGTGCCAATGGATGAGGCACTAAAAAACGTGGAGTAGTATTATGAAAAAGTTGCTTGTGTTAATGATGATAGCTGTTTTAAGTGCTTGTAGTGGTGAAAAAGAAGTTGTTGTAAAAAGTGGTCTTAATGAAGAATATGTAGAAGATAAGCAAGATTATAAGTATAAGGCATCTGATTTAAAAACTGATAAGGTTGAGGTTGTTTATGTGACTAGTGATGCTTATGGTGAGATTAAAAACATTGAAGTTGAGACTACTTTAAAGGTAAAGAAAGATGGTGAACTTAAAGATGTTAATGTCTTAAATAATGTGATTAATACTAGTGGTGATGAAGATCATTATGTTGAAGATGATACTTTGGTGTTTGAGAATCATGGCAGTGATATTACTTATAAGGGTAATATTGATAAGGATTTACCAGTTAATGTTAAGTTAACTTATTATCTTAATGATAAGGAAGTTAAGGTTGAGGATTTAGCTCATAAGTCAGGTCATCTGAAGATAGTTGTTGATTATATTAATAATACAAAGGTTCCTTTTCTTTGTTTAACTACGATGATG
>URCJ01000084.1 GCA_900546285.1 uncultured Solobacterium sp. | reverse complement strand
CTCGGCATAACGTTTATCTCGACATAAGGAGGTTTATGCTAAGCTAGGCATAAACCTCCTTATGTCGAGATAGATATTATGCCAAGATAGAATAATTATATTAAGAGATTCTCTATGTTTTAATAATTCCAACTCGGCATAATACTGTTTTACTTTAAAGAATTTAAAAATTCTAATAAGTCCTTATCTTTGTTCCAATCAGGCAAGTTTACCTCGTTAGTAATTTTAGGGGCAAGTGCGTTTATAGCTTCATTTTTTAATCGGTTATCTGCTCTTACATAAACCATAGTTGTTGAAATATCTTCATGTCCAAGAAAATCTCTAATATAAACAACGTTTATGCCAGCCTCCAACATATGCATCGCCTTTGAATGCCTAAACATGTGACAATGCACATGTTTTGGAAATGTTATATCCTCTTTTCTAATATCATCAACATATTTTTTTACAATGTAAGAAATGCCATCACGATCTATTTTTTGATGATAACGGTTGGTAATTAAATAATCAGTTCCAATGGCATATGAACGATATCTACTAATATAGTTTTCAATTAATTTTGATGTTGCATCTGATAAAGCGATTGTACGATATTTATTTCCTTTTCCATGCAGTCTTAAAGTAGTAACAGAACCCAGTGAAATATCTGTTATTGTAATATCGCACAATTCTTGTACTCTACACCCGCTATCATACATAAGTGTTAAGATTACTCTATGCCTAAATCCTGTAGAAGTATTAATATCTGGTCTATTTATAAGCTTAGTCATTTGGCTAACAGTCAGAAATGATACTTCTTTTGGTGAAGATTTTTTCGCTTTAATGTTTGATACACTTTGTAGTGGTGCTATATATTCAATGCTTTCTAACTGGGCATAATCACTAAATGTTTTAAGTGCTGCTAATCTTTGATTGGCTGCTGATATACTTGCTCCAGAATTCCGATACCATTCTAAAAATTCTATGACGAGTTCACGTTTAAAGTCTTTCATATAAATAGAATTTGGTGAAATATCTTTTTCTTCTTTCAAAAATTTAAGAAATAGTTTTAATGTATCCCTATAACTTAGAATGGTATTTTTAGAGTAGCATCTATGATGTGGAAGATACTCTGTTAAAAATTTCGTGACAAGGCAGGCAAAATCAGTAGAATTCATGTTCATCAATTTCTACCTCCTTAATCAAATCAGGAAAAGATTTCTTCATACATTCTTTTATATATGGAAAGCGCTCAGCTGTTAATTTAAGATAATATGCTGTTTCTTCAAATCCTTCATGTCCAAGTATAGTGCGCATATAGGGAAGATATGTGATAAGGTCTTTCCCTTCATCAGCCCATTTGCGTAAAAGATTTACACAATAAGTATGCCGAAAATCATGAACACGTGGCCCCCTACCAGTATGAGAAATCCCAGCTTGTTCTAAATATCGCCTAAAATTTTTATAAATGTTTACCAAAGACATTGGTTTTCCTGGAAGTATCATAAAGAAATATTCATCTTCATTTGAAAAGGTGTGGATCTTTTCTTTTAATTCTTTACACCTTGCTGTTAGCGAAGGATGTATTGGCACTAACCGTTCTTTATTGTTTTTTGATTTGCGAACTATAATATATCCATCTTCGATATTAATATCGCTTATTTTAATAAGACGTAATTCTGAAACACGCATTCCACTTGTGTACAAAATTCTAAAAAAGATTGGCATAACATCCCCACGATATGGACAAGAATCATGAACAGACTTACTTTTATCGACTGCTTCAAAAAAGTTTTTAAGTTCTTTGTCTGTATAAATATGTGCATTATATTTTATTCTTTTATGAGTAAGACCTTTGGGTGGAACATATGCTGATATACCCATATCATTAAGATACCTGCAAAAAACACGCATGATGCTGATACGACTTGCTTGATATGTGATGGTTTCATATGTTCTTTTTCTACACCATTTATCACATAACTCTTTAGTGATACATTTATCTATGACATTATTTTCAATTAAAAAGGTATCTATACGCTCAAGAGCTTTTGCTTCTGAATCATAAGAAAATCCTAAAGCACGTTTTATTTCTATAAAATCATTTATTTCTTTTTGAAAAATACTTTTGTAAATTATTTTATTCATACTAGAAATCCTCCGGTGAAAGTATGCATTCAGCTAATTTTTGAAGGTCTGTCTTAAGGTAAATAGCTGTCACGTTAGAATCAGAATGCCCAAGGATGTTTGTGATGATAGGAAGAGATATTTCCATCTCTAGAAGCATAGATCCAGCTGAATGTCTTAAAGAGTGGAACCCACAACGACGATTTCTATAATGAGATATTCCGGCCTTTCTCATGTATTTTACAAGCTGTTGATGCATATGATTATCACCACCGATAGGATCAAATGGTGGCATATGCTTCAAGAATATATAGTCTGTTTCATAATATTGGGGGCGTCCATTCTTAATATAATCAATTATCGCCCATCCAACAGAATCAGGGATTGGTAAAGATAACGGTTTGCGCGTCTTGTGTTGTATGATAGATATTTGCTTAGCTTCCCAGTTAAAGTTTTCAAAACGCAATAATTTTATATCTCCAACTCTTAAACCAAGAACACACGCAAGAAGTATCATCGCATAATCACGTTTACCTATTGGACTATTTCTATCAATAACAGAAAGTATAGCCTTTAATTCTTCAAGTTTCCATGTAGAAGGTATTTTTGCGTTCTTAGAAATAACGGGCATATGTATTTTTTCTGCATAATCATTGATGATTAGATTTGCTGAATAAAGGAAACGTAAAAAATGTCTTATTCCACACACTTGTTGTTCTATTGTTTTAAAGCTTAATCCTGCTAAAGTTTTTAAATAAGAATTACATGTATCCATCGTGATATATTTTATTGATTCAACTTTGAGTTGTTGTAGATAATCTATAAAAGTCTTGGAAATCTTTATATAGTGGCCAACGGTAACCTTAGAGAGCTGGGATGAAACAAGATAACTCTTGTAGTCTGTGAAGATATTTAAATAATAGGTGTTCAGAATAATAGGGTTTTTAGAAGCGTAATATCTTCTAGTAAGCACTTGATGAAGACGATAATCTTCCAACATGTGTACAACACGAAGTAACTGAACCCTTTGTTGAGAAAGTGTTCCATCGTTACATTTAGTAACGAAACCATATTGTTTTTCAAGATACTCAAGGCCTCGTTCCATGTTGTACTCGGTGCTTCCGTGCGTTTCTTGAAGAAAGGATTGGATTTTACCCCATTCTCTTTCATAAAAGTGGATAGTAGCAGGAGAATAGTTATTCTCCTGTAGTAACTGTTTTAATCTTTCTGTAATCACTTCAAGATTCATGAGTATATACTCCTTTCTATTTTGGTGATTATAGAATATCAAAATTAGTTATTCTTCTCGGTATTATGCCGAGATAATTATTTTATGAAACTTAATTTATGAGTTAAACTGAAGTTTGCTCGGCATAACGTTTATCTCGACATAAGGAGGTCCTCTATCTCCAATACTCTCAAAC
>URCJ01000083.1 GCA_900546285.1 uncultured Solobacterium sp. | reverse complement strand
CAGCTAATTTTATAGTTATCAATTTTTTAGTTATACATTTAATTCAAAGTTAAGGGTTTAACTAAAAGTGTTAGTTCCAAAGTTGCTCTAAACAACAACCTCACCCTTGGAAGACTAGATTTTGATATAAATACAGTACAAAAAGCATCAGAAGAATATTATTCTGATTTAAACAATATAAAAAATGAGTTTAATCCAAAATATATGGATATTAATTTAAAAATGAATGGAAAGCTTATTAAAGCTTATAGTGATGCATATGGTCTTACTTTCAATTCTAGTTCTTCAGAAGTTAAAGAAGCCAACACAAACGGTGATTATTTAAATATCCACGCTATATCGGTATTTGAAGAATACAAAAAAGGAAATCTTGATTATTATTCATCTTTTCCCCTATATAGTTGTCAAAACAGTAATTTTTCTCTTATTCATTACAAATATAATCACCTAGTTTATCAACACGGCGAAGAACTAATAGAGGAATATACAAAAATTAAAAAGGGAAGAACATTTAATGACCGCGAAATTGAAAACGGAAGTTTGGTATGTGTGATTACGCCAAACACTTTTCAATATGTCGATGGTCAAATAAAAAAAGTAGATGTTGGTGATTACATTTCCTATTCAATAATGGAGACTAATAATGAAGATATTGAAATATACAAAACATATGATTTAAAAGTAATTGGCATCCTAAGCGATGATATTCATTATACGCCTACTAGTAATAATTTTACTAACGGCGCCATAATACCAGAAAAGCTATTTCTTGAAATGTATATGGAAGCCAACCAAGTAGATAAAGATGAGGCATACTATCTTTTTATGCCTGTTATAGCAACTCTTTCTGATTTTAAAGACATGGAAAAGTTTATCAACTATATGCAAGACTTAAATACGATACAAGGGAAAAACATTGAATATGAAACTTCTCTTGACACATATTATAGCTTTGCAGGACATATAGAAGCCATATCATATAATGCTAGCTTTTTGTTTAAATTTGCCTTAATCGCTACAATTTTTTTATATATCTTGATAATTAACTTAGATTTAAATAGAAGAAGAAAAGAAATTGGCCTACTCTCGTCTCTTGGACAAAGCAAAACATCAATAATGTTAGAACTTATTCTTCAGTATTTAATAATATCTATAATTGCCTTGATATTTGCGGTAGTAGTATCCATTCTTATCAGCAAGTATCTTGTTGCCATATTTGAGAATATGGATTTCATAAGCAATTTTAACGTTGAAGACAAAATATTAGATTATACTGACGGCATAAACACCATTAATAACCTAAGAATAAATATTGATAATATACAAATACTAAAGATTTCAGGTATTGAAATCATTACCATTATCTTAAGCACAATCATCAGTGTATTGTCTATATTTACCATTAAAGTAAGAGAGGTCATGATAGATGAATAAAATACTTCAAATAAATAATCTTGATTATTATTATCAAGATGGACAAAACACAAGAACCATATTCAACAATCTTAATTATGGTTTTGAAAAAGGTAAGTTTTATTCAATAGTAGGTGAATCGGGTTCTGGAAAAACAACTTTGTTAATACTTCTTGCTGGACTAGATGAGCCAAAAAAAGGTCAAATTCTTTTCAATGGCGAAAACATTAAAGAAATTGGCTACGACAACTACCATAGAAGAAACGTTCAAATTATCTTTCAAAATTATAATTTGTTAAATTATTTAAATGCTTACGATAATGTCTTAACTGCCATTTCAATTTCTGATCCAAAAAGAAAAATTAGCAAGGAGATGTTAGACGAATATCTAAATACATTCGGTATCGACAAGACAAAAGCTAACCGAAAAGTAAATAAATTATCAGGTGGTGAACAACAACGTGTTGCGATTGCTCGTGCCATTGCCTGTAATGGTGAAATAATACTAGCCGATGAACCAACAGGAAACCTAGACTACGATACTTCCTTAGCCATTATGAAACTATTTAGGCAATTAGTTGATGACTATGGCAAGACAGTTATTATGGTTACCCACAACAAAGAGCTGGCCAAGATGACTGATACCATTATCCATATAGATCAAAGAAACAAGAACATTTATGAATAAGCATTATTTTAAAAGAATACTCATATCAATCGCAACAAGAAGAAATGATTCTCTTTTATTACTTTTAATTATCTTTGTAATGAGTTTTTTTGTTATTGTATCCATCAGCATTTCTAGGCTAGGTCACAACATATCATCCGCTGTGCTAAGTTCAATGAACATGAACATTTATATTCAAAATTTAGAAATTGAACAAATAAAAGTTAAAGGTTTTGGTGCTCTGGTAAATAAAACATTAATTAATCTAGAAGATAATATCAAAGAATTAGCCGAAAAAGAGGAAGCGAATTTTGAAATTTCTTACAGTAGTCAATTTAATACAAATTTTTATTATGCTCATATGGAAGATGACTATCCAAACGGTTTTGATGGATTCTATGACACACTTGTATATAGTGGCACAGGTATAGATGCATTTAACGAAGATGGTTTAACTATCACAAAAGGTAGATACTTTAATGAAAACGAAGAAATGGCCGCACTCATTTTAAACAATACCTATATTAATAATGAAAAAGTGAATATTGGAGACATTCTTTCAATCGAAATAAACAATAGAATTTACGATTATCCAGTAGTAGGACTATTTGAAATTGATTATTCAAACAATACCATCAATAATAAAAAATTCTATAACGATGCAAAAGTTATCCTTTCTAAAAACAGTATGTTACAGCTATGCAATGATGCTAATATTGCGCCAAATATTTCTAGATTGGATTTTTCCTTTAAAAATGGATACCGCTATGAAGTATTAAAGGGCGAACTAGAAGAATGTATTCACGATACCATAAGAACAACTAGATTAAACGGAAGGCTTAAGAACAACTATATAGAATCAAACTATGATGAATATAAAAAACTAGTAGCGCCTTCTAATAATATGTCGATTCTTTATTCTATAATTTCAATAATCGTTTCTTTCATCGGTTGTTTATTGCTTATAAATATCATTGTCTTTTTAAACGACAAAAGACTTAAAGAATTTGCTATCTTACAATCTCTTGGACAAAGTAAAATATTGTCGATTATATCGTTCGCGATAGAAATCTTAATAATAGCCAACATCGCTATCACCATAGCTATACCAATAGGTATTAAAACAGCAAAAAATAGTTCCGATGAATTAATTAGAGAAAACCTTAAGATACAAGATAGACTAGCCTATATTAATAATAATCAAGAAGACATTGATATCTTTAAACAACAAAGTGAAATCTATAAAAACTACACTATAAGTATTGCTAGCGAAGACATACTCATTATCTATGTTGTAATTAATGGCCTAGTATTGCTTTCTTGCTTATATGTATTTATTTCTATTTCTAAAATTAGACCAAGAATATTGTTGACAAAATAGTCTACTCAATGCTAAAGAAATTAGAAAACACCAAAATGGCTGAAACCCTGTTTAAAGAGAATCAGCCATTTTTTATTGTCTCCAAAGACAATAAAAATCCTTTCGTAACACAAACCGAAAGGATAGCCCAATAGTTCTTTTAGTAGTTAACAATAAATTTAGAAAGCTAACTATATAAAAATCAATAGTAAT
>URCJ01000082.1 GCA_900546285.1 uncultured Solobacterium sp. | reverse complement strand
ACCACGTTCAGCTCAGAATATTGAGAAGATGTATGTAAGTGGCGTATTTGGTGGACTTCCTGAATATTCTTGCAAAACAAAGTAATTTATGTCGGGTCAGAGACTCAAAACTCCTGACACAAGGGCAACATCGGTTGTGTAATCCTTTTTAACAATTATCAAATAAATAAGTTCTTTTAAGAGGATATGATATGAAAGGTGATTATTGACAATATGTTGAATACGACATATTATTATGGTGTAAAAAGTGATAGAAGTAGAATTTTATAGTACAGAGAATAATAAGTGCCCTGTTTTAGAATTTCTCGAAACATTAGACGATAAGATGAAAGCGAAGGTTTTTAGGGCAATTGATTTATTGGAAGAAAATGGTCACGAGTTAAGAGAACCATCTTCTAAATCGCTGGGAGATGGCATATTCGAACTAAGAGTTAAACAAAGTTCGAATATTTCTAGAATATTATATTTCTTCTATGTAGGTAATAAAGCGGTCTTAACAAATGGGTTTATCAAGAAAACACAAAAGACTCCTTTATCAGAAATAAGGTTGGCAAAGAAATACAAGGTTGATTATGAGAGGAGAATGATAAATGATTAAATATTCAGAATACAAAAAGAAATGTTTAGAAGATTCTGGTTTTAAAAAAGAGTACGATTCTCTTCAACCCGAATACGACATCATTAATGTGATGATAAAAGTAAGAAAGGAACAAGGTCTTACTCAAAAACAATTATCGGAATTAACTGGTATTAGCCAAGCTGATATTTCTAGAATTGAAAATGGCACTAGAAATCCTAGTTTGGGAATGATTAAAAGGTTAGCGGCAGGTATGGGTATGCGCTTAAAACTCGAATTTATCCCTGTTTCCAAAGGAGAAAATAGTGTTATCACAAAAACACGGAATGATTTGTCACAAAAAACGGAAATGAAATGCCACAAAAACACGAAATAGATAGAAAATTGACTATTTATCGTAAAAAAATTACGATATAGATAACATATTAAGTAAATTAGTTGCGATTAGTTTTGGTAAAAGATAAAATATAGGTAATAGGAGGATTCTACAATGCTTACTAAAATTGTTCTTGATAACTTTAAGTCTTTTAAGAATAAAACGGTTGTTGATTTAACTAAAACTAACTATACGATACTTCCGCAAAATGTAGCTGATAATGGCGTTTTAAAGGGCTGTATCTTTGTAGGTGCTAATGCATCTGGTAAATCTACTATTATCTTGGCTGTAAAGTTGCTTCTTGATTTACTATTCTCTGAGAGAAATATTAATTCAGGAATGTTTCTTTGTATGTTTGGTGATACTAATAAATATTCTCTTTCGTATGAATTTTTAATAGAAAATAAAACAATTAGTTATTCTTTTGAAGTTGATGTGTCTAAAAAAATGATTTCAGAATCATTGTATATAGATAATGAATTATTACTTCAAAGAATGGGTTTATCTGCTAAATCTTATATAGCTGATTCAAATGGTGTTAACTATGATGAAGAGGATGTTGGCAAGGATTCTTTATTCTTAAGAACTCTGTACTTTAATACAAAATTTGCGTCTAATTCAACTCTAGGTAGTTGGATGGATTATTTAAAGAAATCTTTCTATGTAAATATGTTTAAGGGTGAGATTGTTTCTTATGGAAAAAGAGACATGACTATTGCGACTTATCTTGATAACGGCGGTTGTGAGGTAATTAATAATTTTTTTGATGAATATAATTTTGAACAAAAAGTTGAATTTGTTCACAGTACAAGTGGAGGAAAGATTAGTTTTGTGGCAGGGGAAGATGAGGATGTTAAAACCGTGTTCTTTAAGCGCAAAGGCATTGAAGTTCCGATTCCTTTCTTTGAAGAATCTTTAGGTAATCAAAATTTATTAAGGATTCTTCCTGTGTTTTTAAGCGCTATAAATAATGGCGGGATGTTGTTAATTGATGAATTTTCTAGTGGCTTTCATAATGAACTTGAAAGTTTACTTGTTAGGTATTTTATGGAAAAGGCAAATCATGCTCAAATGCTGTTTGTGTCTCATTCAACAAATCTATTAAGTAATTCTATTCTTCGTCCAGATCAAGAATATTCAGTTGAATTTCAAGACCAAAACGGAAGTACCGTAAAAAGATTTTCATCTGAACAACCACGTTCAGCTCAGAATATTGAGAAGATGTATGTAAGTGGTGTATTTGGTGGGCTTCCTGAATATAAAGAGGTGGTTGATGAAACTTAACAAGGATAAACGCATAGGCAGAATTCTTTTTGTGGTGGAAGGAAGCCAAACCGAATTCTCTATTTTAAAGCGCATCTTTTCTAATATTCTTGGTTATACATATATTGAGAAGCGTAGAAATAAATTAACATATTTTACAAGTGAAAAGGATCGCTATTCTCAAGTCACAATAATCAATACCAAAGATAGTAATATTAAAGATATAAGTGAAAACGAAGACTATTTAGATGAAGTATTTGAAGCGCTACGAGAAAAATATCGTTTTCCTGTCGACCAGTCAGCGATTTATTACCTATTTGATAGAGATCCAAAATCAAACACAAATACTGAATTAATTGAAGAATACATATTATCACTCGCAAATCCTTATGATAATGAAGATTATAAGGCGGGACAATTATTATTAAGTTATCCAAGTGTAGAAAGTTATATTGTTTCTAATTTTAAAAATGAAGCCAGGAATATGTGTTTCTCGCTTGGAAGAGATATTAAAACATATATAGGAAAAAATACAGATATACAGATTAACAAGATATCTGAAGAGACGATTATAAAAGCAACTGACGAATTCTTAAGATATCTATCTGATGAACAAATTATTTTTGATATTGATAGCTTTTCTAAAGCTTCTCGCAACATATTTAATAAGCAAGAAATCGAATATTTATCTGGGAGAGGATTTAGATTATTTTCGATGCTGACACTTGCATTCTTACAAATGGGGATTATAGATATGGAAATATAAGCTTTGTTCTTAGGCTAATTTGAGGATATTGGCTATACAAAAAGATTAAAGAAAATTCCAACTTCATATTATAGAGATATCACTCTTTACGCAAAGATTAGAGAAACAAGATTCTTTAACTATAAGACAGGAAGTTGGGAATATACTAAATAAAAACGAGCTATTGAGCGTAAAAAACTCAATAGCTTTTAATTTTGACCAAATAAAAATCTCGGAATTGATTTCCGAGATTATATAACTATTTATTTAAAGTACATGTCGTATAAGCTTGTATGCCACTCATGGTTTTACCGTTTGTAATAACAAACTGATTATAGTTACCGTTTGCGTATTGATCTGTAGAATTGTTGTAATCAAAGAACCATTTATTATTACCATCATAAGTATATTTGCCTGTGTCGCTCCATCCGTAATTGTCTTTGTTACTAAATGTTCCATCTTCATTTAAGGTTCTTACATAGCTACAACCACTCTCTAAACTATCGCAACAAGTATAAACTTTTGGCCAATTATTAATAGGGTTGCTGTCTAATACTGTAACATCATCTTCTAAGGTAGTAGTCCATTCACCTTTTTTGAATGTCACGGATAATTTGCCTGTATCCTCATCAAAGTTTGTTGTGTGGGTTACGCCTTCATCCTCATGGATGTATTGTTCTAAATCATAGCCTACATATTTATCAACCTCGATAT
>URCJ01000081.1 GCA_900546285.1 uncultured Solobacterium sp. | reverse complement strand
CCTGTGATAGTGAAGTATTAAGAAAACTTAATTATAAGTTCAATGATGGCTTTGAAATAACAATAGATAATCTAGCTAAAAGACTTGATGATGAAACGGTTAAAAATGACATGAAGATAATTGCTGAGGCTGAGAAGAATGCTAATAGTAATAAGGTTGAAACTGTTATAGATAACACAAAAGATACAAGCAAGGACAATACTTATGTAGCGGTAGGTGATACTTTATTTATTGGAATTAAAGATATTGATACAGTTAATTTATATCAGGTTAAAAGTGATGAACAAAATATTGTTGTTGATGTAAAAAATGAAAGCGATTTTGAGACGGTTAAAAAACATGCGTTGAAATATGGAAATATTGATTATATTCAATATGATGGAATGGTTTATTATGCAGAAACAAATTTTGAGGAGGCAAATGAATGGAAGGGATTTTCAATAGAAGAATCAAAAGATTAATTACTTGTCTATTATTAATGGGTTCTTTTAATTTATTAAGTGCCGGTACGTTTGAATGGACTGGCGAAAAATACATTGGAAATTGGAATGGTTCTTCATCTTATGGTGAAGGGTGGTCTGAATGGAGCGCTAATAAGCCAACTGGTGATAATTTAACAATGTATGTTAAAGCCAAAGTATATATGAAAGCTATTAATTGGTCTAGTGAAAGTTGTACAGAAGCCACCCAAGACCCGATAACAGTTGGCAGTACCGTAAGACAAAATAATAGGAATTACACAAAGTACAATGATAGCTGGACAGAAACTTATTCATATTGCAGTGATAGAACTGGTGTTCGTCAAAGTAGTTATGACGCTGGATGTAATTGTGCAATGGATACAAGCGATCCAACCGGTTATTGTACTAAATCTGGTGGTTCTGGTTATTGTGCTGGACAATCACAGCTATGTGGATTAGAAGGATATACTCAAAAATGTTTCTGGATTAAATGTGGGAATAATGTAACGGGTAGCAATAAACATTGTAATGGTGGATTTACAAGCGGTAGTAATCACAGTTGCGGAAGTCAAGATTGGCACTGTTATAAAACAAGTTCTACTTTTGAATCAAAATACGATAAATCTAAATGGCATAAATCTTTATCAGAAGCAGGTGGTTATGCAAAAGAAGAGTATATTTATTCTTATCCAACAAGAGTTTATATAGACTATAACGGCAATGGAAACGATAAGATTTGTGGTAATGGCGAAACTACTTCTTGGAGTAGTGGAAGTAATTCAGATAATGCCAATAGTGGAATTAAATATGTTGATGGAAATCCTATTTGTTCAACAAGTTTTACTACAAACACAATGAAATCAAGCTATATTGATTACTCAAATGGCGGAAACTTAAAAGCCAATCAATACTATAAAATTGGTTCTGACTTTAAGGGATGGTCATTAACACCGAATGGTCCTATTCAATTTAATAAAGATGGTCAAAAAGTAACTAGTCAACAATTGAAAGCTAGACCTGGAGAACGTATTACTCTATATGCACAATGGACTAAGCATAACTATAAAGTAACTTATAGTTATCTATGTGGCAGTATTCAAAACGTTACTTATAAATACGGTGAAGGAATAGATCTTGATGATTTAAATACCACTTCATGTAAAACTAATAATCCTAATTCCAACGCTAGTTTCTTAGGATGGTATGAAGATATTGGTTATACAAAAAGATTAGAAAAAATTCCAACTTCTTACTATAAAGATATAACCTTATACGCAAAGATTAGAGAAACAAGATTCTTTAACTATAAGACAGGAAGTTGGGAATATACTAAATAAAAATATGAGCTATCGGAAGTTAAACTCGATAGCTTTTTATTTTTGGCAAAATAAAAGTCGAACATGTTCTAAATTAAGGACTGCACAAAAGAAAGAAAAAGTAGACAAATTATGTGTGCTTTCAAATGTGGGTGATATCATCTTTTACGAAAACTGTTTACATAAATATGACAGTTTGGATGAATTATAAGATGTCATTGAAAATTGCATACCATTTAAAGTTAATAAGAAACGAGGAAGATATAAGGGTTCCAAGAATAAGAAAAAACATGATGATTAATCCTGCTTGTATGAATTATTTCGAAATATACACGGCAAAATAAAACCTTTATTTGTTGTCCCAAACTTAAAAATGAATTTCTTTCTTTTTTTATCGATTTGTAATAGTCTTTGTTAAATTTTCTTGGGCTTTCAAAAAAAATAGTTTCTGATTTAGTAAATCCACCTAATCCTTTTTTTAAATTTATAAGTTCAAATGTGCATAATAAATCTGCCACTTGAAATAATCTATAAGAATGTATGTCTGTGTTTCCTAAAGTATAATTTGGTAATCGAGAATAAAACACACTGTTAAGAATATTAGTAATTTCCTTTTGTCCTAAATCATAATACAGTTTAACTTCGTTATATGAAGTTAATAAATTATAATTTTTATCTATAAACTGATTTAACATTTTAATCAATTGATTGTGTAACCAAATTGGAGATTGATTCGTTTCTCTTTTATCCACAATAAAAGAAACATAGTTTATATCTGATGATATTGCAAAATGAAACAAAGAATTTATTATATGTCTTCTGTCTTCTAATTCTAAATTGTAAAACTCTTTTTCCTTTCGAATTATTGGTCCAGCATGTACATATGTATTAGAATCTTCTGAGAATAAACCTTTTAATCTATTGTCCAGCCATTCCAATTTACTCAACGACAACGGTTTGCTTTGGTCGTGTAATACCAATGTTAATAGGTAATACGGATTCTTATTATCTGTTTTACCAAAATCCCCAGATTCATCAACAAAAATAGATAAACTTCTCATTTTACACCTGCCTTATAAAAAAGGCGAGGGATAGCCCCGCCATGGTTGGACCCTTAAGCCCAAGTATTTCTTCACCTATAATATATCACAAATTGCGATAATTACAAGAGTTTTTATCTCTCTTTCACTATATTATAGTTTATTAAAAGATAATTATTACTTTTAACGGAACATAGTTTTATATACAAATAAAACATTGACCATTATTATGAAAATAAAATCGTTAAAAAGTAGTGGTAGAGATCATGAAACACGCCTTTATTAAAGGATTTTTATCCCTCTTAACTGTAAATAATCGGTTTTTTAATTTTGACCAAATAAAAATCTCGGAATTGATTTCCGAGATTAGTTTATTTAATTAATGTGCATGTTAAATAAGCCTGAATTCCACTCATTGTTTGTCCAGAAGCGATTATTATTTTTTCATAATTACCGTTTCCGTATAAATCGTTAGAATTATTATTATCAAAATACCAATTATTGTTTCCGTCGTAAGTGTATTTGCCTGTGTCGCTCCAATTTATATCAGTAGATTTGATTTTAAAGGTTTTATCTTCATTTAAAGTAAGAATGTAATTGCATCCACTTTCCAAACTATCACATCCAGTATAAGTTTTTGGCCAGTTATTAATAGGGTTGCTATCAAGGACTGTTACATCATCTTCTATGGTTGTTGACCACTCACCCTTAGTGAAGGTCACTGATAATTTGCCTGTGTCCTCATCAAAGTTTATTGTATGAGTTACGCCTTCATCTTCATGGATATATTGTTCTAAATCATAACCTACATACTTATCAACTTCGATATGGCGATCGATTGACACCTTAGGTTCATTGACTT
>URCJ01000080.1 GCA_900546285.1 uncultured Solobacterium sp. | reverse complement strand
TTAGAAAGGAAAAGTGATATAAATGTTACTACAAGGTACGTTTATATCATACAAGACCAGCTATGAACAAAAAGAAAACAATTTTAATGTTTGTACTATTTAGCTTATTGTTGCTAAGTCTTGCTTATCAAACACATATTTGGTTTGATGGTGGTGATAATGCGGTAGATATAATTGTTAAGGTAGGACTTTTCCAATTTGTGTTAGTAGTAATTGGTTTTATTGCTTCTATTAATTCTTTGATTGAAATTCATTATGCAAATAAGTAGTCCGTAAAGGGCTATTTGTTTTATAATGGCTCATATGTTTAATATTGTTTACTATGGGCTATTATTTCTATATGAAGAAATATTATATAAGTTAGTATTACAGTTACCATTAAATGTTTCGGTAATCTTCTTTTCTTTGACTATTGGCTTATTTGTTGGTTTTTTATCTCAATTTGTTCCAAAGAGAATTAATTACTTTATCTTTAATATCATCAATCTATTATTATGTATCTATTATGGTACTGCTTTAATTGTTAAGAAGGTGCTTGGTATTACCATAGATCCTTCTGCTTTTACTATGTATAAGCAGGTTACTAGTGGTGCTTTTAAAACATTATTCTTTGATGTGATTACTAGTAATATCTTGATTATCATCTTAATTTTGTTACCTTTTATTGTAGGTTTATTCTTAAATAGATACTTGTCTAATAAACCTAAGTTTACTTATATCTTAGTTGTAGTTATTCCATTTATTTTATTTTTATTATTTAGTGATTCATTAGATACGTTCTATTCAAACAAGTCTGACGTGAATAAGTTGGGTGTATGTTCTAGTATTTTTATGAATGGTGATTTGGGGCTGGAAACTACGGGCTCGAAGCTTGGACTCGAATCTGGGCTCGAATCTTCTGGGCTCGAATCTGACGGGCTCGAATCTCAAATAAGTAACATCGACTTTGATAGTCTAGAAAGTGATAATCAGGCTATTAATGATTTGAATAATTACTTTAAGAATCAAAGTCCTACATATACTAATGAATATACAGGTATGTTTAAGGGTAAGAATCTAATTTATATAATGGCAGAGTCTTTTGATGGTTATTTTGTGGATAAAGAATTGACTCCTACTTTATATAAGATGATTCATGATGGTTTATATTTTAAGAATTATTACACACCTACTAATTTGTCTACTATAGGTGGTGAGTTTTCTTTACTAACTGGTTTGTTACCTGATTTGGCTGTATTAAATAATCAGTGGAATGGTAACTACAACAACAATGGTCATCATAATTATTATCCTTATGGATTAGGTAATTTGTTTAAGAACTTAGGCTATGATGTTTATGCATATCATGATTATTTTTATAATTTTCAAAATAGAGACTATTATCTAAAGGATCTTGGTTTTGATAATTATAAGGCTTGTGGAAATGGCATGGAAACAAGAATGGATTGTAGTATTTTTCCTGCTAGTGATGATGAGATGATTAATGGCAGCATTGATGACTATATTAATTCAGATAAGTTTATGGTTTACTACGTAACTGTTTCAGGCCATGCGAAATGGGGCTTTGGTTATAATGCGATGGCTGAAAAGAATAAGGATTTAGTTAGTGACCTTGAATATAGCGAAACGGTTAGAGCTTATATTTCTGCTAACTTAGAACTAGAGAAGGCTATGACTACTTTGTTAGATAAGTTAAGTGCTGCTGGTAAGCTAGAGGATACAGTAATTGTTATGGCTAGTGATCATCATCCTTATTTTATGGAAGATGAACAAATGGAAGAGTTGGCTGGTAAGGAATTAGATAAGTATAGTTTATATAAGAATGATTTGATTATTTATAATCCTAGTGTTGAAGATGTTACCGTGAATAAGATATGTAATACTATTGATGTATTGCCTACTGTATTAAATTTGTTTGGGATTGAATATGATTCTAGGTTAATTGTTGGTAAGGATATCTTGTCTGATAGTGATGGCGTAGCTATTTTTGCGGATTATTCTTGGTTGGCTGATAATGACGATGATTATAGTAATGTTGTAAGTAATAAGTATTTAGTTTCTAAGAATATCATGGTCTATGATTATTATCGTTATCTTTTTGATGGTGCACCAAACAAGACTTGAACTTGCACGGGTTACCCCACACGCCCCTCAAGCGTGCGCGTCTACCATTTCCGCCACTGGTGCATAGCAATATTTTAGCATAATAGCTTGCACAAGCTTGACAATGCGCATAAAATAGTGGGGTATGGAATTTAGGAAGATTATTAACGTGGCAGTTATTGCCCATGTAGATGCAGGTAAATCAACTTTGGTTGATGCGTTTTTAGCACAATCACATGTTTTCTCAGATCACGATGAAGTGGTTGAACAGGTAATGGATTCTAATGATTTGGAAAGAGAAAGAGGAATTACAATTTATTCTAAGAACTGTTCAGTTAATTATAAGGACTATAAGATTAACATCGTAGATACTCCAGGACATGCTGATTTCTCAAGTGAAGTTGAAAGAATTATTAAGACAGTAGATACTGTTATTTTGTTGGTAGACTCAAGTGAGGGTCCAATGCCTCAAACTCGTTTCGTATTGAAGAAGTCATTGGAGGCTAATTTAAGACCTATTCTATTAATTAATAAGATTGATAAAAAGGACCAAAGAGCAATTCAAGTTATTGATGAAGTTTATGACTTATTCTTAGATTTGAAAGCTACTGATGATCAATTAGATTTCCCTATCCTTTATGGTATTGCCAAAGAGGGTATTGTTAGATATGAGATGGACGATACAAACAATGATATCGAACCATTATTTGAAACAATTGTTAAGCATGTACAGCCTTATCCAAATGTTATGGATAAGCCGCTTAGAATGCAAGTTAGTGCTCTTGCGTATGATGACTATATCGGTAGAATTGGTATCGGTAGAGTTTATGATGGTGTTATTAAGGCTAATGAAATGGTCACTGTTTGTGATTGTGATATTAAGAAGGAGAATCGTAAGATTGCCAATCTTTATAACTATCAAGGTTTAAAAAGAACTGCAATTACTGAGGCTCAATGTGGTGATATCGTATTAATTAGTGGTATTGATAATATTGAAATTGGTGATACTATTTGTCAATTAGGTGATGTTGACCCAATGCCTCAAATTGATATTGAAGAGCCTACTATGTCTATGAACTTCATGGTTAACTCTTCTCCTTTCCAAGGTAAGTCTGGTAAGTTTGTTACTTCTAGAAATATTCGTGAAAGACTTGAAAGAGAACTAGAGGTAAATGTTGGTCTTAAGGTTGAAGAGACTGATTCTACAGATACATTTAAGGTTTCAGGTAGAGGTGAACTTCACTTGTCTATTCTTTTAGAGAATATGAGAAGAGAGGGTTATGAAGTTGCGGTATCTAGACCAGAGGTTATTTTTAGAACTATTAATGGTCAACTTTGCGAACCAATTGAAGAAGTAGTTTGTTCAGTACCTAATGATTATAGCGGTACTGTTATCAATTCATTGAACTTAAGAAAGGGTGAAATGGTTGATATTGAAGATGAAGGTTCTTATACAAAGATTATTTATCATGCTCCTACAAGAGGTTTGATGGGCTTTAGATCTGAGTTCATTAACTCCACTAAGGGTGAGGGTGTTCTTGTTAGAAAGTTCATCGAATATAAGCCTTATAAGGGTGAAATTCCTGAGAGAACAAATGGTGCTATGATTTCTTGTGCTACTGGTAAGACAATGACTTATTCATTGTGGAATTTACAAGAAAGAGGTCAATTGTTTGTTGGTGCTGCCGAAGAAGTATATGAGGGTCAAATCGTTGGTGTTTCTAGTAAGATGCAAGATATGGAAGTTAATCCTACTGTAAACAAGAAGATGACTGCTGTTAGATCTACTGGTAATGATGAGGCTATGAAGCTTGTTCCTCATAAGCAATTCTCTCTTGAAGAAGCTCTTGAGTTTATCAATGATGATGAACTTGTAGAAATTACACCTGATGCGATTCGTATTCGTAAGAAGTATTTGACTAACTTAGATAGAAGACGTCATTTACGTGAGGTTAATAAAGGTTAATGAGAAGTGCGTTGCACTTCTTTTTGTGGTACACTAAACTAGCTTGTTGTTTTTAAAACTATAGCTATAAACTATTGTGTTGGTGTACATATCT
>URCJ01000079.1 GCA_900546285.1 uncultured Solobacterium sp. | reverse complement strand
GGTGCTCTCCCAGCTGAGCTATAACCCCAGGATGCAATATGAGAATAAATGGTGGGCCTGAATGGACTTGAACCAACGACCTCACCCTTATCAGGGGTGCGCTCTAACCACCTGAGCTACAGGCCCATCGCACTTCTCTTATCAGTGCCTATTAATAATACCATACCCACAAAATAATACAAGTACTTTTTTAATTTTTTTTAAAAATTTTTCTAAAAAACACAATTATTTTTGATATTTTCGCTTTCTTCTTATTCTCATTCATGTTTTCGTTTTTTATAATCAATCCTTTTTAACAATATAATATCTATACAGGGATTTGTCTTATTATCATTTTTATTCATAGTAAGGAGGTTAAATTTTATGAGTGATAATAATACAAAGTATTCAAGATTAACTATAGATAATAGGTTAAAGATTGAAGAGTGTTTAAATGAAGATAAGAAGCTTAAAGATATAGCCAATGAAGTTGGTTGTAGTCCTAGAACCATATCATATGAAGTCTATAATCATAGATATTTATCAGCTAGAAAAAGACATAACATGTGTACTATGTTTAAAGAATGTAATGTGCAGCACTTATGTAACGATTGTAAGAATGGATACTGTAAACACTGCACTTATCATAAGTGCAATGATATGTGCTATAAGTTTCAATTATCACCAGAATGCAAAAGGAATGTTCGCTACCCTTATGTTTGTAATGGCTGTCCTATTCTTAAGGAATGTAATCTTAATAAGTATTACTATAAGGCTAATAAAGCTCAAGAAGAATACCAATCGAATATAAGTGACTTTAAATATGGAAGTAGGACATCACCAATAGAATTAAAAGAGCTTGATTATTTCATTAGCCAAGCCGTCAATAATGGTCATTCTATTTCTGTTGGCATTAAAGGATACAATTTAAACAAATCTACATCAACCATATATCGTTATATTGATAAAGGCTTATTAAGTGTTAAGAACATTGATTTAAAGCGCAAAGTAAGATATAGACCAAGAAAGAATAAGAAAGTAAAACAAGTAAGACGTGATTATGACTATCTAAAAGGTAGAGATTATGAATCATTTACCAAACGTCTTCAAGAAGACCCTACCTTATCTTTCTGGCAAATGGATACTATAGAAGGGATTAAAGGTGTAGATGAACCTGTTATATTATCCTTGCTTCACAACAAGTCTAATTTACAGTTATATTTCAAATTAGAATCTAAAACCATTGAAGAAGTAATTAAAACATTTGACCATATTAAAGAACAAATGGGTATCATTGTATTCTCAAAGGTATTTGATACCATCCTTACCGATAATGGTAGTGAATTTAAAGATCCATTAAGTATAGAGATAGATAAAAGAGCTGAAGAGAAACTAATTTCTATTTATTATTGCCAAGTTAGAAGATCAGATCAAAAAGGCAAGTGCGAGAAAAATCACGAACATTTTAGAGAAATGATACCTAAAGGCATTAGCTTCAAAAACTATGAAGTTGAAGATATTAATCATATATCTTTAATGGTGAACAATTATCCACGCCCTATGTTTAACTTTAAAACACCTATTGAAGTAGCTGATATTCTATTAGATAAAAAAGCGTTTAGTTTAAACAACTTGAAGGCAATTCCAACAAATCAAGTAGTACTAAAACGCTACATCAAATAGTATAGAAATCAAGACAAATTCCTGTGGAACAATAATCCATTAAAACGAAAACATCATTAAGAATTCACGAATAAATAATGATAATCAAGTTTTAATAATGTCTTTATTTCTATTTACATCTTCATTATACTGTTTGAAAACATAAATTATAAACAAAAGAGTGAATATCAATAAGAAAATATAACATTTTCATTATCAATATCACCCTTTAAACTACATAAACGAAAATCTCAATGAAAAGAGAAAATATCGTTAATATTTAACCATTTTTCTAAAAACCACAAGAAACCCAATAAATTTTTAAAAACTGAGTTAGTAATAAACTAACTCAGTTTCATAAAAACATTTATATTTCGTTAGCCACCTTATAACCAGTACGGATAACACTAGCGATATCAGCAGTTCTTTCACCTGAATAGTCACCAATATAAGTGAATGGAACAGCCAACTTAGAATCATCGAATAAATTCTTTTTAGAACCTAACGAATTAACATTTACGGCTATCCGAAATAATAGGTTGATTTTCTAGGTTTATTCCTAGTATTAACCTCTTTTATTTTAAGTATCACTCCGCAAAATTTGGTTGTCATATTTTCTCTCTTATAAATTTATTGCTAACTCATGTGCTTGAGTAATCGCATCTCTTAAAGTTCCAACCTTGTCACAATCGCCAATATAATGAACCTTATCACTATTGATTTCAATCTTCTTAGGTGTATAACCAACTGCGAAAATTAATGTATCAGCATCATTAATAACGTGTTCTACGCCATTCTTAACATAAGTGATAGTATTTTCATCCACCTTTGTAACTTGAGCGCTCATTTCGATGTTTACACCCTTTTGCATCAATCTTTGAGTAAGTCTAGACTTAGCAGCACCACCTTCACCTGGCATTAGGCTATTAGTCATTTCTAGGATTGTAACCTTACGGTTCATTGGGAATAAGTCGTTGATTAATGGAGCTAAGAAATCAGCGGTTTCACAGCCAACGCTACCGCCACCTAAAACAACGATGTTTCTTCCAGGATATTTAGTACCTGATAACACTTCATCAGCTGTCATGCAATTCTTAAATACCTTGAATGGAGGAATTTCCTTAGAAACAGCACCACATGAACAAATAATTTCATAATCTTTGAATTCATTGTTAATCATTTCTTCAGTTACCTCTGTATTTAGTCTTACTTCGATGCCTGCATTATCAAGTCTTCTCTTCATATATTTGATTACGCGGCATAGTTCTTGTTTAGCGATAGGTACAGCAGCAATTCTTAATTGGCCACCTAGCTCATTAGACTTTTCACACAATACAACTTCATGGCCTCTTTGGTGTGCTACATAAGCTGCTTCCATACCAGCAGGACCACCACCAATAACTAATACTTTCTTCTTTTCAGCAGCTTTTTCAACTGTATCATCTTCAACACTTGGATTTACTGTGCAACTAATACGCTTGCCCATCATGATACCTGTTAAACAACGACCACAGCCGATACATGGGCGGATATCATCAACCTTGCCTTCAAATGCTTTATTAGCGAATTCGCTATCGCAAAGGTTAGCACGACCAATCATGCACATGTCGCACTTGCCATTTTCGATTAACTCTTCAGCAATCCATGGTTCGTTGATACGAGCTACAGTTGCTACTGGGATGTTAACATGTTTCTTGATTTCTTCTGAACAATGAGCATGTGGGGCAGGACTAGTGCCTGGGGCAGGCATACTTGAGCCACGTTTAATAGTGTTACCACCTGAAACATGGATGAAGTCAACTCCAGCTTTTTCTAATTGCTTAGAAACATAGATTTGGTCATTTAATGTTAAACCACCTTCACTGTATTCATCACCACTGATACGAACATCAATGATGAAGTCATCACCACAATACTTACGAATTGATTCGATAACTTCTAAGCATAGGCGTAAACGTCCATCGATGTTACCACCATATTCGTCTGTACGTTTGTTATATAAAGGTGTTAAGAAGCCACCTAATAATCCATGAGCATGCGCACATTGAATTTCAACACCATCACCACCAGCTAATTGTACACGGTGAGCTGCTTGGCCAAATTGATCAACGATTGTATGTAGTTCTTCAACAGTTGCAGGTCTTGGTGCACTTTTTGCGTAATATGGTCCAACATTACTTGGTGCAATTAATTGAGGTGTACCAGGTACAGGGAATGCCATATAAGCAGGATGGAATAATTGAGCTAAAATTTTTGCGTCATACTTATGAACTCCATCAACTAATTTTTTCCAACCAGGGATAAAACTGTCATCATAGATAGACATATCACCAGGTAAGTATACATAGGTTGGTTCTACTGTAACTACTTCAGTAACAATAAGGCCAACGCCACCTTTGGCTCTGGCTGAATAGTGTGCCACTAAATCATCAGTAACATAACCTTTGTCAGCCATATTTGTAGAAATAGGTGGCATAAAAATACGGTTCTTTACCGTAGTCTTTCCGATTTGAATAGGTTCAAATAAATGTGGAAATTGATTCAAATTCTTAACCCTCCTTTTAGAATCTTGAAGTAATTTTCATATTTTTCATCGTTATCTAAATCAGCTAATAATTCTATGAAATTGAAAATTAAATAACATCAATATTATATAGTAAATATTAGTTCATATTTGAACAAATTTTATATAAGCTTATACAGTTTTTAGTATTGTTTATTAACCTAAAATAACCCCCCAATAATAACGAGACTATTCTAG
>URCJ01000078.1 GCA_900546285.1 uncultured Solobacterium sp. | reverse complement strand
ACTGTCTAACCATTTAGCCTTTATTGTCATATCATATGATGGCATAGTACTAGGTATACTTATATCCCAACCTGTAAAAGTATAACCCTCTTTAGTTGGGTCTAAAGGCTTAGTTATCACAGTTCCATAATCTTGAGTAATAGAATCTATATTACTACCACCTGTAGTATCAAAGGTGATAGTATATTGATTTACATTCCACTTAGCATAATAAGTCTTATTACCTCTATCAGTAGCATCTATATTAGTTACAGAAGAACCACTAAAATCACTACTTGTATACCAACCACCGAAAGTGTATCCTTCCTTAGTCATATCACTTGCACTTGGAAAAACAACGCCTTTACCATAGATGTAGTTACTTATATTATTGTTGTTTATAACACCACCATTAGTTTCTAAAGTCACACTATATTTTAAAGGTTCCCACTTAGCAGTTAGAGTTTCTACATCGCTTGAAACAACATCTCCAGGAATATAAGAATTACCATCACTGCCTAACCACCAAAAGTAAGTATCATTATTACCATCAGGACGTGTTAGCCCTTCATAACTAGGTGCAGTATATGTACCATTATTTCTCACTACTATTTTTATATCATCGCCACTACCACCTAATTTACCACCATTAAATTTAAGAGTAACTACCTTAAGACCATTATTACCTAACATCTTAGGATTTAATACTTCTAGAACAGGGCGGTAATAAGTCATACCATCACTGTAGTTTTCTTGTTCACCAAATAAATTACCAGTAGGTGTTCTTCTTCCATTCTTAAACTCAACATGATTATAATAATTATTATCTTGTCCCCAACTTCTCTGATCAGGATGGAGATTCCAATTGATTTTAATATAATCAGTATTATTAGCTTTAATTCGATTCCATTCATTGTTGCTTGGAGATATTCTAGTATTAAAGGTGCTACCTACCGTAGGGGCACGAAGACTATATACAACACCATTAGCCATATATGAATTACCAAAAATAAATCCTTTATTATTTAAATCAGCCCAACTAACATTATTAGCTATTTGATCATCTGCCATAAACAAACTATGATCATATGTATAACCATATTGAGCATTAGGATCTAAAGTTTCAGAAGCATGTTTAGAAGAATCAGCTACATGATTTGATGCAGAATTAAGCACATAAGCATCAATGGTACCAGTATAAACAAACGGTACATAATGTAGTGAAGTATCTGGTAAGTAACTATTAACGTCACCAGGAATGCTTAGTCCAGATAAATCAAAATAGTATCTTTCACCTTTTGTAAGTGTAAATTGTTCACTAAATTTCTCTCTTATTTTTAAATCAATATTGACAAAATCACTTGCATAGTCAGTTTTATAGTCGCCATTGTATTGCTCACTAAAAACCTTTAATTTGTAGTTTCCTGTCGCCATTTCAGATGGGATAGTAACTTTAGCAATACCGCTTTCACTATTTTGTGCAATTCGCCCATAATAAAGAACATTACCATTTTCATCAACAATCATTGCGGAAACATATTCATTATCACCAGTCTTGGCTCCAGAATAAGTAACAGTTAAACTTTCGTTTGCTCTTAGTTTTGTTGTAGAAGCAGAAGCATTAAAGTAACGGCTACTATCTTTTAAAGTTAATTTCCAATCTGCACTATTTGTTGTACCCACAGGAGTAAAACTACTATCAATAGCATTATCATATTTGCCATTTACAGCAGTAGATGTAAATAAAACATTATTTGAATTTAAGTTAAAAGCGGGGCGAGCAGCCAGGCTAGATTTAATGCTGTAGATATTCACAGAACCAATGATCGTGACCAAGCCCGCACTGGTTGTGTTGCCGACGCCAGGCGAGCGGAGCCACCAGTCATCGGAGCTACCGCCTTCAAATGTCGCCACCAACCCCGGTGCTTGGTAATAATTTCCAACATAATCCGCAAGTTCCCGGACGGACAGGAAAAACATCTTATCGTCCGCTGTCAGGCTGCTTTCTCCCCAGCTTATATTAAAATAGTTCCCACCGCTGTCCGTCTTTGCAACACCTAGCATGGCACTCTTCTCTGCTAAAGAGAAGTTGGGTTGGATGGACGCAAACTCTTTGCACCACTGCTGCACAGAACTGTTCTGCCAAGTGTTGTTGCTTCCAAAACTTCTTTTTCTAAACAGATATTCAGACAACAAAAACATTCCGGCTGTGCTGCCATCATTTGCCTTATTTGCGTCTAATACTCTCCATTTAATTGGTTTATTATTATCTTTACTATTCACACCAAAATAGATGTAGCTATTTGGGTTATAAGTATTTCCTTTTTGAGAAGTTAATTTTGAAGGACTACTAATACCACTAGTACCAAGTCTAATAGACCTACCACTATAACTTGCAGGCATAATTTGATTAGATGATTCTTGTACTCCATATAATAATTGTTCTAACACAGTAGCCACTTCTACATAACGAGTAAAATCAATACTTTCTAATTCTTCATCAGATAATTCAGCTTTTAAATTATCTATAGCTTCTAATTGTGCTTCAATCTCTTCTACATTATCTTCATTAATTGTTGTAGTATCAGGTAATGCATCAATTAAGTCTTGCACATCTTTTGAAGTTATACTAGATTCTTCGTTTACTTCTTCTGACAATTGATTTTCCACTACAGTAATATTACTTTCATTTTCTAATACTACATTATTAGTAGAATCTTCATCATTATTCTCATTTATTGGATTAATAATTGTTTCATTAGATTCTTCTATAACAGGAACATACATCCTACAATCTTCTAGGCTTGCTCCTTCTTTGCTACAAACAGGACAATCTACATTCTTAGATTCATCTGTGCATTGTGTTTCACAAACACATTCAACAATTTCTTCTAATTCATCCTGTGCAAAAACACTCGCCGGTGCAAGGGAAAATAACATGCATAGGGAAAGCAGGATACTAAGCATTCGTTTTCTCATTTTTGATTCCTCCATATACGGCAAGAATTGATTGCACCGACGTTTACGCCGTTAATAAACCGCGGCGACTGATTAAATCAGCAAGTAGTGTTTTTGTATTTATCTGCCAACAAAGTTACACTTTGTTTAAGCACCTCCATTTGACTCTTCAAATAATATTCATCTTCAAACAAGGCATAATGCACACTTGCTCGTACAAAGATAAAAATTAAAGGAGTAATAACTGTATAAGGAATACCAATCTTAGGCTCAAGAATCTTTGCATATTCTGTATATCTTTCATTAACACCCTTGAAGAATTCCTTACCATATTCAATATATTTAGGATGAGTATAAACTTGATACATCAGCCTATACTTCTTACCATGTTTCTTAGCAGTCCAATAAGGAACCTCTTTCACAAACCTCAAGATATCCTCAGGATCAGTTGGAGCCAATTCCATAAAATCATCCTCAACTTTCTCCATACAATAAGCAGTAGATTTTACAATCAAATCATCAAGATTATCAAAATATTGATAAAGTGTTGCCGAATTTATACCACAAGCCTTTGCAATCGCCTTAATACCAACACCATTAAGCCCATTATCACAATAACAAGCGAAACACTTTTCCATTATTTCAACTTTTCTTGCCTCACGAGCCTTCTCATTAACAGTACGCACTTAAAACTCCTTTAATAACTAATCGTTCAATTAATTAATAACATAAAATTAAGAAATATACAATAAAAATGATCAGTAAATTTTACTAATGATTTAAAAAAGGAAGCACATAGAACATTAACTTCTTCATGCTTCCAATTATATACTTTTTAACCCTTAATCTTCTCAACGATATGCTTACTAGTTAAACCATAGTAATCTAACACATCTAGAGCCTTACCACTTTGACCAAACTCATCATTTACACCAATTGGATATAAAGGAGTAGCCACAGAAGTTTGAGCCTTAACCTCAGACACTGCAGAGAACAAACCACCAATAATACTATGTTCCTCTAAAGTATAAGCTACTTTATGCTTAGCTAATTGTTCAACAATTGTATCCTTATCAATAGGCTTAATAGAACAGATATTAACAACAGTCGCATCTACTTCTTCTGCAGCCTTTAAAGCCTCTTCAACCATTAAACCAGTAGCGAACAAGACGATATCCTTACCAACTCTAACTACATCAGCCTTATTAAAGTCAAAGACTGTATTCTCGTTATATACATCCTCGGCTTTACCTCTTGGCATTCTTACATAACACGGGCCATCACTATAAGCCACATAATTAATAACAGCTCTAGTTTGGTATTGATCACAAGGCACAAACACACGCATATTAGGCAAACAACGCATAATGGCAATATCCTCAATAGCTTGATGACTCGCACCATCTTCACCTACTGTTAAACCAGCATGAGTTGCACAAACTTTTACATTTAAATTTGGATAACAAATTGAA
>URCJ01000077.1 GCA_900546285.1 uncultured Solobacterium sp. | reverse complement strand
GGGGCGAGGGTAGAAATATTTTTCCTGAGTAGTCAAGAAACAAGCTAAATAGACCACAATTAAGCTATGTAAAAGCCTTTTGATAGACATTACTACTACGGAAAACATAATCGAATTGAAGGTTGACGATTCAAACATAAAAAGAGTTTTAATAGGTGGGTAGTACCACTTATTATATTAGGATATAGTTAGCTAGTGCTAACTGGAGGAGAGAATGAAAGAAAAGAAAAAATCTACATTAAATTGGATACTAGAGTGGGCAGGTCAAAAAAGAGGTGCTTACTTATGGAGTGTGTTGCTGGCAATAATAAGTGTGATCTTTAAGATTATTCCTTATTTTTTGATAGGTGATGTAATTGGATTATTTGTGAATGGGCAAAAAGACTTTAGTGTGTATTTGTATAAAGTGATACTAATCGCATTGTCTTTTGTGGCAAGTGAATTATTTCATTCATTATCTACTTCACTATCACATAAGGCAACATTTAGTGTATTGGCTAACATTAGAAAACAGTGTTGTGATAAGTTAGCTAGAGTGCCCCTTGGTTATGTAAAAGATACACCATCAGGTACTTTTAAAAATATCATGGTTGAAAGAATTGATAGTATTGAAACAGCACTTGCTCATATTGTGCCTGAATTTACATCTAATCTTTTAGCTCCAATTATTATTCTTATTTATTTCTTTATGATTGATTGGCGTTTAGCTTTATGGTCATTAGTACCGGTTGTTGTTGGTGTTATTTGTTACTTTGGGATGATGATAGACTTTAGACCAAGTTATGAAAGAACTGTTAAAACTACAAAAGAATTAAATGATGCAGCCGTTGAATATATCGATGGAATTGAAGTGATTAAGGCCTTTGGCAAGACTGAGAGCTCATATGATAAGTTTACTAAGGCAGCATTAGATTATGCGGATTCTTTTATTTCTTGGATGAAAAGATGCTCGATTTTTCAAGCATTAATGATGATTATGACACCATATACTTTATTAACAGTATTACCTTTTGGTGCTCATTATGTGGAAAATGGAACGCTTAGTCTTTCTAATTTTGTGATGTGTATCATCTTATCTTTAAGTATTGTAGGACCCTTGATTACGGTACTTTCTTATACAGATGATTTGGGTAAGATTAATGTGATTGTGGGTGAGGTGGTTGGAATACTTATGAAACCTGATTTAAATAGGCCTAACAAGAGTGAAGCTCTTCCTATTAACAATTCAATTAGCTTAAAGAATGTAAGATTTGCCTATCATGAAAAGGAAGTTTTACATGGCGTCAATATGGAAATCAGAGAAGGTAGTGTTAATGCTATAGTTGGCCCATCTGGTAGTGGCAAGTCTACTATAGCTAAACTTATTGCATCGTTGTGGGATGTTGATAGCGGTTCTATCAAAGTTGGCGAAGTTGATATTAGGGATATTTCATTAGATGATTTTAATCAAAGAATTGCTTATGTATCTCAAGATAATTACTTATTTAATGAAACGGTACTTGAAAATATTAGACAAGGTAAGCCTTCGTCGAGTGATGAAGAAGTTATTGAAATTACAAAAAGAAGTGGTTGTTATGACTTTATTATGCAACTAGAAGATGGTTTCAACACTGTAGTTGGTGGTGCTGTAGGGCATTTGTCTGGAGGCGAGAGACAGCGTATATCTATTGCAAGGGCAATGTTAAAGGATGCACCGATTATTATTTTGGATGAGGCTACTGCTTATACCGATCCCGAAAATGAGGCAATCTTACAAAGTTCAATCGCAAAATTAGTTGTAGGAAAGACGCTTATTGTGATTGCCCATAGATTATCTACTATTAAGGATAGTGATCAAATATTTGTGGTTAATGATGGAAGTGTAATTGCCCACGGCAAACATGAGGAGCTTCTTGTATCTTGTCCACTTTATAAGGAAATGTGGGAAGCTCATATTTCAGTAAAGGATGGTGAATAATATGATTGAAATTCTTTTAAAGTTCATAAGATTTTCAGGCAAAGAAAATGGAGACAAATTTAAATTATCAATTGTTTTGGGCGTGATTGAAGCCCTAGCTGCTGCTATGAAGATTCCTGCGATTATGTATATTTTAATTGGACTCTTGAATAAAGAACCAATGGAAAAGTATATATATGGTTCTTTATTGATTATGGTTATTTCTATTTCAATAGGTGTTTTTTGTAAGAAATATTCAACAGTGCTTCAAACAAAAGGAGGCTATAATGCGAGTGCTTTTACAAGAATAAAGATTGCGAAACATTTGCGTTATCTTCCAATGGGCTATTTTAATTCCAATAGTATTGGTGAAATATCTTCGGTTACAACCAATACCATGGAAATCCTTGGTGATGTGGCTGCTAGAGTGGTGATGCTTACAACGCAAGGGATTCTTGAAACTTCGATGATCATTTTGATGTTACTTATATTTGATTTAAGAATTGGGATTGTAGCGCTAATTGGAATAGTGGTTTTCTTTATAATTAATTCTATGATGCAAAGGGTAAGCAAGAAGGATTCAGAGGAAAAAATTGAATGTGATATTGAACTGATTAATCAAATTATGGAATATCTACAAGGTATATCTGAGGTTAAATCTTATAATCTATTTGGTAAACAGTCTAAGAAATTAAATGATGCCAATAGGGCTTGTGAGAAGATTAATACAAAGATGGAAATGTTGTTTGTACCATATCATTTTCTACAAAACATCACAACTAAGATTACAGCTTCAATAATTGTATTATTGTGTGCTTACTTCTATATTAATGACACAATGGAACTTGTCTATTGTATTGGTATGACCATATCGGCATTCATGTTGTATTCAAGTTTAGAATGTGCTGGAACTTATTCATCTCTTCTACATGTTGTTAGCATCTGTGTGGATAAGGCTGAAGCTATACTAAAGCTAGATACTATGGATATTGATGGTGAAGAGATAGAACCTATAAATCATAATATTGAGCTTAATCATGTTTCCTTCTCTTATGACAAGAGAAAAATAATTGATGATATATCGCTATTTATTCCGGAAAAGACAACAACCGCAATTGTTGGTCCATCAGGTGGTGGCAAGTCAACATTGTGTAACTTGATTGCTAGATTCTGGGATGTAGATGAAGGTAGCGTTACATTGGGTGGTGCAAATGTCAAAGATTATAGTATGAATGCTCTTATGAGTAATTTCTCTTTTGTCTTCCAGAATGTTTATTTGTTCCAGGATACGATTGAGAATAATATTAAATTTGGTAGCCAAGAGGCAAGTCATGAAGAGGTGATTGAAGCAGCTAAGAGAGCGTGTTGTCATGAATTTATCAGTAAACTACCTGATGGTTATAATACGGTGATTGGTGAGGGTGGTGCTAGTTTGTCTGGCGGTGAGAAACAACGTATTTCAATTGCCCGAGCAATTATGAAAGATGCGCCTATTGTTATTCTTGATGAAGCAACTGCCAATGTTGATCCTGAAAATGAAAAGGATTTAATGGATGCGATAGAGGCTCTTACAAAAGAAAAGACGATTATTATGATTGCACATAGATTGAAGACGGTAAGGCATGCTGATCAAATAATTGTTGTTGATAAGGGCAGAATTGTTCAAAGAGGTAATCATGATCAATTGATGAAAGAGGATGGCATATATAAGCGTTTTGTGGATGCTAGGAAGAAGGCTGTAAGTTGGAAACTAGAAGGTTCGTTGTAACCTTCTTTTGTTTGGAATAAAATAGCTTTGTAGAGGGACAATATATGAGAATTGAGCCAATTGAATTTATTGATAAACAAGGTAGGAAAGTAATTTTAAGAAGCGCATGTGAAGATGATGCGAAGGATTTGATTAAATACCTAAAGAAAACTGCTAAGGAAACACCTTATTTATTAAGAGAAGAAGATGAGATTAATCTTGCAGTAAAAGATGAAAAAGGTTTTATCAATATGCGTCTAGAAATGGATAAGGCGTTGATGTTGGTAGTCTATATTGATGGCAAACATGTGGGCTGTTGTTCCTTTTCCCCTGTAGCACCATTTAAAAGATTAGCTCATCGATGTGGCATGTCTATTGCCCTTTATCAAGAATATTGGGGTTGTGGTATTGGTAGTATCATGTTAGAGACAGCCTTAAGATATGCCAAGGAAGTAGGCTATGAACAGGTGGAATTAGAGGTTGTTTCTAGTAATACTAAGGCGATTAAATTATATGAGAAATATGGTTTTAAAAAGTATGGTACTAAACCAGATAATATGAAATATAGTGATGGAAGCTATGCTTCTACGGATTGGATGATGGTGAAACTATGAAGAAGATAATTTTATTGGTATTGATTGTTGGGGGCATATTGTTTTATGGAAACTTTAAGGATAGTAATACTATTACTGTTTCAGGAACAGAGGAGATTCAACCAATATTAAATACAGTTAAGGTAAGCGGT
>URCJ01000076.1 GCA_900546285.1 uncultured Solobacterium sp. | reverse complement strand
CACTTTGTGCAGCATATACCATGTCAACGATATTCTTTCTAATATTATTGGCATGCCTTTGTAATTGAATGTTATCCATTTTCATCCTCCAAAAACATTGTAACATATGAGCCAATTTTTACTAATTAATAATTCTTTTTTCTTCACATATTATCGCAATTTTCCTTAAAGGTGCAATCCACACCCTAAAAAAGTACCTAAAAGGTGCAATTCGACCATTTAAAAAATACCCTACAGGTGCAAATTATCAAATATAATAGTATGTATATGATTAAATTAGTTATTTTTGATGTTGATGGAACATTAGTTGACTCTGAATCAGTTTATGTAAAAGCTGCCCTAAAAAACTTAGAAGTAAACCACTATAATATCCCCATGTCAGCCATCATGGGTATCATTGGTCAAAACAGAGTTGCCGGAAGAAAATTAATTGAAAGCACCCAAGACGATTCTTTCAATTACGATAAATATATAAAAGACTTTGAAAAAATTAGAAACCAAATTCTAGAAAACGAACCATATAAACTTAAAAAAGGAGCCCTTAATATCCTTAACTATTGTAAAAAACATAATATTAAAACGGCCATTGCCACATCAACTGCTAGAGATAAACAAACTAAAGTATTAACAGAGTTTGGTATCATTGACTACTTTGACTATATGGTATTTGGTGATGAAATTAAAAACTCCAAACCAGACCCAGAAATTTATTTAAAAGTATTTGAACACTATAATTATGATAAAGATGAAATGATTATCTATGAAGACTCTAACAACGGTATCTTATCAGGCTATAATGCTGGAATTAAAGTAGTCTATATTAAAGATATAGTAGATGTTAAAGAAGAAACTCTTTCTTTATGTTATAAACAAGTAAAAGATTTAGATGAAGGAATAGAAATATTAAGATGAACACTAAACCATTGGCATATCGCTTAAGACCTGAATCATTAGATGACATTATCGGTCAACAACACCTAGTAGGTGAAAAAGGAATCATTCGTAAGTGCCTTGAAAAAGGAACTATCTTTTCATCTATTTTCTTTGGACCTCCAGGCATTGGTAAGACTACCCTTGCAGAAGTGATTGCTAAAGAATTACATAAACCATGTAGAAGATTTAACGCAGTAACAGGTAATAAAAAAGACTTAGATGCCATCTTTGTCGAAGCTGATCTAAGTGGCCAACTAATATTAATATGTGATGAAGTTCATCGCTTGAATAAAGATAAACAAGACTTATTACTACCACATGTTGAAAAAGGAAATATTATCTTAATTGGTTGTACAACTGCCAACCCATATCATTCTATTAATCCAGCTATTAGAAGTAGATGTCATCTATTTGAACTTAAAGCCTTATCTAAAGACGATGTTAAACAAGCCTTGTTAAAGGCTATTAGTAATAAAGATGGATTAAATGATTCATGTACTATTTCTGATGATGCGCTAAGCTTGATTGCTGAAGTAGCCAATGGTGATATTAGATTTGCCCTTAATGTCTTAGAACTTTCTTCTTTTATTTGTCAAAATAACAAGATAGAAGTAGAAGATGTCAAGGAACAATGCAAAGTAGCCAACCAAAGAACCTTTGCCTCAGAAGATGGTCATTATGATTTATTATCAGCCTTACAAAAATCAATAAGAGGCTCCGATGTCAATGGTGCATTATACTACTTAGCACTACTTGCTCAATCAAACGATGAAGCATCTATCTCAAGAAGACTTGTTGTCATTGCCTATGAAGACATCGGCTTGGCTAACCCCCAACTTGTAGCTAGAACATTGGATGCTTGTAAGGCAGCAGAAGCAGTAGGCTTCCCTGAAGCCATCATTCCTTATGGCATTCAAATAATTGACCTATGCCTAGCACCTAAATCAAGAACTGGCGTTGATGCAGTGCATAAAGCCCAAGCCCTAGTTAATACAAAAGCCTATGACATGCCAAAATACCTAAGACTAACTCCAGTTGGCCTGCAAGATGATGAAAAGTATTCATATGATCGTTATGATTGTTTCCACAAGATTCAGTATCTTCCTGATGAAATAAAAAACGTTGAATTCATTAATGACTTCAACGTTAATAGATATGAACAACAATTAAAACAAGTATATGAACAACTTAAGAGCACTAAACGTACTAACAATCTTAAGCAATTATATAAATAAACTATTTTGGTAGATCTTCTTTGTGTGTTGGATAATTTTGTTCAACATACTTTTCATATTCCTTGTATGCTTCGTCTAGATTATCATATTCCTTCTTACCGCTAGTATATTTACTATAGCCATACTTATTCCAAATATGGTCAGCTATCGCAACATACTTTTCTGCATTTGTAGGTGTTCTTTCAGCTGTAATAGAATCTGATATACAATATTTTCCATTTGGCTTGGCGATAATAACAGGTATCTTTTTATCATGGCCTACTTTATTTGTATCAACACACGTCCAAAATACATAAGTAATTGCTTCAGTAGAATCCTTATTGTCGGCTAAAAAAGCCCAAGTGCCATGATTTAGCAAACTATTCTCATCAATATACTTTTTTATCTCAGGAAGCATTGTTGACTTAGTACTTTTAGAATCGATTTCAATACTTGGATTACCTTGTAAATTAGGTCTTTTTAACAATTCGCTCTTATCAAGAATATCTCTTAAATCTTCTTTATAGTTGATATTAGGACCACTTGTGGTCTTTTCACCACTCCAATTCAAGACAACACCAACACCCTCAACATAAGAAACAACACAAGTTCCATTCTTACCAGGAACACCCTTCCAATTTAAAGTATCACCATCGCTCTTAGAATGACTAATTTCATCGATTGTTATAGTGTCGTGATATTGCCAATCATATACATTCTGACTTAATTTAACTTCCACTGTTTTAGTAAAATCGCCATTTAAACCAGCAACATATACTTCAGTATAAGCGGCTCTAACTAAAGAGATATCGTTATCCTCACGACTCTTTTCTATTTGATTACCATAAACAGGCAACGCAAAACCAACAAGAATGCCTATAATCATCACAACCGTTAATAACTCACCTAAGGTAAAGCCCTTAATATCTCTTCTAAAACGCATGAAAGTATTATATACAATTAACTGTATTATTAAACAAAAAAATTACATGTTTAAACAAATTATCGTCAAAAACTACAAAAAGTATATAAGTTGTCTTACCTAGGGCTGATTTAATCTATATCGAAATGGGTATTAATATAATTCTCAAATAATGGCAATGTGAAATATAAAAGTCCTCTTTTACTGCCATCTACAATTCCTTTTTTAATAAGTCTTTGTCTATATGGATTAAATTCATTGGTACTCATATTCAAAAGTTCTCTTATATCCTTAATTATTTTACTATCTGTATCCACAATCGCTTTTGCGACCAAGCGGTCTTTCATAGAAAGTTCAGACCACAACTTGTCATAAACAAATTCACTTAGATACTGTTCATACTCGCTTAATATTGAATTATAATCTCCATTAGCGTTCCATGTTAGATATCCAAGAACTTGAAACGCAAAAGGATATCCCTTTGTAAGTTTTGCCATTTCTAATGCTTCAGAATTAGAAAACTTAAATATATTTTGGTATTTAGCCGCAATAGCTGAAATGTTTAATGGTTGTAATTGAATTTTTGGAGCACGATATAAGAAGGTCAAATTCTTTTCATTCTGTAGTTCATCTATGTTTTCGTATAACCCAGTACCTAGCAAAAATACCGGTAATTCTTGTCTAACAAATATTTGAAAAGAACCTGCAAAAATCTTCATATACTCATTGTTAGACATCTCGTCAATACAGAACAATACGCGCTTTCCTTCTTTTTGAATTTTTTTAAGAATTGTAACAATGGCGGTTTCTGAATCAGTAATTTGAGTTGCTCCATCAATAGATACTCCAAACCCAAAAAAAGATAAATCTATTTTAGAAGATTTAATCAATTTTGAAACAAGATGATTACTATACAATTTAGAAAGAATTGCCTGTAATAAATCAGTTGCTGGATTCAATTCCAAAACAATCCAATCAGGACGTTTGTTCAATTCCTGGCAAATATTCGACATCATTACGGTTTTACCAGAACCTCTAACTCCTGTAATGATAAACATCTGTTGATTGATAGTCTCTGATGTGAACGCATCAAGAATCTCATTATTTTGTACAGGTCTTTCTACAGATTCCAACGGGTTTTTCCCAAAAGTTAATGTAAATGGATTTGCCATCATCTTTTCTCCTTATCTTTTTACTGTTCTTTACTCTTTTTAAATACTTTTACTGTTCTTTACTGTTACGCTTTTATTTTACTATTCTTTACTGTTTTGTACAATTAGGCAAACATTATATTTTATAGAACAAAGAGCGATTCGTGCTTGTGTACATACAGCCGGATTCCCTACATTTAGAGGAAGGAGACTTCGCCTGTAGGATTTGTTCAACCGAGCATAAACAAAAAGGAAATAGAAGATTTCATGTATCTCAGATTTAAGGAAAATAGTGAATTATCAAAGACAAAAGATCCAGAAAAGATATTACTAAGAGACCAAAAGGTTCTTAATAAAGAAATCTCTAAATGGATGGATATCTCTTTACAAGCTAATAATCAACTTGTATTCCTTAAGGATTTACATGATAAGAACTCTAAGGCAATCATATATTATGGTGATTTATCTA
>URCJ01000075.1 GCA_900546285.1 uncultured Solobacterium sp. | reverse complement strand
CTGCATAAGCACTAACAGTTTCTCTACCAAGTTCTGACATCATTGAACAAATATTAATAATCTTACCATGACCTTTTTCAATCATACCTGGAATTACAGCCTTAGATACGATAAAAGGACTTACTAAATCAGTGTTAATTACTGTTTGAAAATCTTCTAAAGTAGTTTCAGTCATTGGCTTACGAATATTGATGCCAGCATTATTAACTAGGATATCAATTACACCTACTTCTTCATTAATCTTTTTTACTAATTTATTAACTTCTTCTTCCTTAGTTACATCACAAACATAACCATAAGCTTTAACTCCTTCATTTTCAAATTCCTTTAAAGCCTTATTTACTTTTTCTACACTTCTTTGATTAAAACAAACTTTAGCTCCAGCCTTATATAGGGCACATGTGATACCAAAACCGATACCACTTCCTCCTCCTGTTACTAGGGCTACTTTGCCTTCTAATGAAAAACTCTTTAAGTCAAACATTTTATTAATCCTCCCACAATATAATTATACAAAATTATGTATATTATGTTTAAAAATGATATCATTTAAGTATGATAAAACATAAATATATAGTTCTAGATGATGATCCAACCGGTATTCAAACAGTACATGATGTATTGGTGTTAATTAATTATGATTACAATCTTTTGTGTGAAGCTTTTAAAGATTCAAGAGAAATGTTTTATATTTCTACAAATTCAAGAGCTTTCAGTGAACAAGAGACAATCAAATATCATGAGAAACTTATTCAAATGATATGTGATATCGCAAAGGAATTGAATATTGACTTTACTATTATTTCAAGAGGAGATTCTTCTTTAAGAGGTCATTTTCCTTTAGAAGGTGAAGTGATTAAGAAAGTATTAAATGATAATGGCTATTTAATTGACGGTGAAATTATTTGTCCTTATCTTGATGGCATTAGAAAAACGGTTAATGATGTTCATTATGTGATAAACAATGGTGTAGAAATTCCAGTTGGTGAGAGTGAGTTTGCGAAAGATAAGACCTTTGGCTTTAAAAGCAGCAACTTAAAAGATTATGTTGAAGAAAAGACCAATGGCAAGTATAAGGCGTGCGATTGTGTTTCTATTGGTTTAGATGATAATGATATCGTTGGTAAATTAAATAGTGTTACAAACTTCAATAAGGTGATTGTTAATTGTACATCAGTGGATGATTTAAGAAAATTTGTATGTGCCTATAAACATACAAATAAGAAATTTTTATTTAGATGTGCAGCATCTTTGGTTAAAGAATTAGGTAATATTACGGATATTCCTTATTTAGATAGCAAAAAGTGTATATCTTATGGAAGTGGTGGTTTGATTCTAGCTGGTTCCCATGTAAAAAACACAAGTGATCAGTTAGCTTATTTAAAAGAACATGATTCAAATGTCGATTATGTTGAATTTAATCAACATGAAGTGTTAAATAATAGGTTGCATGATGAAGCGATTAGATGCGCAAAGTTAATTGACAGCAAGTTAAAAGAGAATAGGACGGTTTTATTAGCTACTAGAAGAGATCGTGTAGATTTCCCTGGTGATGATAAAGAAAAACAATTAGAAATGGCAGTAAGCATTTCTAGAGAGCTTACAGGTATCTTATCTTTATTAAAGGTACGTCCTTCATTCTTGATATCTAAGGGTGGTATTACTTCTTATGATTGTTTAAGTATTGGTTTAAATGTTAAGAAGGCATTAGCACTTGGACAAATTGAAAAGAATGTGGGAGTAATTAGAATTTTGGATGATTCTAAATTTAAAGATATGCCTGTAGTAATCTTCCCAGGTAATGTAGGTAGTGTGGATACTTTATATAAGATAACAGAAAGGCTAAAGGGTATGGAAAAGAAAGTATTTGGTTATCCAAAATTTGATGAGAAAGGTGAGATGATTCTAACAACTTATGACAACGAATATAGCGATATGTTAATGGATATTCGTGTATATAAGTTGACTAAGGGTGAAACCTTGGCGTTTACAAGTAGCGATGAAGAAGTTGCTGTTTTACTTTTGAATGGCGAATTAGAAATGGATGTTGATGGTGTTAAGGAAAGTGTGGCTAGAAGATCGGTCTTTCTTGATGGTCCATATGCTGGACATGTTTCTAAGAATAAGACTATTGTGGTTAAGGCTAATAGCGAAACTGAAATTCTTGTTCAAAAGACAAAGAATGACAATGATTTCAAGTCTAAGTTATATAAACCTAGTGATGCTCCATTCAATTATTCTAACAAGGGTAAGTACAACAATACGGCAGCTAGAAGAGTTAATACAATCTTTGATCATGACATCAATCCACTAAGTAACATGGTATTGGGCGAGGTTTTAAATGATCCAGGTAATTGGTCAGGCTATCTTCCTCATAGACACCCACAGCCTGAATGTTATTACTTTTTATTCGATCATGAAGAAGGCTTTGGAGCTAGTTATGTAGGGGATGAGGTGTTTAAGAGTACTAACCGTAGTTTCTCAGCTATTCCAGGTGGTAAGTTACATCCTCAAGTATGTGCTCCAGGCTATCAAATGTATACTTGTTGGATGATTAGACATTTGGATGGCAATCCTTGGTTACAAACAGATAGATGTGAAGATGATGCTTATGTTTGGCTAAAGGAAGCTGAATTTGATCCTGAAACTAATTCATTTAAGAAATAAATAAGACATGTTAAAGATACCTTTTCTCTAAACAAGAAGATTGTATCAATAAAAGGCGCTTAAGGTTAGAAATCCTGAAGCGCCTTTTAAGTGTGTGCCGGGCATGGCACTAATTCAGTCGGAGATAAACCGACCACAGGTATTTACCGCCAAGTGTAGTGAACCACAAGCTAGTATCAGCGATGATATGGGTAGAGGAAGTGGTGTAGCGATTCTTTTGAGCGTACGAACAGAAACTTGATATAAGGCTAAATGGTGGATGATAGTGCACAACAACTATAAGTCCAAAAGGTAAACGTAAAACCAAAAGAGTAAATCAAGACGTTGTGAAAGAAATAGGATTAGTGAATTACCCCGGGAGACCTCATATACGATGAAGTCCAATAAACTTTAAAAACAGTAATGGTACCATCGGTCGAAAAAGGTTTAATATGAGGAGTCAGCTGAGGTCATAGTAGGTGATAAAACACTGAAGGACTTAATGTTTATATAGTGCAAGCCACTATAATTAAATTTCGATTAGTCCGAAAGGATATAAGTAACAACATGAAAGAATCGTATATCTTTCTAGTTATGGTTATCCGAGGATGATGTTGAAATGTTTTGAAAATAGAAAGGATGCAGCAGATGGAATTAATTGGAAAGATTTTAAGTGAAGATAACTTAAATGAGGCTATTAAAAAAGTAAAGTCAAATAAGGGCGCTCATGGTGTTGATAAGATGTCAGTAGCTCAAATAGATGACTATCTTAAAGTTCATAAGAAAGAGATTGTATCTTCTATTATGAATATGACTTATAAGCCTCAACCTGTAAGAAGAGTTTATATCCCTAAAGCCAATGGCAAGAAAAGACCCCTAGGTATTCCTACAGTAGTGGATAGGGTCATTCAACAAGCTATTGCACAAGAACTATCTAAAATCTATGAACCACTATTCTCAAATAGTAGTTATGGTTTTAGACCAAATAGAAGTGCACACAACGCTATTGAAAAGGTACTTGAATTATTAAATGAAGGCTATGAATGGGTAGTAGATTTAGATATAGAAAAGTATTTCGACACAGTAAATCATGATAAGTTAATTTCAATACTTAGAGAAGAAGTTAATGACAAGACAACTCTACATTTGATACGAAAGTTCCTAAGAGCTGGCGTAATGGAAAATGGCTTAATATCTTCAAACAGCGAAGGTATGCCTCAAGGAGGTCCTCTATCTCCAATACTCTCAAACATCTATTTGAATAAGTTTGATAAGGAACTAGAATCAAGAGGATTACACTTTGTAAGATACGCCGATGACGCTAATATACTAGTTAAAAGTGAATTAAGTGCCAATAGAGTGATGAAATCAGTAACTTCATGGTTGGAAAGAAAACTATTTCTTAAGGTCAGCGCAACTAAAACAAAAGTTGTAAGACCAAATGACTCAAACTTTTTAGGTTTTACATTTCTTAAACGTTCAGATGAATGGAAATGTAAGCCAATGGATATCAAAGTTCAAAGCCTATATGATAAGTGCAAACAAATATTAATCCGTAAGAAAGCAATAGCTATGACTACAGATACACTATTTACAAAATTAAATGAAGTAGTAAGAGGTTGGATTAATTACTTTAGTATAGGAATAATGAAATCCAAAATGGAGAAATTTGGGCAATGGTTAAGACATAAAGTTAGAGTAGTTATACTTAAGAAATGGAAGAAGCCCAAAACAATATACAAAAATCTAATGAGGATGAATTTAAAGTTTAAAAACAGATTTTCTGAAGAAGATGTATATAAAGTGGCAAACTCAAGATTAGGACTATATAGAAAAGCTACAGGGAATATCATTAGCTTTATACTTAATCCAAAAATTCTTTCATATACCAATAAGAAAAAGGGGATAACCGGTTTGGTAAACCCCATTGAGTATTACTTATCTAAGTAGGCTGTGACTTAAATATAAATGTAGCGCCGTATACGAGAACCGTATGTACGGTGCAATGAGAGGGGCAGTAATTTTGACAATTACTCCTCTACTCTATTTTAAGCCTTATTTTAAGTAAAAGAAAGGACTGTTAGAAATTAGTCA
>URCJ01000074.1 GCA_900546285.1 uncultured Solobacterium sp. | reverse complement strand
ATAAATGTTATTAATTCAAAAATATACTTTGTATTATTATTTCCATTATTCACATAAGAATAGTATTCAATATTGTCGGTCTTCCTATATTCTTGATCTAGAGCATTTACAATTGCTTCCGGCCCATTTAAGTTTTCGTCATCAATTTGCCCAATTAGCATTAGTTTTATCATCAAAATTCCTTCTTTCTTTAAAGCCACAAACAGCTATAACAGCCCAAAACATGAAGCATACTTTCGCAAATTCTAGAATATTTTCAACAAACATTATGCCAACAAAAAACAATATACAAACTCGAATGGTAATGTTCTTGGTTTTCTTAAAGTTTTTTATCAAAAGCCACATAATCAGCCCTAAACCAATAAGTCCAACTTCCCCTTGTAATGCCAAAATTGATGATTGAGGGCTATCCGCAAGTCCAGGCAACCCATTATAAAAATCAAGAATATAAGTCTTATACAAATCCGATACATAAGGAGTAAATCTTGAATCATAGAAACCGATGTATCCACCAGCACATGTTAATGCAGCTCTAGATACATATTGACCTAGTCCACCACCAAATAGAAAAGTAATAATTCCTTCTTCTTTAGGTATTTTTACAAAAGTAGTGTAATAAAAGATTATTTTACTAATTCGTTTTTTAGCATATTCAAAATCCAACAACAACGCAAATTCTCTAACAATCCATTCCGGCAAAATAGATACCATAATTAAAATAGACAATAATAGAAGTAATATAAAAATAATCTTCTGTATAGGCTTTATCTTTGCGGATAAAAATAGTATAACCAAAAATGATAAAAAGAATATCAATAAATATGCAACAGATGAAGTTGAAATTATAGTTAATAATGACAGAATAATTGGTAATAAGTGAAGTTTTTTGTTTACAACATAATCATTAACAAAAATCAAAAAACAAAAACAAGCAAACAACATTAATGTATTGCACTGAAAAGCACCAAATGTACCAGTTACCCAGTCCATATCATTATACGCTTTAACTATAGACAAGTGAGAAATCGTATAAAATACTATAGCAATCCATTGAGAAATTAATATAAAAGTAATGGAATTATATAGTTTATTTATTAAAAAATCTTTTCTCTTAACTAATTGTTTTAATACTAGTAAAGATAGACAAAAAGGAATGAAGTACACAATATAAACAATGTAGTTTATGAATGGAATTTTATTTAAAAAGCTAACTAAAATAGTATAGAAAATAGCAATAATTCCAATAGCAGCATTCTTTTTATTATCAAGAAAAGGCAATTTTAATAATATAAATACAGCTATAATTATAGGTATTATTAAATAATTATCAGGAACAATGATTGTCAATAGTAATAAATCAAAATACTCATTTGAATTACAATTCTTTATAATTCGTATTAATTGAACTAGAACAGGAAGGTACATTACAGGTTTAAATTGTGTGATAGCAAAAACAAATGCACACAAAAATAAAATAAACCATTTATAATTCTTTTTAATAAATTTCTTCATGAATTTTTACTAACCTTCTTATTAAATAATAAATACACAATAAATTTAGTGTTTGTTGCTAAATATCTTTTGAACAATCTTTTGGGTTCTTTAATCAATCTATAAAACCATTCCATACCAATATCTTGTACCCATTGAGGTGCTTCATCGATAACTCCAGAAATTACATTAAAAGCACCACCAACGCCTACCATCAAACCGTTAATTTTACCCTCATTTCTATAACAGAATTCCTCTTGTCTGGGGGCACCTAGTGCCACCCAAACAAAGTCAGGATCAGTCATATTTATTCTATCTGCTAAATCCTTTTCCTCTAATGAACTCATTGTTCTAAAAACAGACGGTTCACTACCAACTACATTTAACCAAGGATAATCTATTTTTATCTTTGATAATAATGTATCTAAATTTTCTTGAGTTGTTCCATAGAAAAAATGCCTAATTTCTTTCTCTTTTGATAATTCAAAAATTTTTCTCATAAAATCCGGACCAGTAACTCTGTCCATAGCTTTATATTGTCTTTTTCCAATCACCGAAAGCGGCTTACCATCAGGGATTGATAATAAAGATGAAGTTTGAACATTTAAATAATCCGAATCATCATGGGCCATAACAGTAGTATGAACATTCGAAACACAAATGTAATTACCATCTAAGTATTCCCAATTATTAAACAAAAATTCAATGCAACTATCCATGTTAACCGTAGAAATTGGCACTCCTATAATACTTATTCTATCAGGGATATTTTTAATGTATTCTGCATTTATCATAAATTTCTATAATCCTTTTATAATTTGAACTTGCCGTTAAGTTATTATCAAAATATGCTTTGGCGTTTTTTGAAAATACCATCTTGTTATTAAGCACCTTGTTGATAGCTTTTTCCAAGCTACGAACATCATGTACATCAAAGCACACTCCAGATCTAGATTTTAAAACAAGGCTACATGCATTCCCAACATTAGACGATACGATAGGTACACCTAGAGATAAACATTCGCTTATATTCATAGGAAACCCCTCATACCAAATATATGGCGTAATCAAAATTCCCCCATTTATCAAATCCTCAAATATTTCTTGTTGAGGCCTGAAACCAAATAATTTAATATTCGGCTTATTCTTAGTCAGTTTCTTAACCTCATCTTCACATTCTCCTGAACCGAAGATATGTAATTGATAAGAGGTATCAATGTCTTTCCAAAGCGTTACTAATTCTATAATGCCTTTGCCCTTATCTAATCTGCCAGAATAAATAAAAGTCTTATTATCATTAACAACATAACTGATGGTTTGTTGATTGATAAAGTTTGGCTTAATAAAAACTTGATCGGAATTAATGTTTATTAATTTACAAAATTTAGAGCGATTAAAATCAGTTAAAAAGATATAAGAAATCTTTTTGTACGTGCCAAGTAATCGATGGAATTTAAGCATTGCGACGAGTATTATTGTCTGAATCTTTGAATTTCTGTAACACTTATTCTTTATAGCATCATAAAAATTCCATTTCTCATTGCATTTTTCACATACTTTACCTTTGCAAAAAAACGAACCATTTGGACATAAAAATCTAAAATTGTGAATAGTTTGAACAACTGGTATGTTTGAGTGAATCGCAGCATAGTAAACCGAAGGGGAAATAAGAGGAAATGTATTATGACAATGAACGATATCAATTTTTTCATTTTTAATTATCTTCTTTACTTCAAAATATGTTTTAAAAGACCAAATAGTAGTAAACGGTGAAATTAACAACTTTAAAAAAGATTCACTAAGCTCATCATTACTTCTTGTATATTCAATAACTTCATGACCATTTTCGCGCAATAGTTCAACTTCATTCTTAAATACAACATGTTCTCCGCCACCTATTTGATAATAATTATGAACCATTAATATTTTTTTCTTGCTCAAAATCACTTCTCCCATTTTATTTCTTTACATTACTACAACCAAGATATCAAAATTAAATTAAATATTCTTATATTTTAGTGATACTAGACCATCTCAAAAAAAGTATCAGGATGATTAGGATTAAAGATCTCATTACATGTCATAACAGTAACAAGATTTTCAGTGTCAGATAAGTTGATGATATTATGAGTCCATCCCGGAATCATATATATAGCTTCTATCTTATCTCCTGTTACTTCAAATTCAATTGTTTCTCCAGTATTAATGTTTCTTTCTTGTATTAATCCATGTCCTGCTACAACTATAAATTGTTCCCATTTAGAGTTATGCCAATGTTGTCCTTTTGTAATACCTGGTTTAGAGATATTAATTGATACTTGGCCACAATCTAGTGTGTGTACAAGTTCTGTAAAAGAACCTCTATTATCACAGTTCATCTTAAGTTCATATTTAAATTTATTTGTAGGAAGATAAGTAAGATATAAACTAAATAGTTTCTTCGCAAAACTTCCTTCAGGACATTTAGGCATCATAAGAGTTATTGGTTGATTTTTAAATTCTTCTAATAAATCAGCTATTTCACCAAGAGTTACCTTATGAGTTACAGGTATAGTACAGTATCTTCCATTATCATTAAGTACTGTATCAGTACCACTAAATTCACAATATTGTTGTTTGCCTTCTAATAAGTCAAACATACCTTCTACTAGATCATCAATATATAGTACTTCTAGTTCTGTACTTCTATCATTGATAGTAAATGCTTCATCATTAGCAATAGCCCAACAAAAAGTAGAAATAGCACTATTGTATTTAGGTCTAGAGTGTCCCATAAGATTTGGGAATCTATATACATATACTTTAGAGCCTGTTTCTTTTTCATAGTCAAAGAAAAGCTCTTCTCCTGCCTTCTTACTTCTTCCATATTCACTATCACCAAATCTTCCTGATAATGTTGCTTGAATAGAAGAAGATAACATAATACCTGCTTTATTATTATGTTTCTTTAAAGTGTCTAAAAGTAAAGAGGCAAAACCAAAATTACCTTTCATAAAGTCTTCTTGGTTCTCTGGTCTATTTACTCCTGCTAAATTAAAGACAAAGTCAGCCTTACTACAATACTCTTCTAATTGTTCAATGGTACTATCAATATCATATTCATAGATTTCATCAATCTTAATATTTCTAGTTTTATTTTTACCATCTCTTATATTCTTTAAGTTATTACAAAGAGAAGTACCAACCATTCCTTTTGATCCTGTTACTAGTATATTCATTATTGATCTTTTCTCCAAACCATCTTATTAACTGCATTAACATAACCCTGAATTATTCTTACTACCTTCATAGAAACTGTTTCATCTACATAGTCAGGGCAAGGTTTTCCTAGTAC
>URCJ01000073.1 GCA_900546285.1 uncultured Solobacterium sp. | reverse complement strand
GTGAAGTTGTTTATCATCTAGAAAACTACATTACTCGTCATGAAGGTAAAGTAGTATTCTACAATCATGATAAGAATTTTGGTAGTATCTTCCAGGATGGTGAAGAAAACTTATTCTTCAGACAGGCTGATTTCCTTGATGATGAAGAAGTTGAAAAGTATGACGTTGTTGAATACAGCGTAATCAAGACTTATGATAGAAAGCGTCAGCAGATGAGTTCTAAAGCTGTCCTTTTAAAAGTTCTTTACGAAGAAATCAACTACTAAGAGCAGAAATATCTGCTCTTTTTTATTATATTTCTTTTTGTTTTTTCCCCGAATTGCAAGCAGAAACTGGAAATAAGAAGATAAGTTAGTTTTTATAGAAAATAGTATTACCAGTTACATTAAGTTTAGCTAGTTCGTTAAGAAATAGTTCTTCAGAAGAAAGATATCCAAGTATCTTTCTTTTCTTCTGGTTTATTTTATTGTTTATATCAATAGTTGTCTCCTTATCAATTGTATTAATATCAGTTCCTTTCTTAATGAAATATCTTATAAGTCCATTGCAGTTCTCATTTGAGGCTCTGTCACATGAATGATAGGGTCTACCGAAATAGACAGTGGTTCTTTTCTCTTTTGATTTTGGCTTTTGTTCTATATCCTTCCATCTAGAAAACTCACTACCGTTATCAAAGGTGATTGATTTAAAGATATCCTTAAAGCTATCACCATAAAACTTATGAAGCTTGTTTATCTGCATATAGACCTGCTTTGAAGATTTAGCAGAGATAGGAATCATATAGTAGAAGCGCGTCTTTCTTTCAATGAGAGTAAGATATGCACCATTCTGTCCATCTCTAGGTCCAGTGACAAGGTCACCTTCCCAATGTCCGAATTCTTCTCTATCCTTGATATATTCGGGTCTTTCTGTAATGGAAGTGCCTTTCTGTCTTTTTGGAATGTATGACTTCCAGTTCTTCTTTGTCTTTCTTCTGACCATGCGTGGAAGATCAATAGGTTTGATGGATGTTCTTCCCTGGTGGACATAGCTGTAAAAAGTTTTAGTAGACACAGTCACCATATTCTTTATTCTGTCTGGCTGATGAATCCTTAAATAGTTGATGGTCTCATCAATAGAGGATAATCTATTTGATTTTACTTCCTGTTCGACAAGAAAGATGAACTCTTTTGATTTTTCAAATTTAGAGTTATTTGGAATCTTATGATTCTTGGATCTCTTTTCAAATGCAGCCATGGCAGAAAGTTCATAATGAACCTTGAGATTGTAATCTCTAACAGAGATAGTGGCATCCTTGATGATAGAATATATATTAGAGACAGTAGTACCTACAGTAGAAGCTAACTCTTTAATGAATTGAGTCTTACCAATGTTACGCTTACCAGGATGGGAAGCATTGAACTGAATCAAAGAATTGATGATGAATTCATAATGAGAAAAATTAAGGTGTTTATTTTTTGCTTTTTGTGATATATTAATGCTGTTCATAGAAATCTCCTTATAAAGTGTGGTAACTATATAATACGATTTCTATGGACTTTTTTTATACAAAAATTGGAGAATAGAGGCCTGCGGCCGCGCGAATTGGGATAAAGGGGCATGCCCCTTTATCCCAATTCCTTAATTCCAGTTTCATTTTACAATTGAGGTTTTTGTTTTTTCCCTAACTTTTAAAAGTTTTATTTGACTTTTCCTTAATATTTCTATATTATATTTTTATATTATAAAAACAGAGAAATGACATAGTAAAGAAATGTGAGGCATAAGAGATATGATGGCTGGTGCGAATCATACGCAGACATTCTTGAATTCACCATGGAGTTGGAAGTACAAAATACTTCCCGGGTTGCCCGTTATCGCTATTTAGTGAGGTTAGTCTATGACTAATGAACTAGAGGTGGTACCGCGATAATTCGTCCTTATATTTATGGCTTTTTTGTTTTTAGAAATGAGGTATAGATATGTTAGAGACCAAGTATAATCATTTGGATGTAGAAGAAAAAAAGTATGATAATTGGAAAGAAAAGGGATATTTTAAGAGTGGTAATACGGATAAATTACCTTATTGTATTGTTATTCCTCCTCCTAATGTAACGGGTAAACTTCATATAGGACATGCTTATGATACGGCTATTCAAGATGTTATTATTAGATATAAGAGATTACAAGGATATGATGCCTTATGGTTACCGGGAATGGATCATGCCGCTATTGCAACAGAAGCAAAAGTTGTTAAGAGACTAAAAGAACAAGGGCTTGATAAGAGAAGTATTGGCCGAGAAAAATTTTTAGAGGCTTGTTGGGATTGGACCCGTGAATTTGGAGGCAATATTCGTAGTCAATGGGCTAAACTTGGTTTATCTGTTGATTATAGTAAAGAAAGATTTACTCTTGATGAAGGGTTAAATAAAGCCGTCATTAAGACTTTTGTGGATTACTATAAGAAAGGTTTAATTTATCGCGGGGAGAGAATCATTAACTGGGATCCTGTAGCTATGACGGCTTTGTCAACTGAAGAAGTTATTTATAAAGAAGATAAGGGGGCCTTTTATCACCTAAAATATTACATTGAAGGAGAGGACCGTTACTTAGAAGTGGCAACGACTCGTCCGGAAACTTTATTTGGGGATACGGCTGTAGCCGTTAATCCAAATGATGAAAGATATAAGGACTTACACGGTAAAAAAGTTATTGTTCCGGTGGTTAATCGGGTTGTACCAATTGTCTTAGATGAGCATGCTGATCCTGAGTTTGGAACGGGTATTGTTAAAATCACTCCAGCCCATGATCCGAACGACTATGAAGTTGGCTTAAGACATAATTTACCAAGAATTATTTGTATGAATAAAGATGCGACGATGAATGAAGTTTGTGGGAAATACCAAGGCTTATCAAGGGAAGAATGTCGGAAAGTGTTAGTCGATGACTTAAAAGCAGCTGGATTACTTATAAGTGTTGAAGAAATTACCCATAATGTTGGACATTCCGAAAGAACTGATGCGGTTGTTGAACCATATCTTTCAAAACAATGGTTTGTTAAGATGCGCCCTTTAGCCGATAGAGTATTAGAAAATCAAAAGAATAAAGATACTAAAGTTAATTTTATTCCCCCTCGCTTTGAGAAGATTATGAATCACTGGATGGAAATTACCTATGATTGGTGTATTTCTCGTCAGTTATGGTGGGGACACAGAATTCCGGCTTGGTATCGTGGGGAAGAAGTTTATGTTGGCGAGACAGCTCCCGAGGGTGAAGGATGGGTTCAAGATGAAGATGTCTTAGATACTTGGTTTTCATCAGCCTTATGGCCTTTCTCAACTCTAGGTTATCCAGAAAAGACGGAAGACTTTAAAAGATATTTTCCTACGGATTGTTTAGTTACCGGGTATGATATTATTCCTTTCTGGGTTAATAGAATGACTTTTCAGTCTTTAGAGCTTAATGGAGTTAGACCTTTTAAAGATGTTATTATCCATGGTTTAGTAAGAGATAAAGAAGGTCGGAAGATGAGTAAATCTTTAGGAAATGGGATTGATCCTATGGATATGATTAAGGTTTATGGAGCCGATAGTCTAAGATATTACTTAGTTACTGATTGTGCCTTTGGGACTGATTTACGTTTTGATGAAGAGAAATTAAAAGCTACTTGGAATTTTATTAATAAGATGTGGAATGCTTCACGTTTTGTCTTAATGAATATTGAAGATTTAAAAGAATTAGACTTTAGTAATCTAAAGAAGGAAGATAAATGGATTTTAACGAAGTTTGAAAGGGTTTTAGATAGTACGATTAAACATATGGATAAGTATGAATTTAATCTAGTAGGTAGTGAAATCTATAACTTTATCTGGGATGATTTTTGTTCAAATTACATAGAAATGGCTAAGTTTAGTAGTAGTGATATTACAACTAAGAGTGTCTTATATAAAGTTTTAGAAGGAATAATTAAGATAATGCATCCATTTATGCCCTTTGTAACAGAAGAAATCTATCAGAATTTACCATTTAAAGATAGTGATTCTATTATGGTAGCAGAGTATCCTAAGGTAGAGAAAGAATATATTTTTGATGAGGATACTAAGATGTTAGATAACTTATTAGAGTTTATTACTCTATTTAGAAATAAGAAGTTAGAGAATAATATTGGTAAAGATTTTGAAGTAGAGACTACTAATTTAGATAGTATTGCTATTAAGATGTTGAAATTAGATGATAAGATAGTATCTAAGAGTAATAAGAATACGAAGATTTTAGTAAGTATCAATGATATTAGTGCTTATATCTGTTATGATAATAAGATTAATAAGGAAGAAGTACTAAGTGAACTTACAAAGAAGAAAGATAGTCTAGAAGCAAGTATTAAGAGAAGAAATAATCTTTTGAGTAATGAAAACTATGTTAAGAAGGCTCCTAGTAATATTGTAGAAAAAGAAAGATTAGACTTAGAAAAAGAAACTACTATGTTAAATAATATCTTAAAAGAAATAGAAGAATTAGGCTAGTTATCACAAAAAGTCTAAATAAAATACCACAAATTATCTAAATAAAATACCACAAAAAGTCTAAATGAAATACCACAAATTATCTAAATAGACTTGTAAAATAACGTATTTATGGTAAAATGAAGCTAATAAGGAGTCAAATATGGAATATATTAAGAGAATTGTTGATGAGGAAATATCTTTACAACTAAAGGTGGCTGGTGCCATTCAAATTAAAGGACCTAAATGGTGTGGAAAAACAACGAGTGCAAGACAAGTAGCTAAAAGTGTTTTAGAATTGCAAAATCCTGATTTACAGGATAATTATTTGGAACTTGCGGAAACTAAACCTTCTCTTCTTTTAGAAGGGGATAAACCAAGGTTAATAGATGAATGGCAATTGGCACCAAGATTATGGAATGCTGTTCGTTATGATATTGATAAGACTGGCGAGACTGG
>URCJ01000072.1 GCA_900546285.1 uncultured Solobacterium sp. | reverse complement strand
GTAAATGATTTTAGAACTTGGTGTTCTAATAATGGTTTAACACCAAGTGTAACTGAACAATATTCTGATAGTGTAGCAAGTGGAAATATTATTTCTCAAAATCCTGCATCCGGAAGTGTTGATAAGGGAAGTAGTGTTAGTGTTGTTGTTTCTAAAGGATCTAAGCCTGTTGAGACCAAAACTTTATTAGATATTGATGATTTAAATTCTTTCTATTTAAATGGTTCTAAATCTTTTGATGATTCAAAAGGTAAGATTTCAAACTATTTAAGCGGAGCCGGTTTTACTAATTATTCTTTTGTAGAATCTGTTGGTGATCCTCCTTTCATGATTAGTAAAATCACTGTTAATGGCAACGAACATCTTAAGAAAGGCAACTATGCTTCAAATAGTACTATTGTTGTATATATTAATAAAGATAGTAAGTAATTATGAATCGTATTAAGTATTATTTTGAGCGTCTATTTGAAATAGATTGGAAGAATATGTTTAGGGTTGTAGGTAAGATATCTAAAAGATGCCATAAGCCTTATATCCTTATTCTATTTGATACAATTTGGTGTTCTATTAAGTATGGTGCTGGTTATATGGATTATTTCCAGTTCTTCTTTGAGAATTTAAATTCTAAACAAAGGGCAACTTATATTAATCGCACGGTAAATAATAAATATCATCGTTTATTGAATAATCGTGATTATTTTCATTTGTTTCAAAATAAACATGAATTTTTAAATACATATAAGGAGTTTATTAAAAGAGATTTCTTATTGTTGGATGAATCCACTTATGATGAATTCTTATATTTTGTAAAGAAACATCCTGTATTTATTGCGAAGCCTGATGATGGCTTATGTGGTATAGGTGTAGAACTTGTTGATACTAATGGATGCGACTTAAAGGATCTATATGATAAATTGCTTACTAATAAACAAAACTTATTAGAAGAGAGAATAGTTCAAAACACTGAGATGAATAAACTTTACCCTGAGGCCATTAATACTTTAAGAGTGGTTACTATTAATCGTTTTGGTAAGGTTAGTGTTCCTTTTGTAGCTTTGAGAATTGGGACAGGTGGTAGACATGTGGATAATTTCCATGCGGGTGGTTGCTTCTCTGTTGTAGACAGTGATGGAGTGGTTAGAAAACCTGCTTTGGATAAAGAAAACAGAATCTATGATGTTCATCCAGACACTGGTACTTCTATTATTGGATTTAAGGTTCCAATGTATGATGAAGTAATTGAACAATGTAAGAAAATGGCTTTGGTTACTCCTGAAATCGGTTATACAGGTTGGGATATGGCAATAGGTGAAAAGGGTATTGATGTAGTAGAGGCTAATCAATTACCTGGATATGACATTTATCAGTCTTATCCTCATTTGAATGCTGACTTGTGTGGATTGAAGCCACGTTTCGATGAAGCTATATTTAATAAATAATTGTTACTAGTAAATCCTTCTTTGGTATAATTTATACAGATACTTTAGGAGGATTTTTTTAATATGGGAAAAGTATTCCAATCAATGGATGGAAATACAGCTACTGCCCATTGCGCGTATGCGTTTACTGAAGTAGCTTGTATTTATCCAATTACACCTTCTTCTCCAATGGCTGAAGTAATCGATACATGGTCAACAGAAGGTCGTAAGAACATTTTTGATTCTACTGTTAAGGTTGTAGAGATGCAATCTGAAGGTGGTGCTGCAGGTGCTTTACACGGTGCTTTACAAGGTGGTACTTTAGGTGCTACATTTACTGCTTCACAAGGTTTCTTGTTGATGATTCCTAATATGTATAAGTTAGCAGGTGAATTATTACCAGCTGTTATTCATACTAGTGCTAGATCTTTAGCAGGCCGTGCTTTGTCTATTTTTGGTGATCACCAAGATATCTACTCTGCAAGACAAACAGGCATGTGTATGCTTGCTTCTCATTCTGTTCAAGAATGTATGGATCTTGCTGGTGTAGCTCACTTGGCTGCTATTAAGGGTTCACTTCCTTTCATTCATTTCTTTGATGGCTTTAGAACTTCTCATGAAATTCAAAAGGTTGAAGTAATGGATCAAGAATTCTTAAAATCACTTGTTGATATGGATGCAGTTGCTAAGTTTAAAGCTAACGCTTTAAACCCTCATACAAATCCAGTAACAAGAGGTGGTGCTGAGAATGATGATATTTACTTCCCAGCTAGAGAAGCTGCTAATGGTTATTATGAAGCTATTCCTGATATCGTTAACGATTATATGCAAAAGATTTCTGAGCATACAGGAAGAACTTATGCTCCATTTACTTACTATGGTGCACCTGATGCCGATAGAATTATCATCGCTATGGGTTCTGTTACTGAAACAATCAAGGAAACTATCGATGCTTTAAGTGCTAAGGGTGAAAAAGTTGGTTTAATTAAGGTTCATCTTTATAGACCATTCTCTGTTAAATATCTTGAAAAGGTATTACCAGCTAGTGTTAAGAAGATTGCTGTTCTTGATAGAACAATCGAAGCTGGTGCTAGAGAACCTCTATTCCTAGATGTTTGTGATGCTTTAAGAGAACACAAAGATTTAACTATCATTGGTGGTAGATATGGTTTATCAAGTAGAGATACTGCTCCAAACCAAATCAAGGCTGTATATGATGAATTAGCTCATGATAATCCAAGAGAAGAATTCACAATTGGTATTGAAGATGATGTTACTCATTTATCACTTCCAGTTGATCCTAGCTTCCATGTAGATGCAGATTATACATCTTGTCTATTCTTCGGTTTAGGTAGTGATGGTACTGTTGGTGCTAACAAGTCATCTATTAAGATTATTGGTGATAATACTGACCAATATGCACAAGCATATTTCCAATATGACTCTAAGAAGGCTGGTGGTGTTACTAGATCTCACTTAAGATTTGGTCCTTCTCCTATTAGATCTACATATTATATTAGTAATGCCGACTTTATTTCTTGTTCATTAGATTCATACTGCTTCAAGTATGATATGACTAAGCAATTAAAGGATGGTGGTACTTTCTTGCTTAATACTTCTTTCCCTAAGGAAGAAATTGCTAAGCACTTACCAAATAGAATGCTCGCAGGTTTAGCTAAGAAACATGCTAAGTTCTATATCATTGATGCTACTAAGATTTGTGCTGAAATTGGTATGGGTAGAAGAACAAATACTACTCTTCAATCTGCATTCTTCGCATTGAATGAACAAATCATGCCATATGATAAGGCTCTAGAACTTATGAAATATATGGCTAAGAAGTCTTACTCTAAGAAGGGTGATGATGTAGTTGAAATGAACTACAGAGCAATCGATGCTGGTAAGGCAGGTCTTGTTGAAGTTGCTGTTGATCCAGCTTGGGCTGAATTAACATATGATGCTAATAAGGCTAATACAGGCGATGCTTACTTTGATAATCATGTATCTGTAATTAACGCATTAGATGGTTATGATCTACCAGTTTCTAACTTCTTGAAGTATGGATTACCTGATGGTTCATTACAATCAAATGTTGCATTCAAGGAAAAGAGAACTATCGCAGTTAATGTTCCTAAGTGGAACAGCGAAAACTGTATCCAATGTGGTTTCTGTGCATTTGTATGTCCACATGCTACTATTAGACCAGTTCTATTAACTGATGAAGAAATCAAGAATGCACCAAAAGAATTTGATACTATTCCTGCTATGGGCAAGGGTGTTGAAAACCTTAAGTTCAGAATTCAAGTTTCACCTGCTAACTGTGTAGGTTGTGGTTTGTGTGCTGAAGAATGTCCAGGTAAGGGTGGTAAGAAGGCTCTTGAAATGGTTGATGTTAATGAAGAGCTTGAAAACGAAGTTCTTGCAGACTACATGTTCAAGGATCTAGAACCTAAGACAACTTATTATCCAACTAATACAATCAAGGGTTCTCAATTCTTAAAGCCTTACTTTGAAGTATCTGGTGCTTGTCCTGGATGTGGTGAAGCTCCTTACTATAAGTTAGTTTCTCAATTATTCGGACGTGATATGCTAGTTGCAAATGCTACTGGTTGTTCAATGATTTACTGTTCAAGTGCTCCATCTACTCCATTTGTTAAGGATAACAATGGTGAAGGTGTTGCTTGGGCTAACTCATTATTTGAAGATAATGCTGAATATGGCTATGGTATGGCTATTGCTCAAAACTACAAAGAAGCTAAGATTTTAAGCATCATGGAAGCTAACTTAGATTCTGATTGTGGTGATGCTTTCAAGAAGTATATCGCTGCTGGTAACAACAGAGATGCTCAAAGAGCATGTGTTGATGAAGTAGTAGCTGCTGTTAAGGCTAGCTCAAATCCTGCAGTTAAGGAATTATTAGAATTCGAAAGAGATCTAGTATCTAAGTCTGTATGGATCGTTGGTGGTGACGGTTGGGCATATGATATCGGTTATGGAGGTCTAGACCATGTACTTGCTAATAACGTTAACGTTAACGTATTAGTTCTAGATACAGAAGTTTACTCTAATACTGGTGGTCAATCTTCTAAGTCATCTCAAGCTGCTTCTATTGCTAAGTTTGCTGCTGGTGGTAAGGCTACAGCTAAGAAAGACTTAGGCCAAATTGCTATGGCTTACGGTCATGTATATGTTGCTTCAGTATCTATGGGTGCTAACAGAATGCAATTATTAAAGGCTCTTGAAGAAGCTGAAAGCTATGATGGTCCATCATTGATTATTGCTTACTGTCCATGTGCTGAACAAGGTATTAGATCTGGTCTTGCTTCTCACCAAAAGGTTGAAGCTAATGCTGTTAAGTGTGGTTACACTACTCTATACAGATTCGATCCACGTAAGGAACAACCTCTAACAATCGATTCTAAGGAACCAAATTGGGATGAATTTGAAGCATTCTTAATGAATGAAAACAGATACAACCAATTACCTAAGATTAGAGGTCAAGAGGCTGCTGAAGCTGCATTTGCTAAGACAAAGAGTGATGCTCAAAAGCGTTATAAGAGACTAGTTGCTCTATCTAAAGAGTGCTAATCAATCAAATTAAAGGGGCTGTCCAAAAACCTAAGTGTTAAAACTTAAGGCTGGACAGCCTTTTTAT
>URCJ01000071.1 GCA_900546285.1 uncultured Solobacterium sp. | reverse complement strand
TGTATAATATATGTAAGGAGTAATCTATTATGATTGATGAATACAATAGAAAAAACGACACGGTATATAAATGTACATATCACATTATATTTTGCCCAAAATATAGAAGATCTATATTAAAAGATGGCATAGATATCGCTTTTAAAGAATTAGCCTATCAATTCGCTAATAAAAAAGATTTTGATATTTTAGAAATTGAGGCTATGCCAGATCATGTACATATGATGGTTAGTTTATATCCATCATATGCTCCACTTGAAATGGTAAAGCAATTAAAATACTACACTGCTAATATTTTAAAACAAGAGTATCCTGATATTAAAAAACGAGTACCTGGTTTATGGACTAGAAGTTGTTTTATTTCAACTGTTGGTGATGCTCCACTTGATGCGGTTAAGCAATACATAAAAAATCAAAAACGTAAAGGTTAAAAGAGAAAGGAGTTTCCAAATGGCTAAATGTAACACAAAGAGTTATGTTGTTGAAATTGATTTAGCAACCAGCGAAAACGATGATGTGATTTTGGAAACTCGCTTCCATATTGTGCATCATATAACAAATGTTTTAGTTAAACACGCTATACATTGTATTTCAAATCTTGAAAGAGATAAGACATACAGAATAATTATGAGCAATTATTCTAAAACTAAAAAGTTTAGTAAAGAAGAAAAAGACGTTCTAAGTAGTTTAAGATTAAAATATGGTTTAAGCGAATATCAATTTCATAATTATGCTAAAACACAAAGCGAAATGTATAACTTAGGCAGTGCTATTATCCAAAAAATTGCTACTAGAACATGGAATTCTGTTTATAGTTATTTATTTAAGAATGGTAAAATGATACATTTTAAAAATTATCATGACATTAAAAGTTATGAAAATAAATGTAATGGAGCAAACATAACATTTAAAAATAACATAATTTATAACAATGGTTTAAAAATGCCAATCAAATATAAAAAGAACGATGTGTTAATCAATAATGCCTTAAAAGACATTGAAAATAATTATACAAAAGTTAAGTATTGTCGTATTATTCGTAGATGGCATAAAAATAAATATGTTTATAAGTGCCAATTAATCTTGGAAGGAATACCGCCTAAAAAGAAAAATATACCAACGCTTATAGATAAAACAGTAGGCATTGATATTGGTACATCAACGATAGCTGTTGTATCTGATAATAAACATATCTTTAAAGAATTAGCAGAAAATATAGCATTAATAGATAGAGAAAAAAGACGACTTCAAAGGCATCGTGATCGTCAAAATAGAGCAAATAATCCAAATAACTTTAATATCGATGGCACAGTTAAAAAAGGTTGTAAGTATTGGTATCGTTCAAATGCAATGATTAAAACCGATAATAAGATTAAAACGCTATGTCAAAAACGTTCTAATCAATTAAAACAATCTCACATACTTTTAGCTAATGAAATATTAAGACTTGGTTCAAATATTATTGTTGAAGATATGCAATGGTCTACATTAGCTAAAAAAGCCAAGAAAACTGAAATATTTGATAAAACTGGTAAATACAAAAAGAGAAAACGTTTTGGTAAGACAATCACCAATCATGCACCTTCAATGTTAATTAGTATTATCAATACAAAACTAAGTTATATTGATAAACAGGTTAATAAAGTAGATTGCTTTAAAACATGTGCAACAAAATTTAATCATGTAACCGGTGAGTTTAAGGACACTGATTTAAATACTCGTTTCGTTAATATTAATGGCAATGAAATCCAAAGAGATTTACATTCTGCCTTTAATTTAAAATATATTATTATTTCAAAAGATAAATATGATTATGATGTGAACGCTATGAATGAAAATTTTGATAGCTTTATATCAAAACATAATGAATTATTAGATTCATTGAAAAATCAAAAACAACTTGGACATAAATTTCCAAGTTGTATGGGAATATAAGTTTCAATAGGGTTTAGACTCAACCCTCGATAGTTAAGTAGTTCATCAGAACTTAGATTAATGTCGCTATCAGAATTGTTCTAATAATTATAAAGTTTGATATATCTATGAGCCGTTTATAAAACCGCAGTAGTGAAGCAGTAATACTTTATAACCAAATAGAACCTCCACTTTTAAGTTATTAAAAAGCGTGAGAGTAGTCAGAAGGATGTTAAAATATATAAGGTAAAGAAAGAAGGTTTTATATTTATGATAAATGTTTATATTATTTCAGGCTTTTTGGGTGCTGGTAAGACTACTTTCATTCAAAAGTTATTAACAGAGAAGAAGTTTTCTAAGGTAATGTTACTAGAGAATGAATTTGGTGAAGTAGGTGTCGATGGAGCTTTCTTCGATAGTGCTTTAAATGTAAAGGAAATCAATAATGGTTGTATCTGTTGTTCCTTAAAGGGTGATTTTAAGTCAGCTTTAGAAGAGATTGAGGATATGGATGTTACTGATTTGATTATTGAACCATCTGGTGTTGGTAAGTTATCTGATATTCTAAATGTAGTAAAAGAAGATGAGGATTTTAGAGTAGTTTCTCATGTATGTGTTGTAGATGTTAAGACTTGTAAGAAGTATCATAAGAACTTTAAGGAATACTTTGATGATCAGGTAAAGGCAGCTAATGCGGTTATCTTGTCTCATGTTGATGTAGCTGATGATAAGGTAGAGGCAGCTAAGGAAATTATTCATGAGGTTCATGATGATGTGCTTGTTATTGATAAGCCAATTGAGTCTTATTCTATTGAAGAGCTTATGGATTTGATTGTGGCAGGTCATGAGGAAGAATGTGAGTGTGAACATCATCATGATCATGAACACGATCATGAATGCTGTTGTGGTCATCATCATCATGACCATGAGTGTGAACATGACCATGACCATGAACATCATCACCACCATCACCATGATGATGACGACGATGATGATGAAGTATTTAAGAATCAAATCGTTAGAACCGATTATGTGTTTACTAAGGAAGAACTTGAGAGTATCTTGTCTAATGTTGATGAGGATATCATCCGTATTAAGGGTTATGTTAATTCAAACGAGGGTACTTTGTATCTAAATTATGTTTTAAATGAATATCATATTTATTTGGGTGAGAAAAGAGAAGATTCTTTAGTTTCTATTATTGGTACAAAGATAGATAGAAATAAGTATAAAGAGGTTTTCCATGGATAGACCAATATATATGGTTACTGGTTTTCTTGATTCTGGTAAGACTACTGCGATTAAGAGAACTTTGTCAGATCCACGTTTTACAGAAGGAGAATCTACTTTGATTATTTCTTTTGAAGAGGGTGATGAGGAGTATGATAAGGAGTTTTTAGAGAAGACTCATAGTGATGTTGTTTATTTGGATTATAAGGATTTTGACGATAATAAGTTGTTAGAACTTGATGATATTTATAATCCAGATCGTTTCTTTATTGAGTTTAATGGTATGGATGATGATGCGACTTTGATTAATATGGATTTACCTTTGGGTATGGAGTTTGCTCAATTAATTTGTACTATTGATGCGTCTAAGTTTAAGTTACAGGTTACTAATATGCCTCAGTTCTTATTTAATCATGTTAATGCGTGCGAGATTATCGTGTTAAATCGTTATGAGGGTGCTGATTTTAGGTATCTAAGAAATAATATCAAGAGCATGAATCAATATTGTGCTATTGGCTTAGAAGATGAAAATGGCAATATGTATGAGATGCCTAAGGATGATTTGTTTAGTAAGGATAATCTTGATATTAGTGATGCTGATTATGGTTTGTTCTACATGGATGCGATTGATAATTACAAGAAGTATGATGGCGCTCCTATAAAGTTTAATGGTTTCTATTATGAGGGAGATAAGAAAACTAAGGTATTCGGTAGATTCGCAATGGTGTGTTGTGCAAATGATACACAGCGTTTAGCGATGATGGTAACTAACCTTGATGGAGAATATATCGAGGGTCACTATTATCATGTAGAAGGTATCTTTAGGGTTAGAAATGAAAAAGGCGGTGTTCGTATCTATATTGAGGGTAAGAGTGCTGGCGAGATTGATAAGCCTAAGGATGAGTTTGTGACTTTTAACTAATGACACTAGTAGGTTTATTTATAGAGGGCTTGTTGTCTTTCTTGTCACCTTGTGTGCTGCCTATGATTCCCTTGTATATGTCATATTTGGCAACGGATAAGAAGGATAATAAGTTAGAGGTTTTCTTAAATTCATTATGTTTTGTCCTAGGACTTAGTTTAATCTTTTTGATACTAGCTTTAGCAGTTGATACGATTAAGCCTTTATTAGATAAATATAGTGATATGGTGTCTTTGATTAGCGGTATCTTAATAATCTTGTTTGGATTAAAAGAAGTGGGCATTCTAAAGATTCAATTCCCTTGGTTTAACAAAACAATGGATTTTGATACCTCTAATATGAACTATTTTAAGGCGTTTCTATTAGGATTTGTCTTTTCCCTTGTAATGTCACCATGTATAGGTCCAATGTTGTCTAGTGCCATTCTAATTGGCGCTAATAGTGCTTCTGGTTTCTTATATGTAATGGTATATGCCCTAGGTTTATTAATTCCTTTCTTTATTACAGGCTTATTTACAAGCAAGGTAGTTACTTATCTTAAGAGTAAGAAACATGTATTAAAGTATGTAAGTATTGTGGCTGGTGTTATTTTAATTATTTATGGTTCATATAGCTTTATGAATGGCTATAAGAATTTAAATAAAATAAGTGGTAATAATACTGTTGTAGAAGATAAGAATGTATTACCAAGTGGTGATTTCCTTGATCAAGATGGTAATGTGATTAACTTTAGTGATTATAAGGATAAGTATGTTATATTAAATTTTATTGCGACATGGTGTCATTATTGTATAAAGGAAATTCCTGATTACCAAGCTTTTGCGAAAGAGAATAATGATGTGAAGGCTTTCTATGTGATGTCTTCTAATACATCTGGTGCAAGTGAGGAACAAATTAAAGAGTTTATTAAGGAACAGGGTATTGAGTTACAAGTAATTATCGATAATGATGATACTTTATATAGTCTATTTAGACCGTCTGGTTATCCTACTATGTTTGTAGCGGGAAAGGATAATAAGATACTTGGCTATGTGTCTGGTGCTTATGATAAGGATGGTTTTAATTCATTGCTTAATAAGGTTAAAGAGCAAGAAGATTAACTGGTACTCTAAACTATCAAGTTGATGTATATTACAGAAACGAACCACTTTTATGTTTATAGAATATCGAACGTCAAATTGTTTAAAGGTTATCTAGCTAAATTAATTGGTGATATATT
>URCJ01000070.1 GCA_900546285.1 uncultured Solobacterium sp. | reverse complement strand
GGTTGCGTATTTGTGAAGGCGACAGAAAGGCGCCTTAATGGTAAAAATTATGAAACGTGTAACTATTTACGATGTAGCTAGACAAGCTAATGTTTCCCTAGCCACCGTATCTAGGGTAATGAACGGTTCAGATGTTGTTAAAAAGGCGACAAAAGAGAAGGTTGAAGAAGCAATTAAGACCCTGGGCTATAAACCAAATGCTATAGCTCAGGGCTTAGCTTTGCAAAGAACAACTACTATTGGTTTGATTTTTCCTGAAGAATCAATTGGTACCACAGGCCAATTAATTAACGGCTTGTGCGATGTTGCAAAAATCTATGACTACAACATCTATTTACATGCAGTTACCCAAGGTATTACTAATATCCAAGAGGCTGTTGACGAGGTTATCAAGTCAAGAGTTGATGGTGTTGTTATCTATTGCAACAATGGTCTAGATGATGAGGCTACTAAGGAATTAGATGCTTATAATATCCCAATCGTTGCGGTTGGTGATCGCATTATCGCTAATTCTATTTGTTCTGTTTGTGTTGACTATCGTAAGGCAGTCTATGATACTTGTGATGAATATATTAACAAGGGCATCAAAGATATTGCGATATTAGATGATAGAAGAAACCACAACATGTCAAAGGAAATGGTAGAAGGTGCAGCCAAGTGTTTTAAGGACCATAATTTAACATTTAAGGGCTATTTAGATTTCTCTAGTGATGAGCGTTCTACTTATAAGTTCTTAAAGAGTTATTTTAAGAACCATAGACATCAATTGATGATTGTTAATCGTGATTCTCAAGCTTTAGCATGCTTAAATGCATGTAACGAGAATGGTGTCAAAGTTCCTGAGGAAATGGAAATCATTTGTTTAAATGATACAAAATATCTATCAATGGTAAGACCTGAGGTTAGTGCTTTTGAAGTGCCAACCTATGACCTAGGTGCTGTTTCTATGCGTCTAATGACTAAGATGCTTAAGAATGAAAAGGTCGAAGATAAACAAAAAGTATTAGGTTATATTTATAAGGAAAGAAAGACTACAAAATAAAATATGGGTATATATGAAGAATTAGAGTGGAGAGGACTTATCAAGGATTGTTCATCTCCTGAAATTAAAGAAAAATTAAATGCAGGAGGTATGACATTCTATATTGGAACCGATCCAACTGGCGATTCCTTACATATTGGTCATTTCTCTAGCTTTTTGATTTCAAAAAGATTAAAGGATGCAGGACACAATCCTGTATTACTAGTTGGTGGTGGCACTGGTTTAATCGGTGACCCTAAACCAGATAGTGAAAGACCAATGATTACTAAAGAAGAAGTTCAACATAACTTCGATTGCTTAAGTAAACAAGCTACTAAGTTATTTGGTTTTAAAGTGGTTAATAACTATGATTGGCTACATAGCTTTTCATATTTAGAATTCTTAAGAGATGTCGGTAAGTATTTTAATATTAACTACATGTTAAATAAGGATATTATCAAGAGAAGATTGGATGAGGGTATTACTTATACTGAATTTTCTTATATGTTGCTTCAAGCTTATGACTTCTTACATTTATATGAAAATGAAGATGTAACATTACAGGTTGCTGGTCAAGACCAATGGGGTAATATTACTGCTGGTATTGAGCTTATTAGAAAGAAACTTGGTAAGGAAGCTTATGGTTTTACAATGCCCTTATTAACAAAGTCTGATGGTTCTAAGTTTGGTAAGACTAATGGCAAGGCTATTTGGTTAGATGCTAATAAGACTAGTCCTTATGAAATGTATCAATTCTTTATCAATTCTGAGGATGAAAAGGTTATTGATTACTTGAAATTCTTAACTTTCTTAAATAGAGAAGAAATTGAAGAATTAGAGAGATCAAATAAAGAAGAACCACATTTGCGTTTAGCTCATAAGGCTCTAGCAAAAGAAGTTATTACTTTCATTCATGGTGAAGAGGCTTACAATACAGCCGTAAAGATTGCAGATACTTTCTTTAAGGGAAATATCAAGGATTTAACATATAGTGAATTAAAGGATGCGACTAATGATTTAGAAAAGACAATTGTTGTAAGTGGTACGCCTTTAGTTGATGTATTAATTTCTGCTGGTGTATGTAAGTCTAAAAGGGAAGCTAGAGATTTAATTAGTGGCAATTCTATCAGCGTTAATGGTGACAAGGTTAATTCATTAGACTTTGTGCTTAATGCAGAGGATGCTTTTGATTCGAAGCTTACTATTATTAAAAAAGGTAAGAAATTCTATTACGCTATTAACTTTGAATAAAATGATTAAAAAAATATTCCTATGCTTTTTGATGGTGCTTTTATTGGCGTCTTGTTCTAATCAAAGGGACATTGATGCTGGTGCCATGGAAAGATATAATTCGATGATTGAACAACTTAGCACTCGTGCTGATTTTAAAACTAAGAGTGAGTATTTTGATATTAGTCTTGATGTTGGTTCAATTGATGGTGCTTATCGTTTTTATGTGACAGTCGATAATCCTAAAGCTGCTATGTATAATGTGGAGGCTATTGCGATTGAAAGTGATGTTGACTATTCAAATGAAATGGCAGCTAATATAGGCTTATTTGAAGATACTAAATATTCAATGATACCGAATCAAACAAATGCTTCTAAGGGTTTTGTTAAGGGCATTAACATTTCAGGTGTTACTAAAAACGAAAATCCCGTATTGTATATTTTGGTTACTTGGACTAACAAGGATGCTAGTGCAACTAAGAGAGAATTTTTTAAGTTAGGAGGCTAAGATATGAAAGACAATAAAAAAAGTCAGTCGTTGATGATTGCGACCCTAACTTCTTCTTTTGGAATTTTTATTTCTAAGACTTTAGGCCTTATTTATTACTCACCGCTAAGTTCTTTTGCGGGTGAGGCTAATATGGCCTTTTATTCTATTGCCTATACCTATTATGATTTATTATTAAAGATTTCTAGTGCCGGTATTCCTTTTGCGATTGCGGCATTAGTATCTAGATACTATGCTAAGGAAGATTATAAGACGGTTCTTCTAGTTAAAAAACTTGGCATTTCAATTGTAATGGGACTAACATTTATTGTAGCTATTGTCTTTGGCTTATTATCGCCATCTCTAGCTAGACAATCAATGGGTGCAAGTGCAAGTGCTACTGATATTGAGAATTTGAAGATGATTTTTTCAATTCTTCTATTAGCAGTGATTCTTGTACCTTATTTAAGTGCTATAAGAGGCTATTATCAAGGATTAAAAAGACTAGACTTATATGGCTCCTCTCAAGCTTTGGAACAATTTGTTAGAGTCTTCTGCATTATATTCTTTGGCTTTTTATTAACAAGAGTATTTGCGCTTGAATCAATATATGCGATTTATGCAGCTATTGGTGCTGCTAGCGTGGCTGCTTTTGTGACTATAATCTTCTTTATGTTTTTCACAAAGGAAGATGATCAAAGAATAGATGAACTAGTAAAAGGACAGGCTACTAAGGCTGTTAGTAAGAAAATACTTGTTGTTGAAATTATTTCGCTAAGTGTTCCTTACTTATTAATTTCGTTTTTAGGTTCTTTAAGTGCTTTAGTTAACTCTACTTTCTTTATGGATACTGTAACTAAGGCTGGTGTTCTTTCTGTTGAACAGGCAAAACTTGAAATGGGTATCTTATTAGCTAACTGTAATAAGTTATCAAGCATTCCTCAAGTACTTACTCTTGGTTTCTCAGCGGGTCTTGTTCCTTATTTGTCGGAATCTTACGAGAAACAAGATGTTAGAACTTTGAATAAACAAATTATTTCTTTGATTGAAACAGTTTTCTTTATTTTAATTCCCGCAGTACTTGTATTTATCTTCTTTGCAAAAGATATTTACTATATCATGTATGGTAATTCTAATTTAGAAATTGGTACTAAATTATTCAAATTTTATGCACTAGTAACTTTTACTGATACAATAGCTCCTATTTTATCTAGTATTATGATTACTTTAAGGCTTAAGAAAGAGGCTACCTTGACACTTCTTGCCAGTTGTGCGACTAAACTATTTACATTCTTTATCTTTGTAAGATTAATTGGTTCAAATGGTATGACCTTATCAACTGCTATTTCATCTGGTTTTGTCATTATCATGTATATCATTATTTTGCGTAAGAAATTTGGTACTAAATTCTCTAGGACTTTCAGAAAGACTTTGTTTATTCTTATTTCTTCATTTATTATGATTTTACCTGGTTTTTTAGTTCATAATTTATTCCATCTAACATATACAAGTAGAGTCTTAGATATTCTTGTGATGATGTTGTGTGGCGTTATTATGGTGCTTGTTTATTATGGGATTACAGTATTTTTAGGATTGCCACAAGCTATCTTCAATATAAAAGAAGCAACACCAAGGGCGTTGCTAAAGAAGTTTAGAGCTTAGATAAATAATCAATTACTTCATCAATTAGAATTGGTGGAGTACTTGCTCCAGCTGTAACATAGATCTTGTTTTCATTAACGAGATCTTTTTTATTAATCTCTTTATAGTTACTTATGAGAAATACTTTCTTAAAATATTTTGATCCTATTTCTTTTAATTTGTTTGTATTATTAGACTTAACATCGCCAACTACATATAAGACATCGCCATCTTTAATATTAGTGATTGCTAGTTGTCTAGAAGAAGTCGCATTACATATTTCCTTTTGAATAATACAAGTAGGGTACTTATCCTTAATAAGTTTTAACATGTCTTCTACTTCTAAATATGACATTGTAGTTTGATTAGTGATGAACAAGTTATCATTTGAAATATTTAAATTATCGATATCAGATATATTAGAAACAAGATGAATGTTATTGCTTAAAGAAAGAATAGCTTCTGCTTCAGGATGCTTCTTTTTACCAAAATACACAACATCATAACCTTTATCTAAATATGATTTGATTAAATCCTTGTTCTTTAAAACATCAACACAGCTTGCATCTACACAAATTAAACCTTTATCTAAAGCTTTTTGTTTTATTTTATCCGAGATTCCATGAGCGGTAAAAATTACTACTCCTTTATCAATGGTATCTAATAATTCTTCTTTAGATAAATTTGGATCTTCTAAGGTAATAACTCCTAAGTCTTCCATTTGTTTAGATACATAGGAATTATGTACAATCATTCCTAAGATATAGATGTTTTCATTAGGATATTGTTCCTTAGTCTTCTTTACAATATTGATGGCATTTACTACACCTTTACAATAGCCACTGGGCACAACTCTTTTAATTTCCATGTCTTAATTTTAGCATTTTGATAGTATAATTAAGATGTAAAAAGAAAAAGACAACCGCATAAGAGTTATCTTTGGATTTTATAAGGTATAAAAAGTAACCTAGACTTCCAAATCTTGAGGGTTACTTTTTATTTTCGTTATTCAATTTTATTAAGTCTATTATCACAG
>URCJ01000069.1 GCA_900546285.1 uncultured Solobacterium sp. | reverse complement strand
ATATTTAGTTACAAGAACTATATGTACTTTTAGACTGTATTTTCGTCTGTTATGACGATTATATCTATTGTCCATAGCCTACCTCTGATAATTATTGACTTTCACTAACTATTATCATATACTATATCTAATGAAACATCAATAAAGGGAGTACATCTATGGAACAGATGACTATAACAGCAAAAGTTCAAATAGTCGCTACTGATGCAGATAAAGTTTTGCTTGATGAAACTATGTCTGTTTATCGTGATGCCTGTAATTATGTTTCAGACTATGTATTCCAAACTCATGATTTAAAGCAGTTTTCACTGAATAAAGTTTTGTATTCTACTCTAAGAGAAAAATTTGGTCTGAAATCGCAAATGGCTCAGTCCGTTTTGAAAACGGTCATTGCAAGATATAGAACTATTCTCGAAAATCAAAATAAATGGATAAGACCAACCTTCAAGAAACCTCAGTATGATTTAGTTTGGAACAGAGATTATTCTTTAACGCAAAACTGTTTTTCTGTGAATACGCTGAATGGTCGTGTTAAACTGCCATATTTCGCTGAAGGTATGTCTAAATATTTTGACCACACAATCTATAGGTTTGGTACAGCTAAGCTCACAAACAAACATGGTAAATATTATCTTCACATACCAGTAACTTATAATGTCGAAGAAAGTAATATTTCTGACATTTGTAATGTCGTAGGCATTGACAGAGGAATTAACTTCGTTGTTGCAACCTATGACAGTCATCACAAGTCTGGATTTGTTAGTGGAAAAGCTATCAAGCAGAAACGTGCTAACTATTCTAAACTTCGTAAAAAACTCCAAATGCGACAAACTCCATCTTCAAGACGAAGATTAAAAGCTATCGGTCAACGAGAAAACCGTTGGATGCAAGATGTTAACCATTGTGTATCGAAGGCACTTGTTGAAAACAACCCAAAGCATACACTCTTTGTATTAGAAGATTTGTCGGGTATTCGTAATGCTACAGAGCGTGTCAAAACAAAAGACCGTTACGTTTCTGTGTCGTGGTCGTTCTATGATTTAGAACAGAAACTAATTTACAAGGCAAAGCAGAATCAATCTTCTGTAATTAAGGTAGACCCTCATTTTACAAGCCAATGTTGTCCTGTTTGTGGACATATTGAAAAGTCTAACCGTAACAAGAAAATACATTTGTTTACTTGTAAAAACTGCGGTTACAAATCTAACGATGACCGTATTGGAGCTATGAATCTGTATCGTATGGGAATAAACTATCTTGAAGATAGTCAAGTACCTAATACAGTTACAACAGAGTAAACTCTGTTGTAAAGGGTGCTGTCAACCACCCTATGATGTAACGCCACTTTAGATAATAATATCTATTGGGGTTAAAGGTCGGAGGCGTAAGCTGTTAGTACGACTGGGCAGTTACAAGCCCATTACCTTTAGGTGATGGGTAGTTGACTTGATGAATATGAGGGTTTTATTAGTGAATTGGCTAATGAGCCACTATATTCAGATCCCCATTTTACTTATGATAAGAATAATCTATATCGTTCTTTAAAGTCGAAAGATAAGCATGCTTTTGTTGTTTTGGAAAATGGAATTGTCAAAGGGCTTTTTGTCTTTATTATTCTTCCAAATGATAGATATGTTGAGATGCTTATAGGGTTTACGAAGGTTGAAGAAGTATTTACTGAAATGCTTGAGTATATGGAAAATAATTATTGTGGATATCAGATGAATTTTGTGTTTAATCCACTTAATATCGCAATCTTTGAACCATTAAAGTTGGAGGGTGCAATATTTGAACCTGAGCAAATGAAAATGATTCAAGATGGATCTGTACCTAATGTATCAGCTAATAATATTGAACAACTATCAGACAAGTGGATGAAACAATATTGTGATCTTCATAGTACTGATACCTATTGGACTGCACAGCGCATTATTTCAGCTTTAGATAAATTTAGAGTTTTTCTTGTGGTAAAAGATGGACAGGTTCTTGGTTATTTGGATGTCCAAAACTGTTACGACACCAATGAAATCTTTGCTTTGTATATAAAGCCTGATGTAGCGTCTCAAGGCTATGAACTATCAATGTTGGCAAAGGCGATAGAATTAAACAAGCCAATACAAATGATGGTGGTTGTTGATGTGAATAACAAGGAAGAAGTAGATTTATATACTGCCGCTGGTTTTGTTAAGTTAGAAGGTCAAAATAGTATTACTGCTTATGTTAATGGATAAGAAGGCTTATGGAAGTAGATATTCGAAAAGTTAAACAAGGTGATGCTGATAGGCTTGCTTATATTCAAACTGAAAGTTGGAAGGCAACTTTTAAAGGAATCATAGATGCTGAGATGTTAGATAAATGTACTAATATCGTTAAAGCAACCAATATGTATCAAAAACTGTTGGATGAGAATAAGGGCAATGGTTATCTTCTAACCGTTGATGATAAGCCTTATTGTATAGCATATTGGGATAGTGCTAGAGATCTAGAATTAACTGGAAAGGCTGAACTTATTTGTATTCATAATTTGCCTAATAATTGGCATAAGGGCTTTGGAAGCAAGATGATGGATGTGGTTTTAGAAGATATCAAAAAGTCAGGATATTCTGAAGTAGTGCTATGGGTATTTAGAGACAATCTTCGAGCTAGAGCCTTTTATGAAAAGAATGGATTTGTGTTAAGTGGTGTTACAAAACCAGCTTTTGATACTGAAGAAGTTCTTTATTCTAAATTCTTATAAAAATGCTTGTCAAAGAATCTTTGCGTTACTATATATGCAATGTAATGTTATGATTGCTTTACCGAATGTTAATCCACAATATATGATTTGGATGCAAGGAGGAAATTATTATGAATATAGGAAATCAGATATCTAATATTCGTAAAGAAAATCAATTAACTCAAGAGGAATTTGGTAAATTGTTTTATGTGACTCGACAGACTGTTTCTAATTGGGAAAACGGAAAAAGTTATCCAGATTTACAAACATTGATTGATATAAGTAATCAATTTGGTATTTCTCTTGATGTGTTGTTAAAGGAGGATTCAAAGATGGTAAAGACAATCGATAAAGAAAGAGTTTTGGGAAAAATTAAGAAAGAAAAACCAATCATTGATTTTTTTATAGGTGCAGGAACTGGGATTATTATATCTTGTTTCTTTTCACCGGATTCAACTATAAGAACTGCAAGCATTGTTGTTGGAATTGTGATGGTATGTATTGGTCGTTATAAAAAATCAAAGAGTGACAAAATGGTATTTCAATATATTGAAGACCATGATTAAATTTCTTCAATAGTATAAATCTAATAATTTTAACTCCTACAATCCTTATTCTATTTCTAATGGAATTTGATGAGGATTGTTTTATTTTTGTTACAATTGACTTTCTTGCTTGGTTTGTATGGTAATATAAGCAAGATAGTCAATAAAGAAAGTGACTATATGTAGAAATCACAAAAATAATGGTGAGATTAGTTGTGTGGTTTTAGGTGGTGATTGTTTATGTCGGGAAAAGAACTTTGGGAATTGTTTGTAAAGAATAATGGTATTACTGAAACTGATTATGAGGAGTTTGCGTTTGGAGATGATCCTGATTTATTGGCTCATCTTGTTAAAATTGGTGAGAAAACAGCTACTGCCTCAGCTTATCCTTTATATGAATTAGAAGATGAGCCCTTGCCTAAAGTAGGATCTTATAGTGTTCTCTTAGATTCTAAGGATAATGCGGTTTGTATCATAAAAACTACTAAAGTGAGTGTTGTTTCTTTTAATGAAGTATCTAAGGAACATGCATATAAAGAGGGAGAAGGGGATAAAACTCTAGATTATTGGAAGAGAGTTCATGAAGATTTCTTCAGTAAATGTTTAAATGAAGTTGGATTAAAGTTTACCCTTGATATGAAGGTTGTGTGTGAAGAATTTGTAGTAGTGGAGTGCGTAGATGATAATAAAGAATGAAATGCCAGTATTAGAATATGATGATTATTCTATAGAAGTATTAAGGCCAAATCATGGTTGTGAAGAGTTAATATTGCCTGAGAAGTGTGTGTTTGCGTTTCTTAGAGAATGTGTTGATGAATATGCACTTAATAATAACGCAAAGATTGTAGAACAATTTGAGAATTGTAGTAGAACTACTAATATCTATGTGGTTAATTATAAGGGAGAAGAAGTATGTCTTGTTCGTCCTAATATTGGTGCAGCTGCTGCTACTCAATTATTAGATATGTTGATTGCGTGTGGTTGTAAGAAGATTGTTGCAACTGGTTCTTGTGGTGTTTTAACCGATATAAAGGAAAATGCTTTTATAATTCCTACTAGAGCATTAAGGGATGAGGGTACTTCATATAAATACTTGCCTGCTTCTCGTTATATTGATTTAAATAATGAAATGATTGATGGGATTATAAATGGTTTTAAAAGAATGGATATTCCTTATATTGAGTGTACAACATGGACAACAGATGGTTTCTTTAGAGAAACTCAAGATATAGTTAATTATAGATTGAGTGAAGGTTGTTCTGTTGTAGAAATGGAGTGTGCTAGTCTTGCTGCATGTGCTAAGAAAAGGGGTGCTATGTTTGGTCAATTCTTCTTTACAGCTGATTCGCTTGCAAATGTAAGGGAACATGATGAAAGAAATTGGGGATTAGAATCTCATGCCTTGGCACTAGAGATTGCATTAGAGCTTGTAAAAAGTCTTATGTAAAAGACTTTTGATAGAGGAAATATTGTCTTTTGATTAGTATAAGTGTGTAGGGAGATAAAGATGGAACTTGGTAAACAAATTAGAATGTATCGTTTAGAAAACAAATTATCTCAAGAAGAACTAGCTGATCGAATCTATGTTTCAAGACAAACAATATCTAATTGGGAAAATGATAAGAATTATCCAGATATAAATAGTTTGGTTTTGTTGAGCGAAGTCTTTAAGGTCTCTCTTGATAAGTTAATCAAAGGAGATATTGAGATTATGAAAGATGTAATTCAAAAAGAAGAAGTCGACAAGATGAATCATTATGGAAGAATCTATACCATAATGCTTATTGTAACGGTTGTTTCTGTTGTTCCACTATTTATGTGGCTTGGTTTTTGGGCATTAATACCAGGGGGAATCATTTGGGTGTTTTCTATGTATTTTGCATCTAAGATTGAGAAAATTAAGAAAGACAATGATGTTCAAACTTATAAGGAAATTGTGGCTTTTTCTGAAGGAAAACTATTGGATGATATTTATAAACAACAAGAAATAGGTAAGCGCCATATCAGAAGATGTTGTTAGTTATTGGTAGTGCACTTGTAACTCTTTGTGTTTGTATATTAATTGGTTTACTGATACATATGTTTTTTAATTAGTCAGTTATTCGAAAAATTTGAATAAGTGAATATAAAAAAGGGGCTGTCCAAAAACCTAAATAAATGATTTTGGGTTTG
>URCJ01000068.1 GCA_900546285.1 uncultured Solobacterium sp. | reverse complement strand
TGATGAATTTGGGTATGAAATAAAACTGCGAGATGCATTAACAGAAATATGGCTCAAGCTTTTTGAATTATCCAGTCATATGCGTGATAAGAAAGACGAGTATAACAAAAGTAACGATAAGATAAAGTTGATGATGATATATATTCATGAACATTATAGAGAAAAAATATCTATTCAAGAACTTGCTGCTGCAGCATATCTAAGTGAAAGGGAGTGTTATAGAGTGTTCCATGACTGTTTGCATATGACGCCTGTAGAGTATATTACATCTTACCGTCTTCAAGTTGCCTGTCAGATGTTGGCAAAGAGTCAGGAAACTGTTACTTTTATTAGTCATGAGTGCGGTTTAGGGAGCAGCAGTTATTTTGGAAAGGTTTTTAGGGAATATGCACATTGTTCGCCGATAGAGTATAGGAAAAAATGGCAGAATAGTGATATATAATGACGGAATAGAAATATTTCTCTTATAAGTTCTGCATTATAATGATACATGTAAAGAAAGTCAGAAATTTACAGGAGGTAAGTGCAAGATGGTAAAGCTGAATATTCTGAACATGAAAAACTTTTTAGACACTGTCAATGCTTGTATTGGTAAAGTATATATGCTTTGCCCGAACGGTAAAAAAGAAAACATTAATGGGGAAGAGAAGATACAGGATAGTTTGTGGGGTCAATACTTTGAAAATAAAAACTGTCTATGCCTTATTTTAGAAATCCCAAATCCAACAGATTATGTGAATATTGTTTCATACTATGCTGGTGATTGTTAATTTGTTTGTAAAAATTTCATTATAAAGGGGCTGTTTGTTTTATCTTCCAGCCCCGCCTTTTTGAATAAAGATTTGTGAAGGAGTCATTACGGTATGAGGTTTGTACGGTGATGATAGTAATCCATTGATTTAGCGATACATGTTTTTGATATAGAAATGGAAAGGTGGCAACATGAAGTATAAACACATTGTTTTTGATATTGATGGTACTTTGATTGATACAGAATATGCTGTATTACATTCTTTGAAAGAAACTATAAAGGAGTTGTCTGAAAGAGATATACCATGCTCTGAACTAAAATTTGCGTTAGGGATTACAGGGACAGATGCTTTGAAAAAGCTAGAGATAAAAGAAACTTCCTATGCGTTAGAATTATGGGATAAAAATATGCGTAACTATACAAATACCATTAAAGTGTTCGATGGAATCATCGAATTGTTGAGAGAACTTCAATGTCTTGATTATGAAATGGGAATTGTTACTTCAAAAACAAGAGAAGAATTTACACATGATTTTTGTCCGTTTGGCATCAGTCATTATTTCAAAACAATTATATGTGCAGATGATACACAAAAACATAAACCTAGTGCAGAACCACTATTGAAGTATATGGAATTATCAAAAACAGACAATAGTAAAGTGCTTTATATTGGAGATAGCAAATATGATAGTAAATGTGCGGAAAATGCAGGAATTGATTTTGCTTTGGCAGTATGGGGTAGTCATAATAAGCACATAAAAGCAAATTATTTTTTAGAAAGACCTGCCGACCTGTTAACTGCTATCACTTCAGAGAAAGTGCATTTGAGATAAAAGAGTGAAAAAGGAAGCTCAATCTTATGGATATTGTACATTGGTAAAGTGGTTGATAAGAGTTTCGATTTTCACACGTTTGAGATTGATATTAGAAAAGAAGATCGTTTCTTGGATCTATATATTGATGAATTAAATTATTATGATGTGTTAAGTAAGTAGTCCTAGTGGCTACATATTTTAATATAATGAAACTAGGTAATTGATATGGGTGTAAAGATAAGTAAAACAGAACAATTAATATATGATTCTTTTTATAAATTAAGAAAGAATAATCCAATTAATAAGATTAAAGTTACTGATGTATGTGATAGTGCAAATATTAACAGATCTACCTTCTATGATTATTTTGATGATGTATATGATTTGACGATTAAATTAGAAAGATTAATGATAATTGATTCTTTTAAAGACTTTGATAAACAAGAGATAATCTATTGTAAGCCTTATGAATTTTTGACTGATTTTAATAATTGTCTAAATAAATATATGGTGCGCCGGTTCGGTGCATATTAAATAGTTAGGTGAAACTCCTAGCCTGGTAATTCCTAGCAAGAAGCCAGTATCTAGTCTTGGACTTATAATCGTGAGGTTATAGGTTAAGCGTAGACAAGAAAGATAAAGAGCCCAAGCGCTAAGCGAAACCACTTTAGCCTCGTAAGTTATATAAATGTAGCGGACGATACTCTCATATATGTCGCAGTCAATACAAGTAGTACGTAAAGCTAGTACTATAAGGCACTACCGGGGTTTGAAGGTTGGGCGAGTTATCAAGGTTTAATATGCATACCCGGGAGGTCTCATATTTTCCTATAAAGGTATTAATCACACAAGGCCAAACAGTCAAGGTGGTTGAAATGAAATATGAGAAGTCCGATGAGGTCGTAGTAGTGAAGAAGTATGTGAAAGCATATGGAGCGAAGGGCCAAACGTAACAAGCGTTTCTTGAAAGAAACATATATATCACAACGAGGATAAGAAAATATGTCAAATGGAATTCAAGATATACGAAAGTTGTCTACTTATTACCCAAATCTAGAAACGTTGATTCACTTTGTCAATTATGACACTCTTTTAGAGGAACATAAAAGACAACTAAGCTCTAAGGCAGTTGGAGTAGATGAAGTAACTAAGAAAGAATATGATTCAAACATTGAAGAGAATCTAACAAACTTAGTTAAAAGGATGAAAACATTCTCATATAGGCCTAGACCTGTAAGAAGAACATATATTCCTAAAGCTAATGGTAAATTAAGACCGTTAGGTATTCCATCATATGAAGACAAACTAGTTCAAGGAGTCATGGCAAGGATACTAAACGAAGTATATGAGCCAAGGTTCCTAGATTGTTCCTATGGATTTAGGGAAAACAGAAACGCACACCAAGCGATAAGAGAAGTTAACCAACTTATTATGTATGGGAAAGTTAACTATGTGCTTGATTGTGATATTAAAGGTTTCTTTGACAATGTAGACCATAAATGGCTTATGAAATTTCTTGAGCACGATATTAGTGACAAGAACTTCTTAAGATATATCGTTCGTTTCCTTAAGTCAGGGTACATGGAAAACGGACAGTTAGAGGAAAGCAAGAAAGGAACACCGCAAGGTGGACTAATCTCGCCTGTACTTGCCAATGTTTATCTACACTATGTATTAGACTCATGGTTTACTAAACATGTTTTACCAACATTAAATGGCGAAGCATATCTAGTAAGATTTGCCGATGACTTTATTCTTTTATTTCAATATGAGAATGAAGCACAAGATGTCTACAAAAGATTAGTAGATAGATTAGCAGTGTTCAACCTAGAAGTTGAACAAGACAAGACCCACATCTTACCCTTTGGTAGATTTAAAGGGACTAATGAGACATTTGATTTCTTAGGTTTTACACATCACAACAGTACTACCAAGACAGGTAAATATACTGTAGGACATAAAGTGTCTAAGAAAAAGAAGAAACTATTTAGGCAAAAGATTAAAGAGTGGTCTAAGAAAAATCGTGGCATTACTACAGATTTATTTATGAAGAAGTTAAATACCAAGTTAACAGGAACCTATAGGTTCTATGGTATATCCGGTACTATGAAGGAACTTCGATATTTAAATCAAATAGCTTTTACTGTCACATTCAAATGGATTAATAGAAGAAGTCAAAGAAGAAGCTATGCAATGCAAGAATATTATCTACTTTGGCAAAAGTATATTGAACCTTTGAAGATATACGTTGATATATGGGGATGGAATGGAAAGTTTTCCAAAGCTTGATACGAGAAGCCGTGTGCGGGAAAATCGCATGCACGGTTTTGAGAGGAATGAGTAGCCTTCCCTTGATAAAGAAAGAGAGATGAGCGAAAATTTACTTATGAATGAATTAAGTGTTCTTGGTAAGGGTAGGGAAAGAGAACTTATGTTTAACATTGAGGATGAGTTAGATAATTTGTTTGATGATGATAATGACAAGAAGAATCTTATTTCCTTTATTATTGGCGGTTCTATTCATGTACTTGAGAAGAATAAATTATTTGATAAGAACTATGACTATGAATATGTTAATAGACAATTAGAGGAATTATCTAAGTCAATTCTTTCTTTGTATAACAAGGATTAAATCCGGCATGTCTTAAAAAGTGTTGGCTGTTTAACTCTGCATTTTTTTTTTACAATTAAAGTATAAGGAGGCTAGCTATAATGAATAGAATGTTCACGGTAATGCTGATTCTGCTTATTTGTTTAACTGGTTGTGGTGACAAGGGTATTGATGTAACCACCAATACAAATGATAATGTTGATTCTGAATATGGTTTGTTTGATAATGTTCAAGGCATTGAAGTAATAGTTAATGGCTTAGATTATACAATTAATCCATATAGCTTAATTATTGATGAAGATTATCTAGATGAATTTATTAACGATGTTCGCGCTATTGAAAATGCTAGTGAACAGGAATTCGTCTCAGATAAGTTTGATAAAAATGATAGATTATTTAACGGTATCTCATCATCGCCTGAAGATGAAGATAATTTAGGTATCACCTGTGTTACTTTAGTGATTAAATACAAGGACAATAGAAGTAATGCCAAGGTCTATGAGTTTACAGATGGCTATGAGGATATCTTTAAAGATGGTGATGGCATCAAGATTAAATATAATAATGAAATTACTTTCTATTTTAATGAAGATAATATCATCATAAATAAGGTTAAGGATATGGTTGAGGATACTTTGTATTATGTGCAAGTTTATGATGCTGATGGCAATTATTTATATACTGAGTTTCTAAATCCATATAATGTAAAGACTGATGAGTATACAATTGAGGGTTCTTATGTCAATAGAGCTTTCTTGATGCCATATCTTGAGGATTATATTAGTAATAATGATTTTGTTTTATATGAAGATGGTGAAAAGATTGATAAGTTGCCTGATGATGGTTTAGAACATGATATCTACATAGAGGATGAAAATGGTAATCTGTTTCAATATGGATATGATAGAAGAGATCCTATGAAGTGCATTAAAGAAGATAACAAATATTATTGTAGCTATTAATAATCCAACATAATTGTGATGGTTTTGGTTGTTTAACAAGATTCCTTTTATTATAATGAACTTATATAAGGAGGGTGTATGTATGATTATATTTAGAATAGTTTTAGTAGCTCTTTTAAGTTTTGTGTTATTTAACTTGTATAGGGTATTAACACATAAGCCAAAGGTAAAGGGTCTTGTTGTTGAGTGCCTTCTTATAATATTGGCATTGATGCTAATTTATATGTATGAAATTGTTTATATTGATAAGGCATGTTTAACTGGTAATCCATTAGATTTTGTGCTTATCTTGCTGGTGGGTATATCTTGTGTAATTACTATAATTGTTACTTTACAAAAAGGAGACCAGCTATGAATCTGTCAAGTAAAAACAGATAAATTTGTTTCCTTGAT
>URCJ01000067.1 GCA_900546285.1 uncultured Solobacterium sp. | reverse complement strand
ATAAGCTTATATCGGTTCCTAAAAGATACTTGAATAGTGAGGTTGTTTTAGATAGTGAAGAACTTAACAACAAATGTGTACGTATTGATGGTTTTGTGCCTAAGGGTTCTTTCTTTTACAAGAGTGTATTAGATGATGTAGGAAGTATTGATGATAAGCTAACATATGATTTAAGAGAAGATGAGGTTGCCTTTGATATTAACATTAATGATTTAAAGGTTAATCAAGCTTATTTAAAAGAGGGTATGTATGTTGATATATACTTGACTATTAGTAAAGATAGGGTCTTAAGTGACTTGTTAATAAACAATGTCAGAATAATTGGTTTGTATGATTTAAATCATAAGAAGATTCTTGATTTTGATAATAATGCAGTCTTACAAAATATCACTTTAGCTTTGCCAAATGATGCGGTTAGTTACATTAATAAGGCATTAGCGATAGGTACTTTAAATGCCGTTATAGGTAAAGATTGTTACCAGGATGTTGGAAGTAGCCTTAATGTTGAATCGGTGGTTTTTAATTATCTTAGATGATATTATTATTGAATGAAAAAGATTATTAAAACACTTTTATTTATAAGCTGGCTTATTTTGATATATTCTTTATCGGCAGAAACAGGTGATCAATCAGGTAGTTTATCAGATGGTATTTTATTAAGTATCGCTAAATTGTTAAAGATAAGCGATACAGAAGCCTTTGTGGATACCTTTGGTTTCTTTATTCGTAAGTTAGCTCACTTTAGTGAATACTTTATTTTATATATCTTAACTTATGAATGTTTAAAGGAATATAATTGTCCAAAATTAATGATTGTATCTATTATATTTTGTGCCTTATATGCTTCTTTTGATGAATTTCATCAATTATTTGTTGATGGCAGATGTGGTCAAATAACTGATGTGATGATTGATACTTCAGGCAGTGTTGTTTCATGTTTCTTATGGCGTCTTGTTAAGAAAAATGAACGAATTATTACCTAGAGAAAAAGCTTTGAATTATGGAATTACGTCCTTAAGTAACGATGAATTATTGGCTCTAATATTAAAATCAGCTTATCATAATTCTAATGTACTAACATTGTCTAATGATTTAATTAAGAAAGCAGGAGGTTTCAATAATCTCTTATCTTTAAGCTATGATGAACTTGTTGAAATAAAGGGTATAAAGAAGGCTAAGGCATTAGAAATTTTAGCTATTTTGGAAATATTCAAACGTTTATCAAAAGTGGAAACAATTAAAGACAGTGATTGTTCCATCAATCCTTTGATGTTGGTGGATTATATTAGATTCAATATAGGTTTTAAAGATCAAGAAGAATTCTTTTTAGTGTTATTGAACAATAAAGGCAAGATAATCAAGGCTGAGAGTATGTATAGGGGCACTGGTGAATCATCTATGGTTGCGGTTAGCGAAATCTTAAGAAAAGCATTATTGTTGAAGACTAAATATGTCGTAGTGGCTCATAATCATCCAAGTGGGAATATCAATCCTTCGGATGCTGATAAAAGAATTACTAAGGCTATCTTTGATGGTTGTCGCCAGGTGGGGATTATCTTTCTAGATCATTTAATAGTATCTACTGATTCATATTTTAGTTTTAAAAGCCAGGGATTATTGTTAAAATGATTGAGAGATGAAAAGACTATTTATTATTTTGTTGCTGGTGATGATGTGCGGTTGTACTTCTAATAAAGATATCAATACTGAACTTGATAATCTTTTAAGTGATACAAGTAAGATTGTATCCAATCATCCTAACAATAGTTTAAAATATTATGATTATTATCTTCCTAGCGATATGGGCGAGATTAGTTTTGATCAAGAAAGCTTGGTTTTGAGTTATTTGGATAATAAGATTATCGTGAACATCAATATCAATGATGTTGTTAATAAGAAGTATTATCCAGAAGAATATTTAAATAATACAAGTATTTTTGATCAAAATAAGATTATTTATTCAAAAAGCGGCCAATATTCTACTATTAAAAATATTGAAAAAGACTATCTATTAAATCTATATCAAAATGATGATAATTATGTGGTTGAACTAATTACTAGTGATTTAACTTATATTACTTCTTGTAAGATGAGCATTAGGAATGTTGTTAAACATTTCTTTACGATTGCTAAGTCAGTTGACTTAGATGAAGAATTAATAATTGCTGATTATTCAGATAAGAATATTGTTGATTATAAGAAGAAACAAATTGACTTGTTTGATTCAACGCGTCCTACTAGTGGTGATTTAAGTGAGATGCTTATTGGTGATGCGATTGTTGGCAATCAAGGCAGTGATGATGATATAAATCAAAGTGAAGAAGAAAACGAAACCAAGGTTGAGGAAGAAAACTAAGGTTTCCTTTTTTTGTAGTTAAGGACTTGCAGTGAAATGGTGCAAATCTTTAACTTTTTTTCTACGTTTTCAATCAATAAAATAAAACCATAAAGAAAGGAATCGTTTATATGGAAGAAAAAAGAATCTTATTATGTTGTGGTGCTGGAATGAGTTCAGGGTTTTTAGCATCTGCAACTGCTAAAGCAGCCAAAGAAAAAGGTTTAAATTGGTATGTAACTGCTAAAAGCCAAAGTGTTGCGATTGATGAGATGCCTGATTATGATGTTTGTTTGTTAGGCCCTCATTTTGCCTCACACTTAGAAGAATTCAAAGAAGCTGCTGATGAGATGGAATCCGATGTTGCGATTGCGGTAATTCCTCAAGAAATTTACGGGAATATTGATGGATCTACACTTTGTGATTTTGCGATTTCTGAAATGAAGAAAGCTAATAAAATTTAGACAAAATTTAAAAAGGAGGATAATTATTTATGTCTGAAGAAAAAAAGAAGACCAGTAAATTTATGGACTGGCTACAGTATAAGTTTTCACCTGCTGTAGAAAATTTTATGATGAAACCTTGGATCGCTGGTTTCTCAGAAGGAATGATTAAATGCTTACCGTTTATTTTGACTGGTGCATTGGTGTTCTTTTATGAGGCCGTTGCTTCTTGGGTAAGTTTTTTACCTAAGATTACTTTTGTTCGTACTTATACTTTCCAATTACTTGGATTGCTTGCGGCATTCTATATTGCTGGACAAATAATGGTAAAGTTACGTCATAGAAATTATCAAATAGTTGCTGGTTTGACTGCTGTTTGCGCAGATTTTATGGCGGTAAAAGGAACAACAAATCCTGATACAGGTTTGTTTGAACTAACATATGGTAGACTTGGTCCTTCTGGCATTCTTCTAGGAATGGTAGTAGGACTTTATGTAGCGTTTGTTTTCCATATGGTTAGCAAAATTAAATTTTTTAAAGAAGATACTTCAGTTCCTACTTTTGTTCAAGAATGGATTAAAAATATCGTGCCAATCTTTATTACAATTCTTGTGCTTGGAACAATCGTTATCACTTATAACGTCGATATTCTCCCTTTGATTTTAAAGGTTTTTGCACCTTTGCAAAATGTTGCACAAACTTTACCAGGATTTATTGCTCACAATACTATTATGTCATTATTTTATGGTTTGGGAGTATCAGGTTGGACTTTCTCTGGAATTAATAATGCTATTTCTATTCCTGCTCAAGAAGCTAATATGGCTGCTTTAGCTGCCGGACAAGCCGCACAATTTATTAATGTTACTGAAATTAGATCTGGTATTGGATTAATTAATATGGGTGGTATTGGTGCAACTCTAGCTTTGAACTTTATGTTCTTATTCTCTAAATCTAAGAAATTAAAGACATTAGGTAAAGTATGTATTGGTCCTGGATTGTTCTCTATTAATGAACCAATTCTATATGGTGCTCCAATTGTATTTAATCCAATTTTGATGTTACCTATGGTTATAAATTCTGTGATTGGTTCTATTCTTGTTTGGATTATTTTTAAAGGTGGTATGTTGGCTTATCCTAATGTGGCTCTTCCTGGTGTTGGTACTCTTCCTGTAATCGCTGGAACAGTTATGCTAACTGGAGATTTTAGAGGTATCTTATGGTGGGCTGTTTGCTTTGCAATTTATGCTTTGGTTTATTATCCATTCTTCAAGGTTTTTGAAAGAGAAACTTTAGAAAAAGAAGTCAATGAGGAAGCTAAAAAACTAGAAGCTTAAAAATATTTGTTTTACATCTGAGTGAAAACTCAGATGTAAAATTCGATGGAGGGTGACGATAAATGAAAAATGAATTTGATTTTCCAAAAATATCTATGAGCATAATTCTGCCTGCTGGAGAGGCAAGGACAAAAGCAAGCGAAGCTCTTGATGCAATGATGGATGATGATGCTGAAAAAGCAGAAAATTTAATTAAAGAAGCTAAAGAATATATAAAAGAAGCGCATAAAGCACAAACTGATGTATTACAAGCATTAGCAGCAAGAGAATATGAGGGCGATTGCGAACCCGTTATCTTACCGATGTTGTTTATCCATGCTCAAGATACTATTATGACAATTATGTCAGAAGTTAATATGTCTGCAAAAATGCTTAAAATGTATAAAAAAATAAAGGAGATTTAATGGAAGAAGTAAAAGCTTTCCCTAAGGGTTTTATGTGGGGAGCTGCAACTAGCGCATATCAGTGTGAAGGTGCAGCATTAGAAGATGGAAAAAAAGAAAATCAACAAGATGTTATTAATAGAGAAATTCATAATAAAAGAGGCTATGCCGACTGTAGTGTAGCAAGCGATCATTATCATCATTATAAGGAAGATGTTGCTTTAATGGCTGAAATGGGTTTTACTTCATATCGTTTCTCAATTAACTGGTCTAGAGTTTTGCCCGACGGAGTAGGTGAACCTAATCCTAAAGGAGTTGAGTTCTATCATAATTTGATTGATGAACTATTAAAACATAATATAGAACCAATTGTTACGATGTGGCACTATGATTTACCTATGGCACTAGTAGATAAGTATGCTGGATGGGCTAATAGACAAATTGTTGATGATTTTGAATATTATGCTAGATTTTTGTGCAAGGAATATGGCGATAAAGTTAAATATTGGTTGACAATAAACGAACAAAGTATCGTTGTAAATTATATCGATGTAAAAAATAAAATTAGACTAGAAGATAAGTTTAATCCTAAGTTTAGATATCAAGCAAACCATTATATGAATTTAGCACATGCAAAAGCTGCTATTGCTGTTCATGAATTGGTGCCAAATGGCAAGGTAGGTGCCGCTTTAGATATGGCTCCTTATTACCCAGCATCTTCTTCTCCTGCTGATGTACTTGCTGCACAAAATGCATCAAATTTCAAAAATTATTTTTACATGGATGCTTATTTCAAAGGGGAATATACGCCTTCGGTTATGGCTTATTTAAAAAGACAAGGTTTGGACTTTGAAATTCAAGATGGAGATATGGAATTGATTAAGAAAGGGTCTGAGTGTTTCGATTTCTTGGGCATCAATTATTATCAATCAGCTTGCGTTAAAGCTCCTACACCTGGTGCTTCAAGAAGATCTAAAGAAAATAATAAGGTAGGTAAGGGTGGACATGTGACTTATGAGATTCAACCTGATTTATTTGAAGGCTGTAAAAATGAATATTTAGCTGATACAGATTTCTCTATGCCAATTGATCCTACCGGCTTGGAATTAGCACTAGAAGATATAAACGATAGATATCATAAGCCAGTTATGATTTGTGAAAATGGATTTGGAGCTTACGATAAACTTGAAGATGATGGTTCTATTCATGATCCATATCGTATTGAATATATTAGAGCTCATATAAAAGCTATGAAGCGCGCTATTGAGAATGGGGTGGAGTTAATAGCTTATAATCCTTGGTCAGCATTTGATTTACTATCAACTAGCAATGGCATCGCAAAACGTTATGGATTTGTATATGTTGATAGAACAGATGATGATGTTAAGGAATGCAAGAGATATAAAAAAGATTCGTTCTATTGGTACAAAAATGTAATTTCTACTAATGGTAAGAATTTAGAGTAGGACCAAAGAGGCTGTTTTTGCAGCCTCTATAATCTAAGGAGACCAGCTATGAATCTGTCAAGTAAAAACAGATAAATTTGT
>URCJ01000066.1 GCA_900546285.1 uncultured Solobacterium sp. | reverse complement strand
GTAAACAAATACTATCAACAAAATATGTTTCAATTATGTTAAATTATGTGTTTGCATTCTATAAGAAAAAGTCCACTTAAGGACTTCATCTTTTCTTTTAAAAATTAGGGGATAATTATGATTTGTAGGTCTTTTACTTCCTACACCTATATACTAAACAAAGACTATCTAATTAATTTGTTTAAAAATTGTTAAATTATGTGAAATGTAAATTGTTATAATTCTTTTATGAACAAAAAGACAAAAAGAATTACTTTAATCATATTATCTATATTAATCTTAGTAGGATTAACTATCTACAACATCACCTATGTAAACCCTTATGACTTTACCGTTAGAAAAGAAACCATCAAATCATCTAAGATTGATGATAATACTAACGGTTTAATAATCGCATATTTCTCCGATATTCACTATGGCACTTTCATCAAAGAAAAACACCTAGAAACAATCGAGGAAAAAATCAACAAATTTGATCCTGACATCATAATCTTTGGAGGTGACTTATTTGACAGTGCCCTAAACGGCAATGACCAATCTAAATTAAGCGACTTTCTAAGATCACTTGAAGCTAAATATGGTAAATACGCAATACTTGGTGATAAGGACAATGAATATATCGAACAAGTAAAAAGTATTCTAACAGACACTGACTTTAGAATCTTAGACAATCGAAACGAAAAGATTTATGTAAATGGCTCTTATATCAATCTAGTTGGTTTAAATACTAACGCTGATGTTACAAGTGCATATGATGGTGTTAACCCTAGTAATTTCACTTTTGCGATAAGTCATTATCCAGACAATCTAGATAAAGTAGACTTCACAAAAACAGATTATATGTTGGCAGGACATTCATTAAATGGCCAAGTATATATTCCATTATTCAATTTATTCTATCGTCCAAAGGGTGCCGAAAACTATTATCATAAGAAATATACGGTAAACGATACAAGGCTTGATATTACAAGCGGTATTGGTATGATAGAAAACAGCATCCGTATGTTCGCGGATGCTGAAATCGTAATCTATAAGTTAACTAAGATCTAGCTGCTATCCTCTCGATATCAGCTATTTCTTTTGGAACATCACTAGACAAAATTGTAGCTCCTGTTCCTGTGATTAATAAATCATCTTCAATTCTAATACCAATGTTTTCATCTTCAATATAAAGGCCAGGTTCATTAGTAATAACATTACCTGCCACCAAAGGTGCATTACCAATATTAACATCATGAGTATCCAAACCTAAATGATGTGAAACACCATGGAAATAATATTCACTTACATCCTTAGTCAAACCATGCTTAGGAAGCTCTCTTGTATAGTAATCAACAACAAGCTTATTCAAATCCCTTAAAGTAATTCCTGGCTTAGCATTCTCTACCACGATCTTTTGAGCATTCAATACCAGTTCATAGATTTCCTTTTGACGATCACTAAACTTGCCATTAACTGGGAAAGTTCTAGAAATATCAGCACAATAATTCTTAAAAGTCGCACCCAAGTCACACAAGAACAATTCACCATCCTCCATCACTTGATTATTATCACTGTAATGAAGAACAGTAGCACGCTTACCGCTAGCACAAATTGACTTAAATGAATTCTTATTACAAACATTTTGAGCCAACACTAAGTTAAATAAACCTTCCATAGTCATCTCATTCATACCAGGTCTAATTGAAGTCATCATTTGTTTAACACCAGCATTTGTAATATTGATAGCTTGTCTAATACAAGTCAATTCATAATCATCCTTAACCATACGAGACTTTGCAAGTAATGGGTAAATATCTTTGATTATCAAAGAAGGATGATTGCTTCTTAACTTATTGGCAAATTTAATCGCAACAGTTTCCTCTTGACTTGCATCATAATGCCACAAATCAAAATAAACCTTAAAATCACTATTATGACGTTGACGATTTAAGACATTAGCTAAATAGCCCTCTAATTCACTATAATCAGAAACATTAGCAACACCACTCACATCACTTGCTTCACCTTTAAGCATTCTACCGCCTACCCACTTAGCCATTAGCTCATCATAAGGCAAAATAAATAATTCTTCATTAATACGGCCATCAATCATTGTCACAACTAAAGCCATAGTTTCCTTTTCTAGACCTGTTAAATAATAGAAATTACGATTAACATCAAAAGGATAAGCCTCATCCTCTGACTTCATAATAGGATTGCCAGAAAACAATACTAAAGCAGAATTGCCAGTAATATCCTTAACTAATCTTTCTCTTCTAACTGAAAATAAATTCATCTAAAAACACTCCTTAAAATATCTCATCATCTTTTTTATCTAAATAAGAAACCTTAACTATTTCCTCATTCTTGATTGCCTCTTCAATTAAAGACTCATAATCAAATTTTGATTCATAGAATAAGCATTCCTTCTCTTTTGGCTTAGTAACCGGATTCTTAGGATCAAAAATAGTACAACAATCCTCATAAGGAAGAATTGAAGTCTCATAAGTGCCAATTTTCTTAGCCATTTCAATACTCTCAATCTTATCCATCATACACATAGGACGAAGAATTAGTGTATCACAAACCTTCGCGATAACCGAAATACTCTCAGGAGTTTGAGAAGCAACCTGACCAACACTCTCACCATTTGTGATTAAGTTAATCTTACGTGCCTTACAGATTCTATCTGCAATACGATACATCATTCTACGCATGATTGTAATCGCATAAGACTCATTAGCATGCTTATAGATAGCCAATTGTAACTCAGTAAAAGGAATAACATGAATGATGATATCACCCTGATAAACACTAAGTTGTCTAGCTAACTCGAAAACCTTTTCCTTAGCTTGAGCACTTGTATATGGTTCTGAGGCAAAATGAATACACTCAATCTTTAAACCCCTTTTCATTGTTAAATAACCAGCAACAGGAGAATCGATACCACCAGACATCATCAGCATAGCTCTACCGTTGACACCTGTTGGATAACCACCAATACCCCTAATCTTTTCGTCCATGATTACAGCATTATCTTGATTAATAACAACATAAATCTTAAGATCTGGATTATGTACATCAACCTTCAAATCGCTATTTCTTAAAACATGACCAGCAACCTGCCTATTAATCTCATCACTTCTAAGTGGGAAAGACTTATCACTTCTTTTTGAAACCATCTTAAAAGTCTTATAATCTTTCTTCTTAGTAAGCTCTAGAGCAGTCTTTTTAATCTCTTCAATATCACGATCAACTAATATAGCGCCTGAAAAATAAGCATAACCAAATACTTGCTTAAGATCTTCCTTAATCAATTCGTAATTTTCACCATTTAGTTCAACATATAAGCCATCATGTAAAGTACGATAAGATAATCCAGGATAAGCCCTAAGCCTTTTCTTAATATTATTAGTTAAAGCCTTAGTAAAATCTTTTCTATTCTTACCTTTAGTAGATAATTCACCATATCTAACAACTATATGATCATAATTAAATGTAGTCATAACGCTTAATATCCTCCTTTAAACAATCTATTAAACAATCGATCTCTTCCTTGGTATTAGACTCACCAAAAGAAATTCTTAACGCATAATCCTCATCAACACCCAAGGCCTTCAAAGTACGATTACCCTCATTCTTACGAGAACCACAAGTAGACTTAGAAGAAACCATAATATCTCTTGCGTTCAACGCATTTAATTCTACTTCACTTTTAATAGGAGTTGAAATATTAATTAAACTTGGTAGACAGGTATCGAAAGAATTTACAGTAACACCATCAACTTCCTTAATTCTCTCCATAAAATACTTATTAAGCTCTAAGATATGCTTATTGTAAGCTTCCATGCCCTCTAAAGCCAGCCTAACAGTCTTAGCCAAAACGATATTAGTAGGTGCATTACTTGTACCGCCCCTAATACCAAATTCCTGTTGACCACCAGATATTATAGGTAATAATTCTACATGCTTCTTCTTGATTAAAGCACCAGAACCCTTTAAACCATGTATCTTATGAGCAGAAAAAGAGGCCATATCAATATCCCTCATATCGATATCAACCTTAGCCAAACCCTGAGTAATATCACAATGAAAGTATGTCCCACTATTTTTCTTAACAATTTCTTTGATGGCATTAATATCATTAACAGCACCAATCTCATTATTAACAAGCATAATACTCACAAGCAAGGTATCAGGCCTTAAAGCCTTCTTAACATCATCTGGCCTAATCATGCCCTTTTCATCTGGATATAAATATGTAACCTCATAACCAAAGTGTTCTTCTAATTGCTTAAAAGAATTATAAACACTAGAATGCTCATAGATACTAGTAATCAAATGCTTCCTTGTATTATTAAAACATAGGCCCTTGATAGCTAAACTATTAGCCTCAGAGGCACCACTTGTAAAAATTACTTCATCCTTACCAACATTAAAACTATCCGCAATAAGCTTTCTAGCCTTTTCTTGCATATTATAAATAGCGACGCCATCGTCATACAAAGCATCGCTATTACAATAATAATCATCTAATAAAGTCTTGTATGTCTTTAATACCTCAGGATTTAAAGAAGTAGTAGACACATTATCAAAATAAATCTTCTTCACTAAATATTCTCCAAATAATCATTATCACTAGAATTAGGGAACAACCTTTCCATACAAGAAATAGCCATAGTCAAAGCCTTAGTATATTCACCATTCAAATAAGAAAACTCCGCCTTAGAAAGATCACGCTCAACCTCTGGATAAGTAGAACGATACTTATTGCCAAAGACAATCGCATTCTCAACCATAATTGCCATTCCCACGATATTATTTACGTTGTTGTAGAACTTATAAATAAAATCAATCGCATCGTCTAAAGTAGTATTTAACTCATCAATATCAATTGGAACCATAGCCAATTGTTCCTTAATCTTCGCAATCTTAACCCTGCCACTTGCCAAATCATCATTATAAGAATCAGCAATTGTAGGCAAATGATATTCAAGAACCTTAACTTCAACCTCATTTAAAACAACCTGTAACTTCATAAGTTGCGTCTTTGCCCTTAATTCAACCGTTGTATTCTTATCAAAAATAGCCTTATATTCCATTAATGACTTAGCATCGTCACCAATAGCCTCTAAAATCTTATTACCTCTACCCAAAAGAAGAGTACTTGGACTATCATTAGTCACGATATCTTGATTTAATTCGATAATATCAGCCTGATAATTATCAATAGACTTTTCCTTTTCTTTTAAATAAGCAGTCAAATCTTCAATACCAAAACGCTTAGAATCCTTCTTATAAGCCACACTTACATAATTATGTAAAGACTTAAGCTCATTCAATTTATTCGCTATATCATCAGAAACAGTCTTAACACCATTATATGCCTCACCCTCAGCCTTAATATTCTCTAAGATTTCATTAAGCTCAGCCCTTAATGTTTCATTATTTTCCTTAACGCCACCGATTTCGCCATCAGATAAAACCTTAATATTCTCACTAATGCCCTTCTTGATATTCTCCAATTTCTTTTCAATATCTAAATGAATGGTATAAGCACCCCGTTGTCTTAATAAGGCATATTGTCTATTAACCTCATCAACCATCGTAGGCAAGACACCCTTAGAATCGGTAATCAAAGTAGGAATTGAGTCAAGGCAAATTCTAATAGAAGCGATATCTTCACTAATTTGATCTAAACATTCTTTAGAACTAATATAGTCAGAAACATACATGAACTCTTCACTCTTTGAGAAAAGATCCTCAATATGTTGAATCTTCTTATCGATTCCCTCATTGGCAATCGATAAAGCTACCTTATTTTTATTAATATATAATTTTAATTCTCTAAAATCTTCCTTTAATCTAGCAGAGCTTTCACGTTGATCATTCTCTTTCTTAGAAAACTTTTCCAAAAACTTATCAATATCTCTAACTTCTTTTTCACTATCATCAATATTCTCAGAAATAATTTGTAGAGCTTCCTTACAAGACTTATAGTTTCTACAAGCGAAAGAATCTTCGATATTCTCTAACATATCCGCAATAGAATCGATATGTCTTTGAGCCTCTTCATACTTTTCATAATATTCTTTAACTTCAGTAGCAGTTTCATCGTTTCGCTTAGCCATTGCCTGAGCCTTAGATAATTTAAAAGCTAAAGGAATTGATTTAACACTATTAAAACGGACATTTAAATCATCAATAGACTTCTTAATATTGGTCTTTTTTGTGTTATTCACAATAACCAAAACAATTATTACAGCCAGCAACAACAAACCGGCAATGATACCATACTTAACGTTTTCGCTCATAATTTTTACCATTAAGGCGCCTTTCTGTCGCCTTC
>URCJ01000065.1 GCA_900546285.1 uncultured Solobacterium sp. | reverse complement strand
AGATGTATATTGTTTATGACTGTTTTATGAGTCAATAACAATATACCAGGAGGAAGAAAATGATTAAACTTTGTAGAGTTGATCACAGATTATTGCATGGACAAGTAGCTTTCACTTGGTGCAATTCAGTTAATGCTGATTGTATTTTGATTGCTAATGATGAGGTTGCATCTGATGAAATTCGTATGACAACTATGAGGTTGGCAAAACCGACAGGAGTCAAGTTAGTAATTAAAGACATGAAAGATTCTATTAGTGCACTAAATTCTGGTGTAACCGATAAGTACAATCTTCTTATTGTGGTTGGCAATGTCGCTGATGCATATAAACTAGCAACAGAATGTTCTTCAAGAATCAAATCAATTAATCTTGGTGGAACAATGAAAAAAGAAGATACTGTCAAATCATTTGGCCCTGCAGTTCATTTGAACAGTGATGAATTGAATTTGCTTAAGAAGTTAGTGGAAGATGGATGCGAAGTAGAAGTTCGTCAAACTGCTAAGGATAAAAAACTTGTAATTGAAAAGGCTGATCTATAGTAAAAGGAGGATAAACTATGATACAAGCATTACTTGTTGGTCTTATTGTGTTTATTGGTAAGGCTGACTACTTTGTGGGAACCGCAAATTTAGGTAGACCACTTGTACTTGGTGCACTTGTTGGTATTGCATTAGGCGATGTTAAGACAGGTGTTATGTTGGGCTTTGAACTTGAATTGGTATTCATGGGTATGCAAGCCATCGGTGCTTCTATACCACCAGACATGATTGTTGGTTCAGTTTTAGGTACTGCGTTTGCGATTTCAACCGGTTCTGGTGTTGAAACAGCAATCACAATCGCAATGCCAGCTGCAATGCTATCTGCTGTTGTTGTTAACTTATTCTATGGTGTTATTACTCCATTGATGGCTAAAATGGCAGACCGTTATGCAGAAGAGGATAATGATAAAGGAATAGAGCTAGTTTTCTTATCAAATGGTTTCTTATTTGATTTATCATTCGCTATTATTGCATTTGTTTGTTTCTTATTTGGCGGTGATGCAGTTACTGCACTTCTAAATGCAATTCCTTCATGGTTAACTTCAGGAATTGGAATTGCTGCGGGTATTTTACCAGCTGTCGGTTTTGCACAATTAATTTCTATGATTTCAAATAAACAAATCGCAGTATTCTTCTTCTTTGGTTTCTTATTAAGTGCATATTTAGGTATTCCAGTATTAGGAATTGTATGTTTCTCAATTGTATTAGTTGGCATTTTAATGATGGCTCATCAATTTGCACCAGCTACAAATAATGTTGTAAAAGGAGATGACGATAATGAATTCTAATAAATTAACAAAGAAAGAACTTAGAAGTGGGTTCTGGAGATCATTTACAACTTCACATGCTTGGCATTATGAACGTCAACAACACATGTCATTCTGTTATTCAATGATTCCTGCTATTAAGAAATTATATGATAACAAGGAAGACCGTGTAGCTGCTTATAAGAGACATTTGGAATTCTACAATTGTCAAGCAACAATGCATCCATTGATTTTCGGTATTTCAGCTGCTATGGAAGAAGAAAATGCCAACAATGATAATTTTGATACTGAATCAATTTCAGCTATGAAGGTTGCATTAATGGGCCCTTTGGCTGGTATTGGCGATTCGTTGATTGGTGGTACACTTCGTATTATTGCAACTGGTATTGCAGCTGGTTTATGTGCTGCAGGATCTCTTGCTGGACCTATTTTGTTCTTAGCAATTTATAATATTCCAACAATTGCTTTACGTTATTTTGGTGTAAAGTATGGATACAAATTTGGTAACACAATTATTTCTAAAACTGCTGATTCAGATACAATGCGTAAGATTACAACTGCTTTAGGTATCGTTGGATTAATGGTAATTGGAGCTATGTGTGCTACTAACATTAGTGTATCAACACCTATTGCATTTAATATCTCTGGTTCAGCTTTCTCATTGCAAGATACATTAGATTCTATTTTCCCTAGATTACTTCCACTTGTAACTATTGGTATATTCTATGGATTAAATAAGAAACACGTTAATGTATTGGCGCAAATAATAATTATTATGGTTGCCGGTATTGTGCTTGGTGCGTTGAAGATTCTTGGTTAATTAAAGGAGAGAGATTAATATGGTTGAATATTGTTTAGATACAGGTGATTTGGAAATGGTAAAGAAGTGTGTTGGCGTTTATCCGCTAGCATGCTTCTCAATGAATCCATCTATTGCTGTTAATTGTCTTAAAGGTACTGGTAAGACGTTCTTAGAGAACGCTAATCAAATCCGTGAAGTTATTGGATTAGATACACCTTTTTATCTTGAGGCTATGGGCGATACTGCTGAAGAGATGATTGAGGATGCACGTGCTGTTAGGACAAAGGTTCCTGGCAATACATTGGTAAAAATCCCTGCTTGTCCAGAAGGATTAAAAGCAATTGCTGCTTTAAAGAAGGAAGGCATTTATTGTTCTTGTACAGCTATTTATGATTTTAATCAGGCTATGTTAGCTGCCGAAGCTGGAGCGATTTGTGCCGCTGTATATGTTTCAAGAATTGATAAAAATGGTGGCGATGGCATTGAAACCGTTGCTAAAATTGCTAAGGCATTTAAGATGCATGGTATTACAGAATGTAAAGTTTGTGCAGCTTCTTTAAAAACACCTCTTGCGATTGAACAAGCTATTTTAGCAGGTGCTGAAAATGTAACAGTAGATTTGCCTATGCTAGAAGCTTTAATCACTCATCCAATGACTCCTAATACTTTAGATACTTTTAAGTCAGATTGGGAAGGTTTGTTTGGAAAAGGCGTACGTATCGCTAATATGGAAAAGTAAAAATGGAATATTGTCTTGTAACTTACAATTTAGAAATGGTTAAAAAGGCTATAGAATATTTCCCTGTTAATTGCTTCGCAATGAACCCTAGTATTGCCGCTAAAGATTTAAAAAATAGTGATACATCATTTTTAGAAGCAAGTAAAAAATATAGGGAAATAATCAATAACGATATGCCGTTGTATATAGAGGTTATGGGCGATACTTCTGATGAAATGATAGAAGATGCAAGAAGAATTATAAAAGAAGTTCCGGGTAATACATTAGTTAAAATACCCGCAACAGATGAAGGCCTTGTTGCGATAAGAAAATTAAAAGCTGAGGGTATCCGTTCTTCTTGCACTGCTATCTTTGATTTAAATCAAGCACTATTAGCTTGTGAAGCTGGGGCTGTATGTGTTGCTGTTTATGTGTCTAGATTAGATAAAAACGGTTATGATGGTATTTCTGTTGTTAGACAGATTAGCGAAGCTTTTAAATCGAGAAACATAAACACTATGGTTTGCGCAGCATCATTAAAAACACCCTTAGATGTTGAAAAAGCAATTCTTGCTGGTGCGCAAAATGTAACTGTTGATTATGAAATGTTAGAAAAAATGATTGGACATTTTTAGAAGGAGAAATAGTGAGGATATGGGGTTCACCCGGCCATTATATACAAGGTGCTGGGGTTATTGAAAAATTACATGATTATGCAAATAGTTTTGGAAATACTCATCTATATATTGTTGATGAATTTCTAATGAGTTTGTTTGATGAAAAGGTTGCTAAGACATATAAAGATCAAAGTGAGTACGAATGTCTATCTTTTTCTGGTGTTATTTCACACAAGAATATTGATGCAACAATGAACAAATGTAAAAAATCTGATGTTGTGATTGGCATTGGTGGAGGAAAAACAATCGATGTTGCTAAAATGATTGCGAAACAGATGAATGCAAGACTAATTGTTTGTCCTACTATAGCTTCTTGTGATGCCCCTACTAGTGCCATGTCGATTTTATATTCTGATGAGGGTGAAATGAATGAGATAGTCATTCATCACTATCATCCAGATCTGGTGTTGGTTGATACTGCAGTAATCATAAATGCTCCTGTTCAATTTTTAACAGCTGGCATAGGAGATGCTTTGTCAACATATTATGAAGGTCTTTCAAACGAAAGAAAAGGACATCCAAATTATATTTGGTGTGATTCTGAGGAAGGGATGTCATCTCTTTCTGCTAGAGCAATCGCGAAGGCATGTATGGAGACTTTATATCATGATGGTCTAATTGCTCTTGAATGTGCTAAAAATAAGATATTATCTCCGCAATTTGAAAATGTTGTTGAAGCTAATATTCTTATGAGTGGAATTGGCTTTGAGAATGTTGGCTGTTCAGTAGCTCATGCAATAGGCAATGCATTTACAGCTATTCCTGAGGGTGAAAAGAAGAGCCACGGTGAAAGAGTAGGTTTTGGCACTTTATCTTTATTGATTGCTGAAGAATATCCGAATGACGAAATAGAAAAAGCGTTTAATTTTTGTATTAAATGTGGAATACCTGTAACTTTAGAAGACTTGGGAATTGATAATGATAATGAAAAACTAAAATTAATTGCTAAGTCATCGTTAACTGCATCTTCTTGGGAAGCTAGTACTTATGTTGCTAGCGAGGAATCGATAATTAGCCTTATAAGAGCAACAGATTGTTTGGGAAAATATTATAAAGCTAAATACAAAATTTAACATAATTGAAACATATTTTGTTGATAGTATTTGTTTAGTATATAGGTGTAAGGAAAAGTTCCTTACACATAATAAAGTATCCACTCCCCTATAATCCTGACTTTTGCAGTTACTAATATCTAATATCTTACTTTAAGCCTTTAAACATAAGGCTTTTATTATGTCAATGTTTTCATATTCCTGTATTGTACAATGATATACAATGTGGTATAATAGAACCAAGGATGGTACACTCTTATGTCGTTGTTTATTAAAAGATACAAGTATCCAAGTGGTAGGATTTATTGTTCAATAGTTGATGGATATCGTGAAAACAACAAGATTAAACAAAAGGTAGTCCAAAAGTATGGTTATCTTGATGAACTAGAAGAGAAATATGATGATGTAGAATCTTATTTAGCCAGTGAACTATCAAGGCTAAAACAAGATAGTCAAAAAATATTTACTCTAAAGATAGATAGAAGTATTAATAACGATTTTAATGATGATACTTTTATGGTTGGCTATGCTTATTTAAAGACTATCTTTAAAGAGTTAGATATTTCTACTGTTTTAAAAAGTAAACAGTATAAAACTAATATTGAATATAGCTTAACTAAGGCAACTGAACTTCTTACCTATTCTAGAATCTTAAATCCTGGAAGTATTAAATATATTCACGAACATAAAGGTGATTTCTTTGAACCATTTGATTTAAGTCTTGATGATATGTATAGATGTTTAAGACCACTTCTTGATTGTAAGGAAGAAATATTTAAAACTATATGGAATTCAACTAAAAACACTTATAAGCGTGATGCCTCTACTTCTTATTATGATTGCACCAATTATTATTTTGAAATTGAATATGATGATGAAGATCTAGTAGATGAAAACAATAAAATAATCAAGAAGGGTTTAAGAAAAAGAGGTCCTGAAAAGAATAATAGAAAAGATCCTATTGTAGAAATGGGCTTACTTTTAGATAAGCAAGGTTTTCCTATATCTTATAATCTATTCTCTGGTAATACTTCAGAGAAAGAAACGCTAGTTCCAGAACTTAAGAAAATTAAGAAAAGACATAATATTGATAAGGTAGTAGTGGTGGCTGATAGAGGTCTTAACTGTTCTGACAATATGATTAAAACAGCAGGAATAGACTTAGATAAGAAAAATAGAGACGGTTATGTATATGGCCAATCAATAAGAGGAGCTGATAAAGAATTTAAACAGTGGGTCTTAAAAGAAGATGACTACATAGTAGATACCATCATTGATGAAGATGGAAATGAAGTTATCTTTAAACACAAGTCTCGTGTTTATCCTAAGAAAATGACAATCACAAGGGATGATTTGGGTTTAACTAAGGGTGGCAACAAAAGAAAACAAACTATAACTGTTGATCAAAAACAAATGGTCTATTATTCAAAGAAGTATGCAGATAAACAAAAAAGAGATAGAGCCATGGTTATTGAAAAAGCTAAACAATTAATTAAGTACCCTAGTGCATATACCAAGGCTACATCATATGGTGCTGCTGGATATATTAATAATATTAAGTTTGATTCTAAAACTGGTGAAATATTAGAGGGATCAAGCCTTTCTCTTGATGAAGACAAAATCAGAGAAGAAGAAAAGTATGATGGCTATTATTCTATAGTTACATCAGAAGAGAATTTATCAGATATTGAACTTAGAAATATTTATAAAGGCTTATCTAAGATAGAAGAAACCTTTAAGATTACTAAATCAGAATTTAATGCACGTCCAATAAATGTAAGACTTGAAGACCACATTGATGGCCACTTTCTTATCTGTTTTATTTCTTTAGTAATCATAAGAATCTTACAAGCAAAGATAGATAACAAATATACCATTAAAGTATTACTTGAAAGAATGAAAGAATTCAAATGTACTCATGAAGTAAGTAACCTTTATAAGTTCATCGGCTATAAGCCAGAAATACAATATTTGAATGGTATCTGTGGTATAAACATGGATAAAAAATATGATACAAGAGAAAATATAAAAAAGATTCTTAAATATTAAAAATAACCATTATTGTACAACACTCAAAAACAAGCTAAAGCCCAGTATCCATGGGCTTTTACTCTATTATGTTGCTAGCGAGGAATCGATAATTAGCCTTATAAGAGCAACAGATTGTTTG
>URCJ01000064.1 GCA_900546285.1 uncultured Solobacterium sp. | reverse complement strand
GATTCAAACAATGAGTAAAGAAGACATTTATTGTCAATATGATAAGTCTTATTTTGATGCGATTGTTTTTGATGAAGCACATCATACTTCGGCAAGTTCATATAAAAGGATTATGGATTATTTTAAACCTAAATTTACTTTAGGTATGACAGCGACACCAGATAAACGAGATGATCAATTTGCAGGTAAGAATATATATGAGCTATTTAATCATCAAATAGCATATGAAATTCGATTGCAAGAAGCTCTAGAAGAAGACTTACTATGCCCATTTCATTATTTTGGTATTACAGATATAGCAATGCATGATAGTGAAGCGACATATACAAATATTGATGATTTCCGTTATTTAACAAGTGATGAAAGAGTAACAAGGATAATGGAACAATATTCTCGGTTAAATTTCATTAAAAACACTAATTTTTAAAAAAATTGGTGTTTTTTTAAATTTGGGGTAGGAATTTTAAAGTTTATCGTCAATTATATAGTGATGATATGTAAAAGATGTGGAAATAAAGATCCAAGATATTTTTATTATGGTTCAAAAGGCTACTATTGCCGTAAATGCGTTTCTTTTAAAAGAATGTTACTTGAGGATGATTTAAATACTTTTGACTATAATGTTTCTCAAGATAGTTATGAATATAACTTTGATTATCCTTTGACTGTTTATCAACAAGAAATCAGCGATAAATGCGCGTTTAATGTCCAATTTAAAGATGTTTTGTTGAAAGCAGTTTGTGGAGCTGGTAAAACAGAAATCGTTGTAGAAAGTATCTCAAATTACTTAAAAAGAGGTTTAAAGGTTTGTTATGCCATAGCTAGAAGAGAAGTTGTTATTGATTTGTATCAAAGATTTAAGACAATCTTTAATAATGCTGATGTGGTTGCCTTATATGGTGGTCATCATGAGAAGATTTATGGTGATTTGATTATATGCACAACACATCAATTATTTAGATACTATCAAAACTTTGATTTGTTGATTCTAGATGAAGTTGATGCCTTTCCCTTATCCGGCAATAAAGAACTAATGCATATAGCTTTAAATAGTTGTAGGGGGCATATTATCTTTTCAACGGCCACTACTAATGATTTTTTGAATAACATACTTAAAGAAAGAGATTATGTTGAACTTAATTTATTTGTAAGGCCTAGTCTTAAACCTTTGATAGTGCCTAGTGTTAAGTATAATTTTAGAATTATACTAATTTTTGAATTGTATATCTATCTAAAGAAAATGAAGAATCAATGTATAATCTTTGTCTCTAGTAAACAGCTATGTTTATTACTATATCGATTATTCAAGAAACTAATCAATTGTACCTATGTCTATTCTGATTTGGAAGATAGGGATAAGAACATTATGGACTTTAAGGATAAGAAGTATCAATTTATCTTTGCGACTACAGTTTTAGAAAGAGGAATCACCATTAAAGATGTTTTTGTGGTCGTACTGATATTTAATAAACAAGTATTTGATAAGAGCAGTTTGGTTCAAATGCTTGGAAGAGTAGGCAGAAACTTCAATAATCCATATGGGGAAGCTTATATCTTTAGTAGTGTATTTGATAAAGAAATTACCTTGGCAATAGATGATATAAAGGAGGCTAATAGAAAATATGAATTGTCTGTATTGTGATAAGGTAATTAACCATTACTCTTTATATGATTTGTTTATAGAGAAGGATTTATTGTGTGATACATGCCGTAAGGAACTAAATTTAAAGATAGAAAAATTCAATGTTGAGGACTTGGAATGTGTTTGTTTATATAAATATGATTCTTTGTTTAAAACGTTATTACTTCAATATAAAGAATGTTACGATGAAGCCTTGTGCGATGTATTTTTATACAAAGTAGAATTATTAATAAAACTAAAGTATCTAGGATATAAGGTGGTATATGCGCCAAGCAGCGAGGAAAAAAGAAACAAACGAGGTTTTGATCATTTGAAGTTGATATTTGATAGATTAGGTTTTGAAGTCGTGAAGGTTGAAAAAAAGCATGAGTATATCCAAGAAGGCAAATGTTTAAGTGAGAGAAAACAAATGATAGATAACTATTACTATGATGGAGGTCAAATAGATAAATTATTGATTGTTGATGATGTATGTACAACCGGTTCCACTCTACTAGGAATTTATAATGCATTTAAATGTAAAACGAATGTAATAAATGCTTTAGTTTTAGCAAAGGTTTAAGAAAACGCTTTCAGTTTTGAAAATTATTGTATAATTAAGAAAAGGAGAGCGGGATATTCTCATGCAAGGAGTAGTTAAACGTTTTAACAAGACTAAGGGTTTTGGCTTTATCACATGTGATGATGGTCAAGATGCTTTCTTCCATTATTCTGAATTAGTCATGGACGGGTTTAAGACTATAGAAGAGAGTTCAAAGGTAGAATTTGACTTGGTAGAAGGCGAAAGAGGCCTTCAAGCCCATAATATAAAGAAAGTAGATTAGGTTTTATATCATGGTTAAAAGATAGACTTAGGTTTATCTTTTTTTCTTATTAGCACTCGTATAAATAAGGAAATTAGGCTAGTATGATACAATAATACGGTAAAAGAGGTTTTCGTATGGGAATATTTGATAAATTATTTAATACAGATAAAAAAATCTTAGCTGAGGTTGAAGCTCAAGTAAAGCCAACATTAAATTACGAAAATGAAATGGCAGCTTTAAGTGATGAACAATTGAAGGCTAAGACTCAAGAATTTAAAGATAGACTAGCTAAGGGTGAAACACTTGATGACATTATGTGTGAGGCTTTTGCGGTAGTAAGAGAAGCAGCCAAAAGAGTAATTGGCGAATTCCCTTATTTTTGCCAGTTAGAAGGTGCTTGTGTTTTACATCGTGGCGATATCGCTGAAATGAAAACAGGTGAAGGTAAAACTTTAACATCTGTTATGGCTGTATATCTAAATGCACTAAGTGGCAAGGGTGTTCATGTTATTACTGTTAATGAATACTTGGCACAACGTGATGCTGAGTGGATGGGCCAAATCCACAAGTTCTTAGGCTTAACTGTTGCGGTTAACTTAAGATCTATGACTCCAGCTGAAAAAAGAAAAGCTTACTTATGTGATATTACCTATTCAACATGTTCTGAAGTTGGTTTTGATTATCTAAGAGATAACATGGTTACTCGTGTTGAAGATAGAGTATTAAGAGAATTAAACTTTGCCTTAGTCGATGAAGTTGACTCTATTTTGATTGATGAATCAAGGACTCCATTAATCATTTCAGGTAGCCAAAGACAAACTGCTAATTTATATGTGAATGCCGATAGATTTGTAAAGAGACTTCATGAAGATGAAGATTATGAAATTGATATCAAGGGCAAGAATATCCAATTAACCGAAGAAGGTATCGCTAAGGCTGAAAAAGCATTCAAGGTAAATAATATCTATGATCCTGAAAATACTGCATTAGTACACTATATTGCGCAAGCTTTAAAGGCTAACTATATCATGCATAATGATGTTGACTATGTAGTTGAAGAAAATCAAGTAGTTATCGTTGACCAAAATACAGGTCGTAAGATGCCTGGTAGAGAATGGTCTGATGGTTTACATCAAGCTATTCAAGCTAAGGAAAATGTTCCAATTAAGAGTGAAACAGTTACTATGGCGACTATCACTTATCAAAATTTCTTTAGACTTTACAACAAGCTAGCTGGTATGACCGGTACTGCAAAGACCGAGGAAGAAGAATTCTTATCAATCTATAACATGCGTGTTGTAGAAATTCCAACTAATAGACCAGTAGCAAGAAAAGATGAACCTGATTTAATCTTTGGTACTAAGAAGGCTAAATATAATGCCTTGATTAATGAAATCATCGAGCTTCATCAAAAGGGCCAGCCAGTACTAGTTGGTACTATTTCAGTTGAAACCAGTGAACTTCTTTCTAAGATGTTGAAGGAAAGAAGAATTAGACATGAAGTATTAAATGCCAAGAATCATGCTCGTGAAGCTGAGATTATTAAGAATGCTGGTCAAAAGGGTGCTGTTACTATCGCAACTAATATGGCGGGTCGTGGTACTGATATTAAGTTAGGTGAAGGCGTTAAGGAACTTGGTGGTTTAGCAGTTCTAGGTAGTGAAAGACATGAGTCTAGACGTATTGATAATCAGCTAAGAGGTAGAAGTGGTAGACAGGGCGACCCTGGTTATTCACGTTTCTATGTATCTTTAGAAGATGAATTGATGGTTCGTTTCGGTAGTGATAGAATGCAGGGCTTATTTAATCAAATGGGTGATATGCCAATCGAGAATAAGACTGTTTCTAAAGCTATTTCTAGCGCTCAAAAGCGTGTTGAGGGTATTAACTTTGATGCTCGTAAGGCTCTACTTGATTATGATGATGTTATGCGTCTGCAAAGAGAGACTATGTATGAACAAAGAAACTATATTCTTGAACATGATGATATTCATTCAGTAATTGATGATATGTATAGAAGAGTCATGGGCCGTATTGTAGGTGAACATACAACACATGATGGCAAGAAGGATGTTATCGATTATAAGGGTATTGTGGATTCACTTAAGGTTATTGGTTCTGAGGTTAAGGAAGATGATATTAATAATCTTGATGTAGATGAATGTGTTAATCGTTTAGCTGAGATTACTTTTGGTGCTTATAATAAGAAAATTGATGAATTTAAGGATCAAATCAAGCCACTTGAGAAGACTATGGTTTTAAGAACAATAGACAGAGCTTGGGTAAATCATATCGATGTTATGTCTAAATTAAGAGATGGCATAGGTCTTAGAAGTTATGCTCAAAATAATCCTTTACAAGCTTATGTTGAAGAGGGTTATGAGTTGTTTGAGACAATGATGAATTCTATTTCTGATCAGGTTGTTGTTTTCTGTAACAATGTCAAGATTGAAAGGAAGGATGCATAATGGAATTATATGAGATGAAGCAAGGCCTTAGTGCCGCTTCTAAAAAGCTTATAGAGCTTGGGAGTTCACTTTGACTTAGCTAAATTAAGTCAAAGAGTAAACGAATTAGATAAGTTACAAGAGGCTGAGGATTTCTGGAATGATACCAAGAAGGCTCAGACAATCATTAAAGAAGCTAATATCGATCGAAATCTTTTGAGTACTTATGATAAGAATAAGAAGACTTTAGATGATTTGAGCGCCTCTATTGATGAATTATCAAAGGACTATGATGAAGATTTAATGGCACTTGTTGAAGATGACTATGATAGTGCTATGAAACAGTTTGCAGATTTTGAGATGCAGGTCTTGTTGTCTAATGACTATGACCATGCCAATGCGATATTAGAAATTCATCCAGGTGCTGGTGGTACTGAGTCTCAGGATTGGGCTTTAATGTTATTTAGAATGTATCAAAGATATGCTCAAAAAAATGGCTATGGTTTTGAGGTTCTAGACTATGAAGATGGTGATGAAGCAGGACTAAAGTCATGTAGTGTTCTTGTCAAGGGTGATTTAGCTTATGGTTATTTAAAGGGCGAAAGTGGTGTTCATCGTCTTGTTCGTATTTCGCCATTTGATGCCAATAGTAGAAGGCATACATCATTTGCCTCAGTTGAGGTTACTCCTGAATTTAATGATGAAATTGATATTACTATTGATGATAAGGATTTAGAGGTTGATACTATGCGTTCTAGTGGCGCTGGTGGTCAGCATATTAATAAGACCGATAGTGCTGTTAGAATTAAGCATATTCCAACTGGTATTGTGGTTTTCTCACAAACTGAGAGAAGCCAGATTCTTAATCGCGAAAGATGTATGACAGTTTTGAAGTCGAAGTTATATCAAAAAGCGATTGAGGAAAGAGAGGCTGAGAAGCGTGCTTTAAAGGGTGATCAAAAGAAGATTGAGTGGGGTTCTCAGATTAGATCTTATGTCTTCTGTCCTTATACATTGGTGAAGGATCATCGTACTAATGAGGAAGAGGGTAATATAAATAAGGTCATGGATGGAGATATTTCGAAGTTCCTGTTCGCTTATTTAAAGTCACAAATATAAAAATATGAAAAGGTACACTAAATTAGCTTGTTGTTTTTAAAACTATAGCTATAAACTATTGTGTTGGTGTACATATCTAAAAAATAAGCCACTTCTATGTAAATAGAGGTGGCTTTTCAAATGTTTTGGTAGGAAATATTTGATTATATTTTTTAGTATTTGTATTTGGTATTATTCTTTAACCTTGTTATATGGTCCTCTTGGTTTATTTTTTAATGAATCACTCTTAAGATGACTGGTTAAAGAATAGTTTATCTTAGGGTTCAAAGAGAATAAAACTCTTTTTCTAAATCTTTCAAAGTTAGTGATGCCTCTAGATACACTTAAGTAAGTACCAATAGTACCGTTGATGTGTTCGGTTAAAGCGTTAGATAATTTATGATCTCCATAAGGCCTTAAGAATGAATTGATTATTTCTTCTTTCCATTTTTTAAGTATTTCTGTAAATTCATAATATTCCTTAATGTCTTCATCAATAAAAGCCTTAAGATAATCATCATAAGCAGCTTTAGCTTGTTCATAGCTATATGTTTTTACAAATTCTCTAAAATCTTCTTTTAAGTAATATGCAGTTTTAAGTGTTGGGAATGTCTCTAGTATCATTTCTTTGATGTCACCTCTATTTAATTCACACCCAAAGCGTCTGTTATATTTCTTAGGATTGTTTAGATCAACATCATCTGTATCTAAAAGGAAATGCCATTTCTTAAGTAAATAATAAGAGTTGGAGTTATATTCCTGTTGATTCATTAAATTGATTCTAAGCTTATTAAAACCATCGCATAAGTGCTTGATATAGTGGTAAGGATCTTATGTAAAGTAAATATTTATGTAAAGTTTTTTAAAATTGTCCTTTAAATAA
>URCJ01000063.1 GCA_900546285.1 uncultured Solobacterium sp. | reverse complement strand
TGTATATAAGATAAATAATGATAAAAAATTATTTTTAATTATTAAATACATTTTGATGATTTTAATTTTTGTTATGGGTGTATTTTGGGTTTTGAATACTAGACTATATCCCACAGCGGATCAATATAGTGTTCAAAATTGTGTTTCTGAATTTTTGAATAAGAATTATAAATCTGCGTATTTAGGTGGATATTTAAGTAAAAACCCTTGGCAGCACGGAATATTTTTATTGAGTTATATATTTGCATTGGTGTTTGGTGAAATAAATGTAATTGCATTAGAGATGGTGAATGTTATTGCTTGTGTATTTATATTTAAGGCTTTATCGGAAATAATAGGCTTACATAAAGGTAGTTACTCTATGCAATTACTTGTTTTGTCTTGTGGAGTTTTATTCCCTGTTGTTTTGTTGTATTCATACTTTATTTATGGCAATATAATTGGTTTGGCTTTTGGTCTATTGGCTATTAAGTACGAATTGATTTTTTTAGACAATAACAAAATGCATGATGGAGTATTGTCTTCGATATTTATCTTTATGGCAATTTTATCTAAAAGTAATTATCAAATATACTTTATCGCAATGGTTATATGTCTAGTGTTTAATATGATTAATTATTACGATAATAAGAAAATATCATATTTAGCGCTTTTGATTTTAATTTTTGTTTTATCTTCTGTATTGCCAACTAAGTTTATTGAAAGTAAAACAAAGGTGAAAATGGAAGATGGCATTTCATTCTATTCTTATGTAGCTATGGGCTTACAAGAAAGTGATAAGGCACCAGGTTGGTATAATGGTTTTAACTACGATAGCTATGCAGCTTGTGATAACAATACCAAAAAGCAGATAGAATTTTCAAAAAAAGAAATTAAAAAGAGAATCAATCTATTTGCTTCTGATTTTGAATATACAGACGAATTTTTTACTAAGAAGATTGTATCTGAATGGAATAATCCAACATATCAAGTATTTTGGAACATTCAAGATAAATATAGTGAGGGTTTTAAACCGCAATTATTTATTAGAGAATTTCTTTCTTTAAAAAGTACCTATAAAGTTCAAAAGTATTTGAACATATTTGATTCGATAATTAAATTTGGTGCTTTACTATATGTACTTTATTTAATTTTTAATAAAAATAATGAAAATTTGATACTACCTATTACTTTTGTGGGTGGATTCTTGTTTTTATCATTCCTTTCGGAAGCTAAAGCTCAATATGCAATAATATTTTCTACTTTACTAATTCCTATAGCTACAATGGGATATAACTATGCCGCTAATCTAATAGTTGAAAAAAGATGTTCATTTAAAACTAAAAAAATAACAATAATTATATTCGTGTTATTAATTTTGTTTACTTGCATAAATATTGCCAATAAATCGTTTTTATCAAAAAATGACGATTTATACTATAAGTATGTAAGTGAAAATGGAAATTTTGATTACATTAATCCTCCGGAGTACTACTAATGAAAAAGAAAATCTTGTTTGTGAATGATGAAATGACAATGGGTGGTGTTGCGCGTATTTTGAACACTTTCCTAAAGATGATTGATAGGGATCGATATGATGTTGATCTTTTGGTGCTTCATAAAAGAGGGGAACTGTTAGATGAAATTCCTAGTGATATCAATGTTATAGAAGGTTCTAAGTTCTTTTCTTGTATTGATAGACCCCTTGGTGAATGTAAAGGTTTTGAACTATTTTATAAATTAAGGTTGTTATTCTACATGAAGACGAGCCTTATTAAAAATAAGATTGTTAGTGAGAGAAAGAAAATTCTAAATAAACATTATGATATAGAGTTTTCGGCTAAGGAAGGATTTTGTACGATTTTTACAGGCTATGGTGATTCTGATTTAAAGGTTAACTGGGTTCAAGTTGATTATAAGGAATCTAATTATTCTAGTCACCATATGGATTTGGTAAAAGATGCCTTAAGTCATATTGATATGAATATAGCCTGTTCAAATCAGGTAAAAGAGTCTTATCAAGAATTGTTTGGTGTAAATAGAATTTGTGTTGTTCATAATCTAGTTGATGAAGATAGAATTAGAAGCATGTCTTTACAACCTTGTGATTTAAAGCTAGATGATAAGAAGATTAATATTATTACAGTAGCTCGTTTCCATCCTCAAAAGGCAGTTGATAGACTTATTAGGGCTTATAGTAAGCTAAAGGATTACTATAATCTAATTATTATTGGTGATGGTGGTTTAAGGGACGAATTATATAATTTAGCTAAGGAACTTGGTTGTTTCGATGATATTTCTTGGCTAGGTTTAAAATCTAATCCTTATCCTTATGTAAGAAAGTGTGACTTGTTTGTAATGTCTAGCTTGTATGAGGGCTATCCAACCATGACGGTTGAATCTTTAATTAGTGATACACCTGTTTTAACTACTTTGGTAGCTGGTGTTAGTGAACAAATTGATGATTCTAACGGTTGGATTGTAGAAAATAGTGAAGAAGGTTTGTTTAATAAATTTGATGAGATTAAAAATGATAAGGCTAATTTATTAAAATTGAAGAAGAATCTAGAGAATTATCATTATGATAATGAGAGTATTTTAAATAGATATTATGAGATATTTAAAGGGGAATAATATGAAGGATGTAATTATTATTGGAGCTGGTTTTGCGGGTGCTACTGTCGCGAATGTGTTGGCTAATAAGGGCAAGAATGTTTTGATAATTGATAAGAGAGATCATATTGGTGGTAATGCCTATGATTATATGGAAGAGGATATCTTGATTCATAAATATGGACCTCATATTTTCCATACTAATTCTAAGGAAGTGTTTGATTACTTAAGTAAGTTTACTGAGTGGTATAAGTATGAACATAAGGTATTGGGACATGTTGATAATAAGTTGGTTCCTATTCCTTTTAACTTTAAATCAATTGAGGAATGCTTACCTGAAAAGGCTGAGAAGTTAATTGAATTATTAAAGACTAATTATGGCGAGGGTAAGAAAGTTCCCATCATGGAACTATTAAATAATGAGAATAGGGATATTCGTTATTTAGCTAATTATATCTATGAACATGTTTTCAAGTATTACACTATGAAACAATGGGATATGAAGGTTGAAGAACTTGATAGTGCGGTTAGTGCGAGAGTTCCTGTTAATACTTCTTATGATGATAGATATTTTAATGATACTTATCAATATATGCCTAAAGGTGGTTATACAAAGTTGATAAGCAAGATGTTGGACAATGAACATATTGAAGTATTATTGAATACCAATGTCACTGATATCCTGAAGTTAAGCAATGGAACTATTTATTATAATGGTGAAATTTTTGAAAGTGATGTTTATTATTCAGGCGCTATTGATGAATTATTTGAATATAAACATGGTGAATTGCCATATCGTTCTTTAGATTTGATTCTTGAAAGATTAAATAGAACTTTCCAGGATGCTGCTACTGAGAATTATCCTGAAAATGATGTGAAGTTTACAAGAATTACTGAGTATAAGCATTTTATGGAAGAAGAACCTGATGGTGTAACTTATATTCATACAGAATATCCTTTCCCTTATAGAAGGGATGCTGAGGTAGGTAATGTGCCTTATTATCCAATTATTAGTGATGATAACCAAGCTTTATACGAAACATATGTAAAGGAGGCTAGTAAGTATCCTAAGTTACATATGATAGGAAGATTAGCTGAGTATAAGTATTACAATATGGATGCGATTGTCTTAAAAGCTTTAGAAATGACCAAGTAACATTTATAAGTATTAATTTGTAGAGTGTCAATATCAATTTTCGATTAAAGTGGTTAAATTTTAAATGAATTTCTAATCACTTTTAATTTCATTTTTTTAGGTGAATTACAGTGAAGATGCCATTTTTTCATACATAACATTAATGATGAAATGTTGAATTCGTATATATTAAGTAAGCGAAGTATACATTATAAAAATATACTATAGTTTATAATCAAAGATGATAAATAATTAAAAAACGTTTAAAATGATTTGATATCATAGAAAAGTAGGGTTTTATATGTTAAGTATTATTGTTCCATGTAAAAATGAAGAAGAAGCTATTCCTTTGTTTTATCCAGTGTTAAAAGAAAATTTGGATAAGATGAATGTTGAATATGAATTATTAATAGTTGATGATGGTTCAACTGATAAGACAGTTGAAGTTTCTTTGAAGTTAAAGGAAAAAGATCCAAATATAAAAGTTATTAGTTTTTCACGTAACTTTGGTAAGGAAGCTGGTATGTTAGCTGGTATGAAAGAGGCTAAGGGTGATTGTGTAGTAATCATGGATGCTGACTTACAAGATCCACCTGCTTTATTGTCTGAGATGTATAACTATGTAAATAGTGGCGAATATGATAGCGCTGCTACTTATAGAGTTACTAGAAAGGGTGAACCACCTATTAGATCTTTCTTTGCACGTCAATTTTATAAGTTAATCAATAAGATGATTGATGTTGAGATTGTGGATGGAGCTAGAGATTATCGTTTGATGAATCGTAAGATGGTTGATGCGATTATTTCTTTACCTGAATATAATCGTTTTTCTAAGGGTATTTTCTCTTGGGTTGGTTTTAAGACCAAATATATCGAATTTGAAAATGTTGAAAGAGTAGCTGGTGAGACTAAGTGGAGTTTCTTTAAGCTATTTAGCTATGCGATTGATGGTATTGTAGGTTTTACAACTGCGCCTTTACGTTTAGCTACATATTCTGGTTTGTTTGTATCTTTCTTTGGTTTTATTTATATGCTTTATATAGTGATTAAAGCTTTAACTATTGGAGATCCGGTTGCAGGATATCCTAGCATGATTGCGATTATTTGCTTATTAGGTGGTATTCAGCTGTTGGTAATTGGTATTATGGGTGAGTATTTGGGCAAGACTTATATGGAATCTAAGAAGAGACCACAATATATAGTAAAGGAAATTAAATAATGTTTATAGGGAACTATTATTATGAACCGATTACATCACTTCCTACATTGACTGTTACTAGTGCATATTTTGTGATATTTTGTTTCGTTGTATTTTGTTTGTCTAGGCCTTTTAAATCATTCTTAAGGCCTTTAATTTTACTTGTAGCTAATTTTATATTTGTTTATTCTTTTGGGTTAAATAATTTATTATGGTTATTAGGTTTTTCTATTGTTGGATATTTACTTGGTTTAGTAAATGATAAACATAAGAATAAATATATAATCGTTATTTCTTCATTAATATATGGCTTTGCACTATTGGGGTATAAAATAATCAATCTTAATGATAATAGTATAATCATTCCATTAGGCTTATCTTTCTATTCATTTAAGGTTATTTCTTATTTGTGTGATATTTATTCAGGAAAGATTAATGCCGAAAAGAATATTTTTTATTACTTAGATTATGTAATGTTTTTCCCGTGTATTACTGCGGGTCCTATTAATAGAGCTGAATATTTCTTAAAGGAAATTAGAAGTAAACATGAATTTGATTATCAGGATATCGCAAGTGGTTTCTTTTTATTAGCTTGTGGTATTTTTGAGAAATTAGTGTTCTGTGATTTTATAGGAAGTGTTGTAACTAGAAGTTTAAATGTTGAATTAAATGGTTTGAATACATTGTTAGGTGTTGTTTTATATTCATTTCAGATTTATTTAGACTTTGATTCTATTTCAAATATCGCAATAGGTAGTGCTAGAATGCTTGGTTTTAAGTTAGATAGAAATTTCCATGTGCCTTATTTAGCTACTAGTATCAAGGATTTCTGGAATAGATGGCATATTTCTTTATCATCTTGGTTAAGGGACTATATTTATTTTCCTTTAGGTGGTGGTAGAAAGGGTGACTTAAGAAAGTATTTAAATGTTTTGATTGTTTTCTTTGTGTCTTCCTTGTGGCATGGTATCACTATTAATTTCTTAATCTGGGGTATGGGCCATGGTGTGATAAGAATTATTGAAGATTTAGTTGCGAAGTTTTTTAAGAATAGAAAGCCTAGATTTGTTGTTTCAATATTTTTGATATTAATTAATTTTATAATTGTGACAACATTGTGGATTTTCTTTAAGTATGACTTCAGTGATGCTGCTTTAACTATTCAGAGAATATTTGCTAAGTCATCATTAGATTTTGAAGCCATTGGTTTGACTCATAATGAAGTTGTTTGGTTATGTATAGTTTTGTCTACTGTGCTAATTACGGATATCCTACGTTATTTCTTTAATTTAGGGGAATTTTTTGGCAAACATGTCTTTATCGTTAGATTCGTATTATATGCAGCCATGATTTTATTATTCCTAGTGTTTGGTATGTATGGTGGCAGTTTTGATGCGAATGATTTCATTTATAGGTGGTTTTAATTATGAATAAAGTATTGAAAACTATTTGGAATTTATTAAAGATTGTTATAGGTGTTTGTGTTATTTGTGGAAGTTTTTATTTCGGCTATAACTTCTTAAGCAACAAGTTTAGAAATCCGGGTGCCTATTACAATGATTCGTTTCATAACTTGCCAGAAAATAGCATGGATGTTATTGTGCTTGGTTCAAGCCATGCGCAGTATTCTTTTTCGCCTACATTCTTTTATGAAGACGCAGGTTTATATGCTTATGTTTTAGGCAGTGCTTGTCAGCCTTTGGAAGTTTCTTATCAAATGTTGCGAGAGGCTTTAAAGACACAAAGCCCTAAACTTGTTATATTGGAAACCTATACTGCTACACCTCTTAGAAGCGTTTGCGAGGCTGATAGTTGTTATGTAACCGCAGAGTATCAAATGAGAGGTATGGAGAAGATTAATACTATTAATTATCTACCTGAAGAAAAGGCGGTTACTTATCGCAATGATTTTATAAATTATCATAATGATTGGAGAACTAAAGAAACTTTTGATTTCTTGTTTGAGGAAGATGATAAGAGTATTGATCAATCGTTTGGATACATACCTATAGAGTCTGATTCTAGTTATGATAATTGGTGGTATGCGATAAAATATAATGATAAGAACAACGATGTTGAGTTAGATGGGTTAGATCTAGATTCTTTGAATAATATCTTAAATTTGTGTAGGGAAAACAACATTGAATTGTTGATGTATTTCACTCCAATGGATATGCTTGATGAATTGAATCAAAAATATCGTTATAAAGTTTGGGAATATTGTGAAGATAACAATGTTAAATATGTGGATTTTGTGGATTTGAGTGAAGAATTAGATTATCGCATTCCTGTTCATAATGATGGATTTCATTCAAAAGTTACTGGTGCTAATGTAACAACTTCTTATTTAGCGAATTTTATTAAAGATAATAACTATGAATTTAATCATAAGGAAGATGAAAATCTAAATAATCTTTATGAGTATTATATTGATTTATATGATTACTTTTTATTCTATGGTGAACACAATCCAGGTAAATATTTAGATAGAGTTGTGAATTATCCATATCTTAAAATAATTAGATATAAAGGAACAAAATTGAATGGTAGTTTAAGAGAAGCTTTCGTAAAAATGAATTTAAATGATATGATTGAAGGCGCTAACTATTATGCAGTTATTAACAATGGAGTTGTGATTGCAAGTGGTCAAGATGATATTGGTTTAGATGTTGATAATCATTATGTAGAAGTGAATAGCAATGGTATCTACATGGATGGGAATTTAGTGCAAGATGGAAACGATCTTGGTTTTGCTATTTTTGATAAAAAGTATGAACATATATCGGCGAAAAAGATATCTTATATTAATAATAAATTGTGGGATAGTGACTATAATTTTGACTATAATCATAAATAATTTTAATGGTACAGA
>URCJ01000062.1 GCA_900546285.1 uncultured Solobacterium sp. | reverse complement strand
GTCGTCGACACCATATTCGGTTTCTCTATTTTCCCACCTAGAATAATTAATCTCTTTATTCTCAAAGAAAAACTGAAGCTGATTATTAGACATCATCACATCCGCATCATTAATCCTAATATAATATCTTCCATATGCAGAATAAGGAGTATCATCCCCCTCTACTTCTACTTTAATTACTTCTCTATCATCCAAAATGACAGTATCAACATTAACCCTATTAGGCAAAGGCTTTAAATTATTTTGTATCTCATGCGAAACATCAGCAAGTGTCTTCTTGCCCACATCCAAACCCACTACCTTACCATCATCCCTTATCCCAAAATAGACAAGACCCTTATTTGATTTATTTAACATAGCACTCAATGAAATAATGCCTTCTTTTAATTGAGATAAAGATTTCTTTAATTCTACAACCTCAGTTTCAATAAACATAAAGCCTCCCTTCTTTTAAATATCTTATCATTTAACCTATCATTTATCTTAACATGATAAGTTATCACAGCCTTATTCTATCCTATAAACAATAAGAATTATTCCTATATTATTCCCATCTTTATCAATAAATGTGGAAAAGTAATTAAAAAGACTGGATAACCCAATCTTTAACTCTTTACTCAACCAAAGTCTTAATCCCAAAGACAAAATAAATGATATGGAAAAGCCATACAACACTTAAGACAACACAACCAGCAACAATGCCCTTTAGGCCCATCATCACAAAACCAATGCTCATCAAGATAGTAACAGTAATCATGATTCTAACTTTAGCCTTAACAGTCATGCCTCTTCCTGAGACAAAATCTTTTAGATTATTTTCATATAATTTAGTGCTCTTAAACCATCTATCGAGCCTTTCACTTGATCTTGTGAAACAAAAGGCCGCCATCATCAAAAACGGAAATGATGGAATTAGCGGTAAAGCTGCCCCTATAGCGCCCAACACTAAGCCTATACAGCCCAACACAATATATATTATTCTTTTCATTTATTTCTTCCTCTCTATCAAATGTCTTATCGCAATAATAGGATGATGAAACAACATCCTAGGACCAGAGAAACGCATTACTTCCTTTATCTTTTCTCTCATGTCTTTCTTGTAACAATGAACCTGACACTTTGAACAAAAAGTCTTAGTTTCCATAAAAGGACAACTATCCACCCTACTTCTTGCATATGCATCTAATTCTCTACACTCAGGGCACAACTCTTTACTTTTATGTTTCTTCTTACAATATAGCTCTATCATAAAAGAAACCAATTCCTTCTCCCTTTCTCTCTTTGATTCAATATCCATTAGCTCATTCTTCCACTTTCAACCGAATAACACTTATCCACAATAGACATCGTAGACTTACGATGAGACACAAGAAGAACCGTCTTCGACTCACATTCTTCCTTAATAGACTTTAAAATAACCGCCTCATTTAAACTATCCAAATTAGAAGTAGGCTCATCCAACAACATGAAATCCCCATCATGCAAGAAAGCTCTAGCCAAACCAAGACGCTGTCTTTCACCACCCGATAAAGTATCACCCAATTCTCCAACACTAGTATCATAACCATTTGGTAAAGACTCAATAAAATCATGAACTGAAGCCTTCTTACAAGCCTCTATCACTTCTTCCTTTGTCGCATCCAATTTAGCTATTCTTAAATTATTAATAATCGAATCATGAAACAAACACGTTTCCTGAGTAACATAACTTTCCATGTCCCTTAGGTTCTTTGTATTGATATCTTCAATATTCTTATTAGAAATATTAATGCTACCCTTATCAACTTTCCAAAAACGCATAAACAACTTCAACAAAGTAGTCTTACCAGAACCCGACTTACCCATAATACCGATAATCTTTCCTTTAGGTACATTAATAGATAAGTTATTCAAGATATTCTCATTACCATAAGAAAACTCAACATTATTAGCGCTCGCACCATCAAAGCTTACATCATCCTTACCAACAACATCCTCAAGCACAGGACTCTCTTCTAAGATATCCAAGACTCTATTGCCTGCGGCAAAAGTACTTTGTAACGTTGTACCTAAGGCTGATAAAGAAACACATGGACCAAAAGAACTCATCAAAGCCAAAGTAGCAATTACGCAGCCCTTAAAATCCACCAAATAAGCCGATACAAACAACATCATTAAGTCAAAAGACAAAATAACGGTATTAGTAAGAGCCATATTCTTGCCAACATTAGACTTCATTTCTTTATCAGTATCTAATAAAGAATCAGTCATTTCATCCATCTGCTTTACTCTATTATTCATTTGATTATATTGAATAGTCTCATTTAAACCTCTTAAACTATCTAACACAAAAGCCGATAAATTACCTGCCTTATTACGATATTTGATTCCAACATCACCACTTCTTTTTGAAGCCAACAGAGGCAAAACAAGCCCCACTGTTATATAAGCCATCAAAGCTAATAAACCTAATAAAATATGGATTCTACCAATAAAAATTATCATCACCACACAAAACAAGAAAGCGATACAAATAGGCGAAATAGTATGGGCATAAAACACTTCCAACAATTCAATATCCGAAGTAATAATCGAAATCAAATTGCCCTTATCCTTACCATCTAACTTAGCAGGACACAAGCGTCTTAAAGCAGTAAAGACCTTATCTCTTATTAAAGCCAATAATTTAAACGCAATATAATGGTTACAAGTTTGTTCACCATATCTTAAGAAACCTCTAATTAAGGCAATTATAATCAAGATTGTAAACAAAATCTTTAAACTATATTCCCCTACAATGGCATAGCCACCAATAATCGTAATAAAAGTAGCACATAGATTACCTAACAAACCAAGTATAATAGCCAGAATCATATAGCCAGTTAGCGGTCTTACTAAGCCAACTAGCTCTCTCATTACCCTAAAACCACTTCTTTTCATGACTATTTTCCTCCTACATACTTCTCTAACTCTTGTTGAGAAGTCCACAAATTCTTATAAACACCATTCTTCTTTAATAAGTCTTCATGCTTACCATATTCAACAACACTACCCTTGTCTAAAACATAAATGTTATCAGCATTCTCTACATTAGCTAAACGATGAGAAATTAATATAACCGTCTTAGTCTTAGCCAAATTATGAATCTCTTTCATGATGTCATTCTCACTTTCCACATCAATATTAGAAGTAGCCTCATCAAAGATATAAACTCTAGAATCATGTAATAATGCACGAGCTAATGCCAAACGTTGACATTGACCACCCGATAAATTGCTGCCCTTTTCATTCAACATGGTATCCAAGCCATCTTCTTCTTTTAAGAAAGAAGCTAAATTAACTCTCTCTAAAACCTTCCACAATGTTTGTTCATCACACTTTGGATTAGCCAACAACAAATTGTCCCTAACACTACCCTTAAAAATATAAGAAGCATGAGAAATATAAGTGATAGTATCCATTAAACTCGCTTCGCCAACTTCCCTTAAAGAAACACCACCAACACTAACATCACCTAAATAACCCTTATTCCTACCAACCAGTATTCCAGCCAAAGTAGACTTACCACAACCCGATTCACCCACAATAGCTGTAAAACTACCCATTGGAAAAGACATACTAACATCGTGTAATATTTCTCTATTCACATCGTATGAAAAGTTAAGATGTTCAACTTTGATTGAACAATCATTTTCAATAATTTTACCACCAACATCATCCACCTTTAGATCCAACAACCTAAAAATCTTCTCAGAAGCAGCCATACCATTCATCGCAATATGAAAATAAGAGCCCAACATTCTCATGGGCAAGAAGAAATCAGCTGCCAACAAAATAATCAATAAACAACCACTTAAATCAACATTACCCGCTCTATATTGAGTTATTGAAAGAATAACGCCCAAGGCAGCACCACCATAAGCCACTATATCCATAATAGTGATGGAATTTAGTTGCATCGTTAAAACCTTCATCGTAATCTTTCTAAAACGCTCACTTTGTTTGTTCATCTCTTGATGCTTATACTCATCGGCCCCGTAAATCTTAGAAGTGGTTAAACCCTGTAGATTCTCCAAGAAAGTATCGCCTAATTCACTATATTGGTCCCAATATCTTGCTAGCAACTTCTTTGCCCACTTTTGAATAATCACAATTGTGATTGGAATTAATGGTACACACACGAGTAAGACAACAGCACTAGGCACATTCACAAAACACAAAACAACAAATAGTGTCAAAGGTGCCAACATCGCATAAAAGAATTGAGGCAAATAAGAACCAAAATAAGTCTCTAATTGATCAACACCCTCAACAGCTACCTGCACTATCTCTGATGTGTTTACTTTCTCTTTATAAGATGACCCCAAATGATATAATTTCTCAAAAATCATTTCCCTTAATTTCTTCTTCACGGACATGGAAGATAAATATGATAACTTACTAGAAATATTTGTGCATATATAACGTATTACTAAAGCTATTATTGACACAAATAAGGTAATCATCATTTGTCTTGCATCCTTTAAATTGCCCAACATTATCGCTATTTCATACATCAAAAGAATATTAGCCAACAAAGATATCCATTGACACAGTACATTCCCAAAGATATATTTCTTACTCTCACTTACAGTATTAACTAGTCTTTTATTTATCATAAACTTTCCCTCTAGTTAGCATAGGCCAATTAATAGTCTTAAAAAAAGCTAACCTAAGTTAGCATATGTTAACTGTATATAGTTAAGCACCTCTAACTAAAAAAGTCAACCTTCTACAAGTATCTTGTCGCGGTTAAGCAATTTTGGTCACTTCTTGATTAAGAGAAAATGTCGCTTCTAGTTAATCGTTAATCATATATCATGACACTTACGATTCAATAAAATGTTATAAAGTGACTTATTTAAATGAATTGTTTCATACAACTCTTCAAAAAACTAGAATTAGTCTTTTTATGTCCCCATTCTACCTTTATTTTTTCATTAACTGTCAGAGATGGTATTTATAGATATAATTAATACAGTAATTGATTATTGAGATTAATTATTTCAACAATAATCAATAATAGTATTGATATCATTATTACTATTTTTTTTGTTTTCAAGAAAATTATTAAATAAATTAGTTTTGCCAAAGAAATGTGCTATTAAATAAAATATAAAACCAATAAAAAAGATTATTCCTAAAAAATTATATTTAAGACTAGATTTTATATCAAATTTCAATAAAGATAACACAGAACGTGTTAAACCACAACCAGGACATGGAATATTAAACAAATTAAAAAAGGGACAAACCCTAATATCTAACAAATTAAATATAATTGAAATAGTCCCTAATATAATTAAATCTAGGAAAATACCTTTCCTTTTCATTTTTAAATAATCATTGAAATTGCAGCTAGATTATTTTCTTTAACTTTTTTACTAATTGTAAACCAGTCAATAATCGTTAAAACGCCACAGCAACCACAAGTCAATAACTTTAAAATTCCCATGCCAGTATCGCCAATCATAAATCTGTCGACACCAAGTGTACCTAGAAATATTGAAATCAATAATAAAGTAGTAGGATCCTTTAATTCACAAGATTGAACAGCAACTAAAGAATCATCTGAAGCTTTTTCAAGCTTTTGACGAATAACGGGAATTGCACTTGCTTCAAAATATTTAGCATTTGCAGTTAGATATAAATCTATTTGTTGTTTTTCCATAATAGTTTCCCCCTAATAACTCAATTATATATATATATATAAGTCAAGTATTAACACGAAACACTTTCAACACTTTCAACAAGTATCTTATGCTTAAGCGTATAGTTTAACCAAAGTGTTAAGACAATACCCTTCAAACTAGCTGAAATAGAACATGTCCACCAAATACCATCCAAGCCCATTGATTGTTGTAGGATATAAGCCAAAGGAATTCTTAGAGCAGTTAAACTAACACCAACCAAAGAAGGCGGTAATGTAATACCAAGTCCATTAAAAACACCGGCTGAAGTATATTCATTCACATTAAATAATTGAGAGAAACCTAAGATTCTTAAATAAGAAGCACCAATCTCAATAACATCCTTTTCTCTAATAAAAATAGAAATAATTTGTTTTGGGAATAATACTAAGACAAGAGTACAGAAAGTTCCCCAGACAATACCAATACCCTCAATTGTCTTCTTGCCATTGGCAATACGATCCTTTTTCTTAGCACCATAGTTTTGAGCTATAAAGGCATTACCAGCACTAGAAAAGCCTTCTGCCGCAACATAAGTAATCGATTCAATTTGTGTGCCAATCTTTTGAGCCGAAATAGCCGCATCACCAAATGATGTGATAAATCTAGACATAACCATCGTAATAACTGAAAACGCAATATTCTCAAGTCCTGTTGGTAAGCCAATCTTAGTAATATCTTTATAGTAATAGCTATCTTGTTTCTTCAAAATTGGAATTGAAATAATAAATTCATCCTTAGAAGCTATATAAAAATTCATAACTAAAGAAACAGTTTGGGCAATAATGGTCGCAATAGCAGCCCCCTTTACACCCATACCAAATTTAAAAATTAATATTGGATCTAAAACTATATTGGTAAACAAGCCTGCCGCATTAATCACAAAAGGTGTCCTAGAATCACCCCTAGCATTATGAATACCCGAGAACATATTATTAAAGAAAGACACTAATAGAAAGATTGAACAAACAACCATATAATCAATAGAATCTTTAATCATTGTCTTAGACTCTAGTCCAAAGGCATTAATATAGGCATCAGCCCCTAGTGTTCCAACAATTGATAAAAACAAGCCTTCTAATAAAATTAATTGAAAGCCAGCTGATGCATAACTTAAGGCTCTTTTTCTATCTCCTGCACCCAACGATTGTCCAACTCTAACTTGAGTTCCTGTTCTATTAATGACAACCACACCAAACGCAAACCATGTAAACATGCCAGCCATACCAGCAGCTGTTACCGCATCAGCAGAAAGTCTACCAAGCCATACCATATCAGCTAAATTATAGGCTGTATTCAAAACTCCCTGTGCCATCATTGGAGCCGACAAGAAAAGGATCGTTTTTAATATATTTCCATTTAATAAATCTTCTCTTTTAGTTCTCATATCCACCATTGTATTACCTTTATTCGATATTTCCTATATACTTGATAGTAGCGGAGGGTAAATGATGAATTTACATTATGATCATTATAAAGAAACAGTACTAGATACTGTAATCAAAGAAGAAAAAGATGGCTACTATGCCTTTGAAGATACTGTCTTCTTTGGTGAAAAAGGCGGTATGCCAAGTGACAAAGGAACTATTAATGGTTTAGAAGTTATCGATCTAAAATGGGAAGGCGATACGCTTTATCATAAGGTTGATGGAACACTATCTAATCCAATCCATATGGAAGTTGACTTCTTAACAAGGCACAATAATACAATTGTTCACTCAGCTATCCATCTAATCCATGGCTTTATGGTAAAACACAATCTACCATATGATGCCTTTGGAGCTAACTTAGATAATATCTGGTATGAAATTAATACTAAGGTAGAAGAAGAAACACTTGTTGAACTTGAACAATATGCAAGACAAGCTATCTTAGATTCTGTTGATGTTGAAATATCTTATATTGATGGTAAAGACTATGAAGATGAATTCTTTAAACAATTTGATACTTTAAGAATTGTTAAAATCGGTGACTATGACAGTCAACCATGTAGTACACCACATGTTGATAATACAAGGGAAATCGGATCATTCTCAATTCTATCTTTTGAAAAATCATCACGTGGTATTAGACTACAGGCTGCCATTGGTTCTGCAAGCGATAGTAAGTTAAAAAATGTCTATGATGAATACAAGAAAACAATTGTTGCGATTAATCCTGGTAAGGATAAATTAAGTGATGCAGCTAAGAATTTAGTTGATAATAATAAAGCGCTAAAGAAAGAAATCACCGATTTAAAGAAAGAACTATTAACATATAAGACTAAAGCTTATATTAGTTCAACAGATAAGATCATTACCATCCATGAAGATAGCTCTCTTTTGAGAGATATCGCAATGGCCCTAGTAA
>URCJ01000061.1 GCA_900546285.1 uncultured Solobacterium sp. | reverse complement strand
CCCCAAATAAAATATCCGGATTCTTTGCCGCGAAGTGCAGCAGCATTCGAAATTGCAGAAATATATTCTCCAATTGCATGATGTTCAAACCAATTTTCTTTAAACTCAAACCATTCTTCTTCAGCGTTATATTGTATTAAAGATTGAACTACTGATTCATAATTTTTCATGACACACCTCCGAAAATGTTGATTTTTATCTACCACTTTATCTACCACTAAAATATCACATATAACTGGTAGATAAAAGTATAATTAGTTGATATCCACAAAAAGTTTAAGTGAAATACTTGCCTTGTTTTAAGGTATTTTTTATATGTTGGCGCAAATTTATCTACCACTTTATCTACTACTTTATCTACCAGTTTTTACCGGTAGATAAAGTATAAAATCTTTGTTTTATAGTAAAATTATTTCAATGCCCTATTTAGTTAATCTCCAACAACCATCTCTTTTCGAACCAATTCTTTCTACTAAATCATCTTGGATTAATTTTGTGATTGTTCTTTGAATCGTGCTTGGTGACTTGCTTGTTATTTTAGCTAGTTCAGATATGTTAGCTTTAGCATTGTCTTTAATTGCATCCAATACCAAACTATCGTTATCAACAAAATCTTGGGATATGTCACTTGTAATAACTTCCTGTACAAATGGTTTTCTCATAAATTCGAATACAAACCCAAAATCATTATTCCAATATCCTGTTTTAATCTTATTCTTTTCACATAAATTAATACCCTTCCAAATCCTGTTCCAAAAGATTCTATTGTCTTATTTAAATATAAAACAGTATTTATCAAAGAGTTTCTGGCAATTGGACCATTTGTTCCAGTGGCAAAATCTATCGGGCTTTTACCCTTTACTAAAAAACCTGTATTATAAAAATGAACACGAGTAAAGTAATATATACTCAATTATTTTTGATATTTTCGTTTTATATTATCTTATTCAAAATGTTATAAAATAGCACATTTGACGTTTTATGACATTTTGAACTATCTATACAATTTTGAAATTATAAAAATAAAGAGCCTCATACGAACCTCTACAATCACTATCTAACAAAATTAGTAAATACTCTCTTCTCAGATTTAACATCCGGCTCTTTCTTAAGATAAGCAGCCATATTATAGCCTAAGTATCTCATTGTCTGCATACCCTCTAAATCATCAACTATCTCGCCTGGTTTAGCACCATGGACAATGTTCCAATAAGTAGAAGAAATAACAGGCATTTGATTAATTGTGAAATACTTTGTAAGTCTATCTAAAGTAGCAGAACCGCCACTTCTTCTACATACACAAACGGCGCTTGCTGGTTTATACTTAAAGTCCTTGTCAGAAGAATAGAAGGCTCTATCTAATAAAGCACAAAGAGCACCATTAGGACCAGCATAATAGACAGGAGAACCTACTACATAAGCATCTGCTTCTTTCATCTTACTTACAAGTTCATTTAAATTATCATCTTCAAACACACAATGCTTAACCTTGAAACATTGACCACAACCAATACATCCTCTTACTGGTTTATTACCAATCCAAAAGATTTCCGTTTCAATACCTTCATTATGTAAAACATCAGCGCATTCCTTTAAAGCTAAATAAGTATTTCCTTCTTTATGAGGGCTACCATTTATTAACAATACTTTCATATACAAACCCCTTTTATTTAAAGATGCCAATAACAATTGGCACCCTAATTATTTATTTAGTTTTTTACCACACTTTGGACAAAATTCAAAGTCACCATAAACCTTTTCACCACAATACGGGCAAAAGTCTTTCTTCTTACCGTATTTCTCATTTAAAGGATCGCCCTCTTCATCTTCATCAACGATATCCACAATTGAATAACGTTCTTCAGAAGTAGCATTCTTTAGATTATATACACCACTATAGATGCCTAATCCCACAAATATTAGGCCAAACGGAACCATTATACTCGCCCCCATATTAGCAGCAGCAGCAGTCCAAAACAAGCCAAACAACGCAAACGCAAACGAGAACACTGCTTCCATCTTAGATGGGCCTCTTCCAGGTTTAATACTCTTCATAAGTATCTCCTCCTTATTCAGCAAATTTTATCTTATTAATATTATTTAAACAAATCACTATGACTTCCAGTTCTAGTTAAATAAAGAATCAATTCATCTTCTAGCCGTTCATAGATTAACAGCCAATCCGGTGTTATATGACATTCTCTACATCCGTTGTAATTTCCGGTTAGATTGTGATCCTTATTTTTAATTGGCAAGGTTTCACCATTGGCTAATTTTTTAATAACTTCTGTTAGGATGTTTAAATCATAGCCACGTTTTTGTATTAACTTTAAATCTTTTTTAAACTTTAAAGAAGGTCTTACCACATATTTCATTTATTTTAATAATTCCTTCATCATTTCATCAACATCGGTGTAAGTTTTACCAAGGGAAGGATCTGCCTTCATTCTTTGCACTTCCTCGATAGCTTCTTTTGTTTCTGCATTTGGAGTTTCTGCACCAATTTCAAACGGTATACGATATTCACGAACTGTTTTTTTAGCAAAAACATTAATTGCGGTTGTCATTGTCATTCCCATGTCTGCACAAAAGGCTTCAAAATCCTTCTTCAATTCACTATCCATTCTAATATTAATATTTGTACTAGGCATAATAAACACTTCCTCCTTTGTATTTTCATTGTATATATTATTGTATACATTGTCAATACAACTACTTTTTATATTTATTAACAATTATTCTTTATTCTCCTTAAACTTCTCAGCCAAACTAGGTGCATTCTTAGTTAATTTCTTAATAGTTAAATCCTGTGCCTTATCATTGGCGAGTCTTAATTGACGATCAGAAGACAATAGATTTTCTTTTACCTTCTTTAAATGATCAATAGTTTTATCGATTTCATCAATAGCTGTAGAGAACTTCTTAGAAGCAGTCTCAAAATTTTTACCAAAGGCTACCTTAAAGTTTTCCATATTCTCTTCAAAATGAGCAATATCCAAATTATTATTCTTTTCAATCAATAATTGTTTCTTATATTCAGTCGCATTCAAAGCTGCATTTCTTAATAACGTAATAAGAGGAATAAAGAATTGAGGTCTGATAACATACATCTTAGGATATCGATAAGACACATCCACAATACCCTCATTATATAGTTCACTATCACTCTCAAGTAGTGATACAAGAACTGCATATTCACACTTCTTTCGATTACGGTCTTTATCTAACTTATCAAAGAAATCTTCATTCTTATGTTTAGTAGAAGTTGTATCAGCTTCATTCTTCATTTCAAACATAATAGAAATAATTTCTACGCCATCTTCATCAAAATCTCTAAAGACAAAGTCACCCTTAGAACCCTCAACAACCTCATTATCCTTCTCAAAATAAGCGTTTCTAAACATGCCCATTCTATTCTTATTAAATTCATTAGCACAATGTTGTTCTAAACTTTCACCTATCATCTTAGTAGACATCTTAGTCTTAAAATCCTTATAGTAATCCACTAATTCTTGTTTAGCGTTTAATTGTTGTTCATAAGAATCTTTCATAGAATCAAACTTATTAGCCATCTCACTCTTATAGATCTCTAATTCATTCTTAGCCTTATTAATCTCTAGATCCTTAGTTTCCTTCAATTCACTTATTGCCTTATTAACAGCCAATTCCTTTTCAGTGTCACCATTCTTAACTTGTTGATTCAAAACTTCAATCTTACTCTTTAAATCTAAAACAGTCGCATTAGCCTTAGACTTAAGCTCACTAATCTCAATATCCTTACTAGCAGTAATCTTATCGATCTCACCCTGTCTTGTAGCGTTCAATGTATTGATTTCTTCCTTCAAAGAACTAGTCTTAAGATTAAGCTCATTCTCATGTTCCTTTTCAACTAGCTTTAATTGATTCTTCAAACTTTCAATCTCAGCCTTTTGTTCATTTAACTTAACAGTAGCCTTACCCATTAAATCCTTTGTAACTAACTCTTTTTGTAGTTCAAGCTTCTCATTATATTCAGTTTCCCTTTTCTTTAACTCATCATAAAACTCATGATCCCTTATCTGTTTAACAATGGAATCATAATTAGATTCATCAATAGTAAATAATTGACCACAATGAGGACATTTAATTTCTTTCATACAACACCTCTTTCTTTACAGTTTTATTCTACCGTAAAAGCCTTTGTAAAAATTGCACCACCATTTAAATATTTTTACAAGCAAGCATGTCATTTTCAGATATGGAATTATCAGAAGAATGGCTTGCTAGACTAAATGAATATGCCCTAGGCAATATATCTGAAGATGAACTTCGTAAAGAAGTAATTAGATAGTATTTCTAATTCAGATGTTAAGAAAGATTAATAATATGGCTGATTTAATTTATTGTTATGAAAATACAAACATACTTAAAAATAAGTTAAACTTCAATATCGAGAGATAAGTTCCAGGCAACTAGAATTTTCTTTTATCATCAATTATGATGATTTAAATGTTATTCTTTTTCCTTAATATAAAGTAAAGGAGGACGCCCTTGAAAAAGAAAATGATAATTATTATCTCTATAGTTCTTTTAATTACTGGCGCAATTTTTATGTTTAAGCCTAAGAAAAAGATTGATTCAAAATTATTATCTACTTCCACTGTTTCATCAGGTTCTATGAATGGAGGAAGAAGTGAAACTTCTATTAAAAGAATTGATGATAATAAAGCTTTATATTCAATATATGAACAAGATTTTCACAGTTCTCCTGTAGTTGTAAAGGAGTATTATATCGATGCCACTACTTTAGATAAGATAAAAGAAGTATTTGATAAATATGATTTACAAGAATATCCAAAACTTAAGAAATCAAAAATTATTGTCTTAGATGCAGCCACTACTTCTTATGAATATCAATTCGAAAATGGTGATAATATCTATTTCAGTTCTGATTTAAATTTACCATCTAAGTTTCAAAATACGAAAGCTGAAATAAAAGACATCCTAAACAAGGCAATAGAAAATGGCGAAAAACTTCCTAATATTGTTTCTCAAAATCCAAGTAACAATGAAATTACTTTAAGTATCAATTATTATTATCAAAATACCATTAGTTATCTAATTGAAAACTATTCAAATCATGAAATAGAAATAGATGGGATTATTAGATTATATAAGGGAGATTATTTAATTTATGAAGAAGAATCTTATTCTTATAATCTTAATAAAAACCGTGATCACTTGGATTTCATTAAGCTCGAAAATAGATTAGATGTGGGAGATTATCTATTGGAGCTTGGTGATATAAAATGTTCTTTCACTATTAATTAGCGAACTGCTCCCCCTTTGGAAGAATGCTTAGCCCCATATGCATTCTTCTTTTTTATATGTAGGTTGTCATATAAGGCGGGATACATATAATGCCATCCTTGATACTTAGGTTTTTTGGATGAATTATATAGGCATCACCAATACGTTTTTTATATTTCTCAACAAAATTGTCTAATGATACAGTAGTATACTTCTTGCCTGATTTTACTTCGATTGGATAAATCTTATACTTTAATTTACTGTTATTAGAAATAATGAAATCTATTTCGATATCATTTCTCTTTTTCTCTTTATTGTAGTGGGTATAAAAGTATAACTTATGACCATTAGAAACAAGCATTTGAGCAATCACATTTTCATAGAACATACCCTCATTTATTTCTAATTTACCTGCTAATATTTGTTTATAAATATCATCTTCTAAAAGTTCATTCTCATCAAAAGTATGGCTAAATAACAAGCCTGTATCAGCCAAATAACACTTAACATAAGACCTAGTTTCATTTAAAGATAGACCAACACTAGGATCATTACACAAGAAGCATTCGTTCGCAATCATCGAATCTGCCAACCAAAAGAAAGTCTCTTCATACTGATCAATGTAGCTGCCTTCTTGTACTTTATTATAAATTACTCTTTTTTCATGTTGAGATAAGAAACCAGGTATTTGGTCGTAAATCGATAGAACCTTACTTCTATATCTAGAATCTATCTTCATGATATCTTCTCGATATAATCTTAAGATATCTCTTTTTTCTTTATCAGCTAAAGTGAAATTCTTCTTATTCTCAATAAAAGAAACAACAGGCATTGGCATACCACCAACCAACATATATTGTTGAAACAACAACATTGCCTTATCGTGCATTCCTCTTTCTAATGGTTCTTTTTTATCGAAACAAGTTTTTATATATTTAATTAACAATTCTTCCCCACAGGCTAAGGCAAATTCCTCAAAATCTAGAGGATACATATTTATATGTCTTTCTTCAGAAGGAATAACTATATCCTTAATATTCTCTCTAATTGATATTAAAGAGCCAGTTTCTAAATAATCGTATCTACCGTCCGCTACTAGATATTTAATGGCGGCTCTGGCTTGAGGGAACATTTGAACTTCATCAAAAATAATTATTGATTTTCTTTCTATTAAATTAACCTTATAGTGAGCTTGAATCAACATAAACAAAGTATCTAGATCATTCAAATAATTATTAAAATAAGCTTCTACTTCTTTATCTTTCTTTGCGAAATCAATAAGAATATAAGACTCATACTCATTCTTTGCGAACTCTTCACACAAAGTAGATTTTCCTATACGTCTAGCACCCTCTACCATTAAAGCTCTTGATCCATTGCATTCATTTTTCCAATCTAAAAGCTTCTGATACGCTTTTCTTTTTAATATCATAATATGCCCATTTCCTTCCTATATCTCTATTATATTGATTATACGCAGGTATGCAAGTGCCTCAATCTTTGATTATACGCACATATAGAATGTACTCAAACTATGATTATACGCACTCAAATAAGTACTACAATAAGATTGTGTGGTTAATATATGCGCTTATATCTTCCTTCTTTGCGGGTATTACCTCAGTACTGGCCAAGTGCGGAATTAATAAAACTGATTCAACAATAGCTACCGCATTAAGGACTATTGCTGTATGTATTTTTTCATGGTCATTAGTCACTAACATTACATATATAGAGACAAAGACACTTGTCTTTCTAATCCTATCAGGACTATCAACAGGAGCTTCATGGTTATGTTACTTTAAAGCTCTACAACTTGGTGACATCAACAAAGTCGTTCCAATCGATAAGTCTAGTATAGTCTTAACAATTATCCTAGCTTCTATGTTTTTAAACGAAGGAATAAGCCTTCTAAAATTTATATCGATAATCTTAATAGGTCTAGGTACTTTATTTATGATAGATAAGAAAGATAGTTCTAATAATTCTAATAATAAACAATGGTTGATATATGCCTGTCTATCTGCTTTGTTCGCAAGTCTTACAAGTATCTTTGGTAAGATTGGTATTACTAATATTGATTCTAACTATGGTAGTGCCATTAGGACTACAGTTGTCTTAATCATGTCCTGGGTAATGGTTTTAATTTCTGGTAAAAGTAGTAAACTAAAGATAGTAGATAAGAAAGAAATTATCTTTATTGTATTATCAGGAATTGCCACTGGTGTTTCTTGGTTAGCATATTATAAGGCATTACAAGTTGGTCCTCTTAGCATTATTGCACCAATTGACAAGTTAAGTATTCTTGTCACTATTATCTTTTCTTACTTTGTATTCAAAGAAAAATTATCATTTAAGGCCATTGTGGGTTTACTTTTAATCATTATTGGTACTTTACTTTTAGTGCTACGGGCATAATTAATGAAACTTATTCCTTATTAGGATAAAATCCTATTAATGATAAGAAGAAATACCCTGCAAAAAGAAATAGTCATTAAGACTATTCAAGATATTGATAAACATGTTACTGCTGATGAAATATATTCATATATCAATAGAATTCATCCAAGTATTAGTAAAGCTACTATTTATCGTATTCTTAATGTCCTAGTAGAAGAAGGATTAATCGCAAAAGTAGAAATACCAAGTGGACCTACATACTTTGATAAAAGATTAGATAAGCATCATCATGTTAAATGTATTAAGTGTCAACAAATATATGATGTAGATATTTCTATTCCTGATTTAGAAAATTGTGGCATGGAATATGACATCTACTTCAAAGGTATTTGTCCCAAGTGTAAGGAGAAAGTGTAAAAATTAAATACGAAATTTGACATAAAAAAAGTGGTTGAGAACCTCA
>URCJ01000060.1 GCA_900546285.1 uncultured Solobacterium sp. | reverse complement strand
TATGTTACACATCGATTCTTTAATTTCGCGTTTAAAAAATAATGTTACACTTAACAATCCGTTATTAAGTGTGATTAAGCAATCTTCACCAATTACTTATGATATTGCGGTTAATACTGCTAATATGATTAAAAACAAAACTAATTATAGTATTTCAGAAAGTGAGATTGCCTATATAGCTTTACATATTGGTACTAGAATCGAAGAAATTAAATCTGCGCGTACAAGATTAAATGTAGTTATGGTTTGCCCTGAGTATTACGGATATAATTCTGGTCTTAATAAAATTATAGAAATATATAATGATGATTTATATGTTTCTAATGTTTTAATGTCGTTTGATGAACTTGAAAAAGTTAATTTGGATATTGTTGATTTAATCATTTGTACTTCATCACCTAATCGCTCTATAAACAACGTTAGAGTTTTAAAAATTTCTAGTTTTCTAACTGGCAATGATAGAAAAGAAATAGGCCATACTATTATCGATATTAAAAAAGAGAATATGTTGGAAAGAAATAAAAATTCAATTTATTCCTTATTTCAAAAGAATTTATTTTTTTCAAACATGAATTTTTCTAATAAAGAAGCTGTATTGGATTTTTTAAGTGATAATCTTTTAAGGTATAAACTTGTTTCTGATGATTACAAAGATGCTGTTAAATATCGTGAGGAAATTGCTCCTACGGATTTTAATATGATAGCAATTCCTCATCCTGCAGAATATTCAGCACAAAAAACTGTTATTAGTGTTTGTATTTTAGATAAGCCTATTAATTGGGGAAGAAGCGAAGTTTCTATTATAATGATGATTGCAGTTAATGCGATTGATTTTAATACTTTTGATGATATGCTTTCGGCAATTACGCAAATCGCAATAGATTCTACCAAAGTTAAGGAATTAAGAAAACAAAAAACTTACGAAGACTTCATTGGTAAGCTAGAATTTTTCTTAAATAAAGATTAATTGTTATATTTTTCAAAATAACGATTTAGTATCAAATCAAATAAATAGCTAAAACCATAGATGGTGTATGCATTTCTAACACCATCTTGGATATAGTCTCTAGAAGAATTGTTATCTGAAAAATGAATTACTTTATCATATACTTCATTGAAAATAGTTGAATGATTTAAAGTTATTAAAACTTTATTAGCTTTGGTTTTTTCAATTTCGTTTAATGTTGCTAGGGCGTAGTTTCCAGTCATTGATAAAGTAATTAAAGTATCTGTTTCTCTTAAAGATAAAAGAAGTTCCATATTTTTGGTACTATTTGTTATTACTCTTACATTCTTATGTAATGATACCAAAGCTTCTTGAAAGTCAAACGGAGCAACCGAGGAACCTTCAGCTATTGAAAAAACTATTTTATCTGATATGTGCAAAAGATCAACAAAATAGCCTATATGCTCGCTATTATAAAATTTATCAAAGTTGTCCATCATGTTGTTAATATTTTTACGATAGATTTCTTTGAAATTATTCTCTCTGTAAAAACTCAAATAGCGTCTATTGTGTCGTAATGCTTCCTGTGTTTTACTTTTAAGCTTGTTGTAAGATTCAAAACCAATATCTTTGATAAAACGTTGGACAGAAGAACGAGACGTATAACAAGCGTCGGCAATTTCATAAATACTTATGGATTCTAAATCTTCTAAGTGTTTTAAAAAATAGTCAGCTAAAATAAAGTCCATATCAGTATCGCTATTTTTGTTGATTATCGAAATAAGAGTTGATACTAGGTTAAAGGTTTGTAAATCATGAGTTGATACATCTACATTTTTTATCATGCCTGGATTATATCACAGTGGTATCAAAACTTGATACTAAGGTATCATTGCTTGAAACCCTGTTTTCGTTGTTCCTTTCATACAATTTAATTGTAAAAATTAGGAGGAAGAAAATGAAACATCTAAAAAATCCTGTGTTCCCTAAAAATTTCTTTTGGGGAGCATCATCTGCTGCTTGGCAAGTTGAAGGTGGAACAACAGAAGGCGGAAGAACCCCTGCAATTATCGATTTAAATTCTCAAAAGAAAAAACCTTTTGCGGATAATTCAATTGCAGCTGATCATTATCATCATTTCAAAGAAGATGTTGCTTTGATGAAGGAATGTGGTTTTACTTCTTATCGTTTTTCTTTGTCTTGGTCAAGAATAATTCCACATGCTGATAGGGCAGTTAATCCAGAAGGCATAAAGTTCTATAATGATTTAATTAATGAACTAGTAGCTGCTGGTATTACGCCAATTGTTACTTTATATCATTATGATATGCCTGTATGGGTTGATGAAAAATTTGGCGGTTGGCATAATCGTGCAATTATTGATGAATTTGAGTACTATTGTAAAGTTTGTTTTGAAAACTTTGGTGATCGTGTAAAGTATTGGCTTTCAATCAATGAACAAAATATGCAAATTATCTATGGCGATTGGCTAGGTGTCTCTAAGGGCTGTGATAACTGGTTTGTAGAAAAATGGCAAGTAAATCATGTTATGAATTTATGTCATGCGAAGGCTGTTATAGCGTGTCATGAAATGGTTGAAGGTGGTAAGATTGGACCAGTTCCAGGTTATGTACCAATTTATCCAGAGACATGTAAGCCTGAGGATCAAATTGCTGCTATGAATGCTGAAGAATTGACTCAAAAGATTTGGGATGATTTATATTATTTCGGTGAATATTCTAACTATGTTAAGAAATATTGGGAAGATAATAATATTGATCCACTTATTCAAGAAGGCGATATGGAGCTTATTAAAAAAGCTAAAATCGATTTCTTTGCGATAAATTGTTATAGAAGCGATGTTGGCAAAGCACCTGATCCAAGCTTTACAAGAGAAATTGGCTTAAATAAATATGGTATTAAGGGTGAATTTGAATATCCAAACTTACCTGGATATTATGCATTAGATAGAAATCCTTATGTTGAAACTACTGATTGGGATTGGCATATTGATGGTACAAGCATGCGCTACACTATGAGATATATGTGGGATCACTATCATCTTCCAATGATGATTACTGAGGCTGGTTTTGGTGCTCATGAAGACTTGGATGCTAATGGCGAAATTCATGATACATATCGTATAGATTATTTAAGAGATTATATCTATAACTTAGGATTAGCAATTGAAGATGGTGTTGAAGTAATGGGCTTTAACCCTTGGTCATTTACAGATTTATTATCAACAGGTAATGGTATGGCAAAAAGATATGGATTGGTATTTGTCAACACTACTGATGATGATGTAAGAGACTTAAAGAGATATAAGAAAGATTCATTCTATTGGTATTCAAAACTAATTAAGTCAAATGGCCAAGAATGGGGTAAGGATATGAGCGAATGGTTAGATTTCTCTCATAAATCAGAAATTGCAAGTGATATTAAAAATAAAGGATAATTATATGGCAAAAGATTATAAAAAATTAGCTGCAAATATTATTGAAGCAGTTGGTGGAGAAACAAATATTAAAAGTGCATCTCATTGTATGACACGTTTAAGATTGGTATTAAGTGATAATTCAAAATTAAATATTGAAGAAGCTAAGAAAATTTCTGGCGTAATTGGAATAATTACTCAAAATGGCGAACAACAATTCGTTATCGGTCAGGATGTTCCTTCTTTATATGAAGAAATTTCAAAGTATGACATTAAATTGGCAGGTTCTATCGAAGATGCTGAAGCGTTAGCTGAAGATAAGAAAACAGCTGAAAAGAAGAGTGTTGTAAACGGTATTCTATCATTTATCGGTGGTACCTTTGCTCCAGTAATTCCGGTATTGGTTGCTGGTGGTTTAATGGGTGCAGTATTAACACTGCTTACTACTTTCTTTGGAGTATCAACTGAATCTGGTACTTATCAAGTCATTTATGCAATTAATCAAGCTACATTCTATTTTTTACCAGTATATATTGGTTTTGCAGCTTGTGCTCGTTTAAAGTCTAATGGTTTCTTAGGGGCTTTCTTAGCTGCAATCTTGTTGTTTGTAACTATTAATCCGTTAAGTGATTCTAGTTTCTTAGGAATTCCTGTTACAGCAGTAGCTTATAATTCAACTGTATTTCCAATTCTATTAGGTAGTGTATTCTTATCAGTTGTATATAAGTTCTTACAAAAACATTTACCTGTATGGTCAAGAACTATTTTCGTGCCATTGCTAACAATGTTGATTACTGTTCCTGTTACTTTGATTGCTCTTGGTCCTCTTGGTGGCTGGGCAGGTGAGTTATTGGCAAATGGGGTTTATGCAATTTATCAAGCAGTTCCATCTATTGCGGTTGCATTAATTGGTGCACTTACTTGTTGGATGGTATTCTTCGGTATGAATAATGCAACATATCCAATTGTGTTTGCTCTATTGGCTTCAGTGGGTAGCGATCCTCTTATTTGTGCAGGTATGGCACCAGCGAATGTTGCTGTTGGTGGTGCGTGTCTTGCAGTTGCTCTAATTTCTAAGAATGCTGAGGAAAAATCCGTTGCTACAGGTGCTGGTATTACTGCAATGTGTGGTATTACAGAACCAGGTGTGTATGGTGTGTTATTTGTAAAGAGATATCCTTTGATTGGCGCTATGATTGGTGGCGGTCTTGGCGGTTTAATTTGTGGTATCTTAGGTGGTACTCAATATGTAATTTCTACTCCTGGATTCATTAGTTTTGCAGCATATATCTCACCAGATGGAACATGGACTAATTTCGTTATTATGATGGCTGTGATAGTGATTGCTACTATTGTGTCATTCGGCGTTACTTACTATTTGGGTAAGAAAGAACTTAATAAATAATTTTTAACCAAAATTAAATTACAAAACGAAGCTTTTAGGGCTTCGTTTTTTACATAATCTGGCGTATAATAAAAACATAAAAAGTGGGATATCCCACAAGGAAAAAACTTATGAAAAAAGATAAAGAGTATACGGCAAAGTTAGATAGTAAGAAAAGAGTAGTTTTAAGAGGGGCTAAGTATGATTACTATGAGGTTAAAGAATATCCAAGCGGTAAGATTGTTTTAGAGCCAAGAGTGTTGTCAAATCCCCAATTAAAGAAAACTGATAGTGAAAGTGTAGTAGAATAAGAGAAGGTAGGTTAAGTTATGGCGAGTTCACAAACATTGAAACAAAAATTTATTGATTTATTATTTGAAGACGAATATGATGTCTCTAATCCAGAGGTTAAGAATAGAAGACCTGAGAGTAGGATGAAGGCTTCAGATATTTTGTATAAGAAGCCTGAAGTTAAAAAAGAGGAGCCTGTTGTTAAGGCTGAAGAGGTTAAAAGAGAAGAACCTGTTAAAAGATTGGTACAAGAACCTAAAGTTAATAATACTTTTATTAATTATGAACAAAAAGAAGAACGTAATGACTTTATTGACGTTATTAAGACTCCTGTTTATGATGATGTTAAAAGAGAAGAACCTGAGGAAAAGTATGTGGCTCAACCTTTCTTGAGCCCTATGTTTGGTAGTCTTGAAAAGGAAGAGAAGAAGGCTAAGGAACCGATTTCTGATGTAAATTATGCATGTTTAGAAAAGCCTCGCTCAAGTTATTTAGGAACAGTTTTATCTCCAATTTATGGTTATGAGTCTATTACTAATGTTCAAAAGGAAACTAAGAAAGTAGACAATTCAAAGAAGGTAGCTACTGATGTTACTTCTGATTTGGCTGATATCTTTTCAAGCGTTGATTTTAATGAAAAAGATGATATGGATAAGACGGCTGAAATCAATTTGTTTGATGAGTTGTATAAGACAAAGGACTAAGATATGTTTTATTTCATTGGTATAAAGGGTTCTGGTATGGCGGCTCTAGCTGTCATGTTGAAAGAAATTGGTAATGAGGTAATGGGTTCAGATTTAGATAAACATTTCTTTACTGAAGATGAACTTATTAAGCATGATATTAAGATTGTTAATTTTGATCCAAATAATATTAAAGATAACTACACAGTGATTATTGGCAATGCTTTCTTGGAAGATTTCCCTGAAGTTATAGAGGCTAGAAATAATCCAACTTGTAAGTGTTATAGATATCATGAGTATCTTGGTGAACTTATGAAGAATTATAAGTCTGTTTCACTAAGTGGATCTCATGGTAAGACAACAACTACTACAATGTGTAAGAATGTCTTATCACATTTCTATAAGACAGCTTATCTAATCGGTGATGGAGAAGGGTATTTAGCTAAGGATAGCGAATATCTATGCGTTGAATCTGATGAGTTCAGAAATCATTTCCATTCATATTATCCTGATTATGCAGTTATCAATAATATTGAAATTGATCATGTAGATTTCTTTAAGGATGAAGTTGATTATTTCAATTCTTATCAAAAGTTTATTGGTAATGTTAAAAAGATTACTTTCTATTATGGTGATGATAGTTGGTGCAAGAAACTAGACTTTAATGGCAAAGAAAATTATAGTTTTGGTTTTGAAGACTGTGATGATTTCTATGCGAATAATCTAGTTGAGACTAATAAGGGCGCTACTTTTGATTTATATTTTAAAGGTGAATTTGTTAAGACATTTAATTTGCCTTTGATCGGTAGACACTTATTGATTGATGCCTTAGGCGTTATATCTTTGGCTTATAAATTGGGTTTGAACTTAAATGTGGTTGAAGAATCATTTACTGATTATAAGGGTCCAAAACGTAGATATATCGTAGAGGAATATCATAATTCAATTCTTGTTGATGATTATGCACATCATCCAACTGAAGTTGCAGTAACTTTAAAGGCTACAAGACTTCGTTATCCCGATAAGAAGGTAGTGGCAATCTTTAAACCACATCGCGCTTCTAGAGTTCTTCATTTTGCGAAAGATTTTAAGGAAGCTTTAGAGTTAGCGGACAAGATTTATTTATTAGATTTTACTTCTATCGATGATAAGCAAGATGGCACTGATATTGATATTAATTATTTAGCTAAGATGATTGATGGTTCTATTGTGTTAAGTGAGGATGAAGAAGGTGCTAAGTTATTAGCTTCAAATGGCGATGCAGTATATGTGTTCATGTCTAGTAAAGACATTTATAACTTGGCTCATTTGACTAAGAAATATTTGTAGTGAGAGGGCTTACAATATCCTTGAAAAAGTTTTCATAATTTTATAGAATGTTTGTAGAGGTAAAGATACATGGCTAGTTTTTCTTATTTATGTAAAGAATTACTCCCAATCTTAGGAGTAATCGCATTAATATTTTTGATTATTTTCTTATTTAAACTGATTAAGTTAATCATTTCATTAGATGTAACGGTCAATAAGACACATGGTTCTATTGAAATGGTTGAAAAATCACTTGATAAGGTGCAAGCACCACTAGATACTGCTGTAAATGTTTCTAAGCATATTGATGATGCATGTGAGGCGACTGGCAAGGCTATAAATGATGCGAAGGATTATGTTTCTAAAAACTTGGATAATATAAAGGATAAGGTTTCAAGTTTTGTAAAAAAGGAAGAAAAGACTAATGATGAGCCTGATGAATTAAAGGAAGTTAGTCTTGATGATATTTTAAGTAAAGGAGAATAAGAGTATGACTGATGAAATTAAAATTGAAGAACAAATTGATGAAACAGTTGAAGAGATGAAGAAGAAGATTGATGAAATCTCTAAGGGTGCCGATGAAGTTGATGGCGATCTTCAAGATAAGGCTAAAGAAGTTAAGGAAAAGTCTGTTGAAGTTTTAAATAAGGCTATCGATAAACTTAAGGAACTTTATTCTCAAGCAACAGATCCTGAAGAAGTTAAGAAAACATTGGATTTTGTGAAGACTAAGGCTAAGGAACTTAGCGATGGTGCTAACAAAGCTTTCAAGGAACTTAAGGAAAAGGAAGAAGTAAAGAAAGCGGCAAGCACTGTAGAGGCTTATGCTAAAGAGGCTAGTGAGAAGGTGAGTGAGGCTGTAGATAATCTTAAGGCAAATGAAAATGTTAAGAAGGTAACTGATAAGTTAACAGATACTTATGAAAAGGCAGCTAAGGGTGTGAATGACTATTTAAGCAAGCCTGAAGTTCAAGAAGGCATTGAACATGCTAAGGATGTTACAATCGATGTTGCTGAAAAGGCTAAGGATGTAACTATTGATGTAGCTGAAAAGGCTGTTGCAGCTTTAAAAAAGTGGTTAAAACCAGAAGATAAAGAAAATTCAGATAAGGAATAATAAGTGTAAAAATTAAATACGAAATTTGACATAAAAAAAGTGGTTGAGAACCTCA
>URCJ01000059.1 GCA_900546285.1 uncultured Solobacterium sp. | reverse complement strand
TCCATCCTAATTGCATTCTAATTGCTGATGAAGAAGCTTTAAGTGAACTATAATATAGTACAATAGATAAAGAGAGGTAATAAATATATGGGTTTATTTGGTGGTCTATTTAAGAAAAAAGATGAAATCGTTGCGTTAGCTGATGGTAAGGTAGTTGAAACTAAATCTGTTAGCGATCCAATGTTTGCGGAAGAAATGATGGGTAAGACTTTAGTATTCAATTATGATGCTGATAAGGTAGTTTTACATTCTCCTGCTAGTGGTACTTTAACAGTATTGTTCCCAACAGGTCATGCTTTCGGTATTACTACTGATGATGGTGTTGAACTTTTAGTTCACTGTGGTGTTGATACAGTTAGTGCTAATGGTGAAGGTTTCAAGTTGTTAGACAAGAAGCAAGGCGATAAGGTTAATGCTGGTGATCCAATCGTTGAGGTTGATGTGAAGGCTCTTAAGGAAAAGTTTGATATGAGCACAATGCTTGTTATCACAAATCCTAATGGTAAGACTTTAGAATTTGTTGGTCCTTGTGATGTAAAGCTTGGCCAATCAGTCATTAAATAAGTAATTGTTTGATAATTATGTGACAAATCTCCTGTAAAAGGGAGATTTTTTATTTTTGAAAGCATTTTCATTTTCTTTTTTCAATATTCATAAATATGAATTTTATGCTTAAACAAAGGCATTTTTGATATTTTGTTAAAAATTTATGAAAAACGCTTACATAATTATGGGATTTTCTCACACAATGTGTGATGTGGCGTGTTATAATCAATGCGTACAAAATAAAAATCATTTTTTATTGGGTATCTTCTAAATTAACGGGTGTTAATTTAGAAAGGGGAATTCATTTCAAAAAGAAAAGGAGGACTTGAGATGAAATTTTTACAAAAACTTGGTAAAGCCTTAATGTTACCAGTTGCATGTCTACCTATCTGTGGTATTTTGATGGGTCTAGGTTATGCATTATGTCCATCTACAATGCAAGGTGGTGACGTTGTTGGCTTCCTAGAAACTGTTGGTTTCTACCTAGTTAAAGCTGGTGGTGCTGTTATCGATAACATGGCTCTATTGTTCGTTATCGGTGTTGGTGTTGGTATGGCTGAAGATAACGATGGTACTGCAGGTTTAGCTGCTTTAGTATCATGGTTAATGATTACTACATTACTAAGCACAGGTGCTGTTGCTAACTTAATCACTTTAGATGAAGTTTCTACAATTGCTTTCAACAAGATTGCTAACCCATTCATCGCTATTTTATCTGGTATTATCGGTTCAACTTGCTACAACAAGTTCAAGGGTACTAAGCTTCCTGATTGGCTTGCATTCTTCTCTGGTAAGAGATGCGTTGCTATCGTTGCTGCTTGTGTATCAATCTTAGTTTCAGTTGTATTATTATTCGTATGGCCTGTATTCTTCAAGGGTCTAGTAGGTCTTGGTCAAGGTATTGCTAAGATGGATTATGTTGGTGCTGGTTTATATGCATTCTTCAACAGATTATTAATTCCTACTGGTTTACACCATGCATTAAATAACGTATTCTGGTTCGATACAATCGGTCTAGGTGACTTAGGTAACTTCTGGGCTGGTAAGACTTCTGCTGATGTTGCTTGGGATCTTGGTATTTACATGTCAGGTTTCTTCCCTTGTATGATGTTCGGTATTCCTGGTGCTGCTTTAGCTATTTACCAAACTGCAAAGCCTGGTAAGAAGTCTGTAGCTTTAGGTATCGTATTATCTGCTGCAATTTCTGCATTCGTTTGTGGTGTTACTGAACCATTCGAATTCGCATTCATGTTCTTATCACCAGTACTATACTTAATCTATGCTGCATTATATGGTATCTTCACTGTTATCACTTGCTACGTAGGTTTCAGAGCTGGTTTCTGCTTCTCTGCTGGTTTAACTGACTTAATCTTCTCAGCTTCATTACCTGCTGCTGCTAAGACTTGGACAATTATTCCTCTAGGTATCGCTGCATTCGTAGTATTCTACGTAGTATTCAAGTTCGCTATCGTTAAGTGGGATCTAAAGACTCCAGGTAGAGAAGACGATGATGAAGAAGCTGAAAAGTCAGCAAAATTAGCTAACAATGACTTCACAGAAGTTGCTAAGATTATCCTTGAGGGTGTAGGCGGTAAGGAAAACGTTGAAACTGCTGGTAACTGTATCACAAGATTAAGATTAACAGTTAAGGATAACACTTTAGTTGATGAAAAGAAGATCAAGTCAGCTGGTGTATCTGGTGTTATGCGTCCAGGTAAGAACGATGTACAAGTTATCATTGGTATGCAAGTACAATTCGTTGCTGATGAATTCAAGAAGTTATTAAAATAATTAAATAACTAATTAATCATTAAATTAAGGGCTATAGAAATATAGCTCTTTTTTCACGAAATTTTTACAATTATTATAATGTTAATCGGATAAAATTAGATTTAGAAAGAGAGGATATGATATGAAAAGTGTTATTGTTAATGGCTATCGTAGTTTTGCCAATGCTGAAAAACCTATGCCAGAAGCTGGTGGCAAGTGGGTCACTATTAAAGTAAAGAATTGTGCTATTTGTGGCTCTGATAATTCTTTTTGGACTGGTTTAGCAGGTGGAGATGATTTTACTTTAGGACATGAATTTTCTGGCTATATTGAAGATCCGGGAGAATATGATTTCAAAAAGGGTGAAAAAGTCTGTGCTCCTGAATTTAATTCTTGTGGTGAATGTGAGTTCTGCAAAAATGGACAAGAACAATTATGTGCCCAAATGATGGCTGAAAATCCAGGTGTATCTGCTCCTGGTGCATATGGTGAATATATTAAGGTTCGTGGCGATTATGTGATTAGAATGCCTCAAGATATGCCTGTAATCTTAGGTTCAATTTGTGAACCAGTTGCTGTTTCTTTACATGGTGTTAAATATTTGAACATTAAAAAAGGTGAAGATGTTCTTGTTTCAGGTAATGGCCCAATTGGTATCTATGCAGCTTTATGTGCAAAATTGTTAGGTGCTGGAAAGGTAATTATGACAGGAAGAAGCGAATCTAGAGTTTCATTCTGTAATAAGTTTGATTTTGTAGATAAGTGCCTAAGCGTAAAAGATCCTGATTATGAAAAGAAATTAAAGGAATTAATGCCTGTTGGTGGCTTTAAACATATTATCGATTGTGTTGGTGTAGATAATTATGATGAGTTAATATCTTTAGGAAGTAGCGGTGTAACTATTGTGATTTTAGGTATGCATGCTAATGAGACTAAGTTTACTACTATACCCCTATTCTTAAAAGAAGGTTCTATTAGAACTGGATTATATTTCTCTTGGGAAGACTATAAACATGCATTTGAATTGATTAAGAATAATCAAGATGCCTTCATGTCAACAATTACTTCAGTTATTCCTGCTGATGCTGAAGATGTTCAAAAAGCTTTTGAAAAGTTGTTTACATCTGGTTCAAATGATGAATGTAAGATTGTAATTGAACACAAAGATTAAAATATAAGGTATCGCAATTGCGATACCTTATTTAACTAATATAGAACCACCAATGAATTCTCTAATGATTGAATTATTTACAATTTGATCATCATCTTCAATAGAATCGATAAATCTTAAGAAAGATAACATTCTTTGAGCTTCCCCGTATTCAGGCTCATCTCTGGTAACTTCCTTAAATAAGCTTTCTGCATATTTCTTTAATACTGATAATTCATAGATACAGTTTGAATTAAAGAAGACATCTGCTTGGTCAGTATTGGGGAAGATGTTTTTTTCTTCACCTTCTCTTACCTTAGGCCATTCATTAAGCGCTTGTTTAATAGTTTTACCTCTAAATTGATGGTCTCTTACGATTCTTCTAAGCATTCTAGCATCAGTTGTAGAAATCTTGTTATGAGAATCGATGCCAACTGGAGTAAGAGGCGAAATGTAAATCTTATATTTATCTTTATCATCAATATTTTCTGTAAGAATAGGATTTAAAGTATGAATACCTTCAATGACAATAACTTGATCTTTAGCAAGTTTAGTTTTTCTAGTACCAAATACTTTTGTGTTATTAATAAAGTCATATTTAGGAAGATCTACTTCTTTTCCTGCTAATAGATCTTTTAAATTTGATTTGAATAGTTCTGTATCAACAGCCTTGATTGATTCTAAATCTAATTCACCATTTTCATCAACTGGTTTTTCATTTAGTTCTACAAAATAATCATCAGTTCCTAAGTATAGTGTTTTTAGTCCTAATACTCTTAATTGAATAATTAATCTATTGGCAAAAGTTGTCTTACCACTACTACTAGGGCCACATATTAGGACTACATGGGCTTTTCTCTTGTTTATTTCATCAGCTATTTGAGCAATTCTTTTTTCATGTAGAGCTTCTTGCATAAGGAAGATATCCTTAGTCTCGTTATTAATTATCTTTTTATTTAAGTCACTACAATAATTAATACCCATTAGTTTACCCCAATGAGTTGCTTCCTTGAATGCTTCATACAACAATACTTGGTCACTATATTCAGGAATTGATAGTGGATCACTAGGGTGCGGATATCTTAAGAGTACTGCATTCTTATAATATCTTAGTTCAAACAGGCTTAAGAAAGATGTTGATGGTACCATAAGACCATAGAAAATATCAATTTCATCATCTAGTGAATAGATTTCAACATCACCTATATTAGTAATTGATGAAAGTAAGTCATAAGTGTCTTGTAGCTTATGAGTCTTGGTTAATTCCATTGCCTTTTCTTTGGACATATATTCTTTCTTAATAGGAAGATCTAAGGCAACTAATTGACGCATTCTATTTTCTATCTCAGCTACTTGTTTCTCATTTATATCAACTTTAATATCGGTATATAAGCCTTTGTTTAAAGAATTGTTGATAGATACCTTAACATTTTTGCCTAAGACATCATGTACTGCCTTTATATATAGTAGTACTAGACTATTTTGGTAGATTAGCCAGGTAGCTTGGTTTTTAATGTCTAATAGTTCAATTTTACAGTCGTGATTAAGTTTATGGTTTAATGCACGATACATATTATCAACTTTACATGCATAAACAGGATATGTTAATTTGCTTCTATAGTTTGGTAGAAGCTCTAGCATACTTGTATTTTCATTGACACTTACTGTATCAAGGATTTCTTTTCCGTAATAAATTTCAATTTTAATCATCTTCGTACCTCTTTATTATTTTAGCAAATAAGATATAATATTGAATATCCATTGGGGAGTAGCTATGGCTTGTCCATCTATTGCCGTCAAATCGTTGAGGTATTCAGCCGGTAATAGACAACATATAAATAGTTGATGCAAGACCTTTGGTAGATGTTAAGGTCTACTGAAGGCCTTATTTTTTAGGAGGAAATATGAATTTTTATCAGAATAGTTGCGATGAAGTTATCAAGGAACTTAAGACTACTAAAGAAGGTTTAAGTGTTCAAGAGGCTAATAAGCGTTTAAGTGAAAATGGTAAGAACAAACTACAAGAAAAAGAGGGTGATCCACTTTGGAAGAAGTTCTTAGCACAATTAAATGATCCAATGATTATCATTTTGATTGTTGCGGCTGTTATCTCAGCTTTCACATCTGCTTATGAGGCTAAGATGGATGGCACGACTTTCTTTCCAACTGATACTTTGATTATTATGATTGTTGTTTTAATCAATGCGATTCTTGGTGTTTTACAAGAATCAAAGGCTGAAAAGGCTATTGATGCCCTACAAAAGATGTCTCAAGCTACATGTAAGGTGTTAAGAGATGGCAAGATTACACATATCAGTACTGAAGATGTAGTTGTTGGTGATGTGATGGTGCTAGAAGCAGGTGATGCGATTCCTGCTGATGGTCGTTTGATTGAAAGTGCTACTTTAACAGTTGAAGAATCTTCTTTGACAGGTGAAAGTATTCCAGTTAAGAAGATTATTGATACTTTAAATTTAACTGAAACTAAGGTTGCCTTAGGTGATAGAAGTAATATGGTTTATACAGGTAGCAGTATTGTCTATGGTCGTGGTAAGGCTATTGTGACTGCTACTGGTATGGATACTGAAATTGGTAAGATTGCTGATGCGATTGCTAATGCGAGTGAGACAAAGACTCCTTTACAAATTAAGTTAGCTGAATTATCTAAGATTCTAACTAAGTTAGTACTTGGTATTTGTGTATTTATCTTCGCTTTCTCTTTGTTTATGCATAGAGAAATCTTGGCAAGTGGTGATACTGTGGCAATTTTCTCTGAAGTAATCAATGTCTTTATGGTTGCGGTATCTTTAGCTGTTGCGGCAATTCCAGAAGGTCTTGCAGCTGTAGTTACTATCGTATTGTCAATCGGTGTAACTAAGATGAGTGAAAAGAATGCCATTATTAGAAAACTAACTGCAGTTGAAACATTGGGTTGTGCTCAAATTATTTGTTCTGATAAGACTGGTACTTTAACTCAAAACAAGATGACTGTTGTTGAACATTTTGGTGATGAAAAGTGGCTTGCAGAGGGCATGAGCTTATGTAATGATGCAAGTGTTAATGATGATAACGAAGTAATTGGTGAGCCAACTGAGGCTGCACTAGTAGCTTATGGTTTGAAATTAGGTTTAAACCAAAATGAATTATTAGAGAAGTTACCAAGAATTAGTGAAGTTCCTTTTGATTCATCTAGAAAGATGATGTCTACTATTCATAAATCAGAAAAAGGTTTCTTACAATTTACTAAGGGTGCTCCTGATGTATTGTTAGATAGATGTAATCGTATTTTAGTTGACGGTAAGGCAATAAAACTAGATGCTAAGATGAAGGAAGAAGTTAAGAAGGCTAATAAGGAAATGGCTCATAAGGCTCTAAGAGTATTAGCTTTAGCTTATGTTGAACACGATGATATGCCAAAAGAAGTTTCTTCTATTGCGATTGAAAAAGATATGATCTTTGTTGGTTTAACTGGTATGATTGACCCAGTTCGTCCTGAAGTTATTCCTGCTATTAAGGAAGCTAAGAAGGCTGGTACAATTCCAGTTATGATTACAGGTGACCACTTGGATACAGCTGTAGCGATTGCCAAAGAAATTGGTATCTGTGATGATGAATCTGAAGCTATTACAGGCCTAGAGCTAGACGCTTTAAGTGAAGAAGAATTTGATCAAAGAGTAAGTAGCTTACGAGTATATGCAAGAGTACAACCAGAACATAAGACTCGTATTGTTAAGGCTTGGCAAAAACAAGGCAAGGTTGTTTCAATGAGCGGTGATGGTGTTAATGATGCACCTAGTATTAAGAATGCCGATATCGGTGTAGGTATGGGTATTACTGGTACTGATGTTACAAAAAATGTTGCTGATATGGTATTGGCTGATGATAACTTTGCGACAATCGTTTCTGCGATTGAAGAGGGTAGAAGAATCTATGACAATATCAGAAAAGCAATTCAATTCTTACTTGGTAGTAATTTAGCTGAAGTATTGAGTATCTTTATTGCGACTTTATTATCATTTACAATTCTAAGAGCTCCACACTTGTTGTTCATTAATCTTGTTACTGACTGTTTCCCAGCCCTAGCATTAGGTGTTGAAGAAGCTGAAAAGGACATTATGGATAGAAGTCCTCGTAGTAAGCAAGATGGTATTTTTGCGGGTGGTTTAGGCGTTGATGCCTTATATCAAGGTGCTCTAGTTACTATTTTGACTTTAGCTGCTTTCTTTATTGGCGAAAGATTAGAAACTGGTTATTGGGCATTTATGCATATAACTGATTGTGAAGAAGGTATTACAATGGCTTTCTTGACTATGAGTATGTGTGAAATTTTCCATTCATTTAATATGAGAAGCCAAAGAGGTTCTGTTATTAAGATGTCATTGAGTGGTAATCATAATAAGATGTTAACTCTTAGTATGCTTGCATCTTTGATTCTTACAACATGTGTAATTGAAATTCCTTTCTTGGCTAATGCGTTTGGCTTTACTCCTATTGGTATAGAAGAATATGCAATTTCTCTTGCCTTAGCTGTTTCAATTATTCCTTTAGTTGAACTTATTAAGTATTTCCAAAGAAAAAAGGCTAAATAATGATAAAGAGCGAAATATTCGCTCTTTTTTGAAAAAAGTGTTGACCTTCTACTTAGTATAAGGAATAGACTTGGTTTGTAAATGGAGGTAAATGTGATGAACATTAAAGAAGTTGAAAAAATAACAGGCATTTCTAGCCAAAATATTCGTTTTTATGAGAAAGAAGGTTTGGTTAAACCACTTAGAGATGATAATAATGGATATCGCGTATATGATGAAAATGACATTAAAAGGTTAAAACTTATTAAGATGTTAAGAATGTTGGATATGCCTGTTGGTGAT
>URCJ01000058.1 GCA_900546285.1 uncultured Solobacterium sp. | reverse complement strand
TTTGATATTTACTTTTTCCTTTACCAAGTAGCTTATTAATTTCATCTAAAGTATCGTGGCATTTGTTATTATAAAAGCCATATACAATAAGCTGTAGCATAGCATATCCGTACATGTTACTATATAGATGGAAGGTGATTATAGATGACAAAGTATCAAGAGATTTATAATATTTTGAGGTCTAAGATTGTAAATAAGAAGATCAAAGCAAATACATATTTACCTAGTGAAATGGAATTGAGGAAAGAATTTAATGCATCGCGAGATACGATTCGTAAGGCATTAAATCTTCTTGCTTCCAATGGATATATTCATAAAGAAAAAGGTAAAGGATCGCTAGTTTTAGATTTAACTACAATTAATTTTCCTGTATCAGGAATTACGAGTTATAAGGAGTTAGTAGATCTTCACTTGGTTAATAAATCAAAGACATTTGTGCATGAATTTAATTTGATTCCAGCTAATGAAGAAATACAATCTTTATTAAATGTGACTGGAGGGAATGTATATAAAACGGTCCGTGTAAGAACGATTGATGGAGAAAGAATAATCATAGATACAGATTATTTGCGTTCAGATATTATTAAGGGACTAGAAATTAAGCATGCCCAAAACTCTTTGTATGAGTATATAGAGGATGAATTGGGATTAACGATTAGTTTTGCAAGAAAGGAAATTACAGTAATTCCTGCTACAGACGAAGAAAAAGAATTGTTGGACATGAAGGATTATGGTTTGTTAGTATGTGTGCGTTCTTGGACTTATTTAGAAGATGCAACGTTATTTCAATACACAGTATCTAAACATAGACCAGATAAATTTAGATTTGTAGACTTTGCAAGGCGTGATAAAGCACAAAAGATGTAGTTGTAAGTAGCTATATCTTTTTTTATGAAAAAAATTGTACGTACAGGTTGACACATGTACGTATATGGTATATATTATAGATAATGATGTACGTACAAGTCATAAAGCTTAATTTTAGGAGAAAAAAATTATGGGAAAATTTACTAAGGATGCTACAGAGTTGTTAAAACTTGTTGGCGGAAAAGAAAACATTCAAGCAGTATCACATTGTGTCACTCGCATGCGCTTTGTACTCGTTGATCCATCAAAGGCAGATGTAAATAAAATCGAGGATCTTCCAAGTACAAAAGGAACCTTTACGCAATCTGGACAATTTCAGGTGATTATCGGAAATGAAGTACAAGAATACTACAATGAATTTACAAAGATTTCTGGTATTGAAGGTGTAAGTAAGGAAGAAGTTAAACAAAATGCGAAATCTCAACAAAATGTAGTTCAAAGAATAATGTCTACTATGGGTGAGATTTTTGCTCCAATTATTCCAGCTTTGATAGTTGGTGGTTTGATTCTAGGTTTTAGAAATGTCATTGACTCTATGGCTATTGTGGAAAATGGCACAAAAACATTGTGTCAAGTATCACAATTTTGGGCCGGAGTTGATAAATTTCTGTGGTTGATTGGAGAAGCTATCTTTCATTTCTTGCCTGTAGGAATTGTCTGGTCAATTACTAAGAAAATGGGTACAACACAAATTCTTGGTATTATTCTAGGTATCACTTTGGTGTCGCCACAATTATTAAATGCGTATGCCGTTGCAAGTACAGCACCGGCTGATATTCCAGTATGGGATTTTGGTTTTGCGACTGTAAAAATGATTGGTTATCAAGCACAAGTCATTCCAGCTATGCTTGCAGGTTTTACTCTTGTCTATTTAGAAAAATTCTTTAGAAAGATTTCACCAAGCTATATTTCAATGATTACTGTTCCATTCTTCTCATTATTATTAGCTGTAATATTGGCACACACTGTATTAGGACCTATCGGATGGACTGTAGGTGACTGGATTTCAAATATTGTATGGGCAGGTTTGAATTCTTCTGTAAAATGGCTGTTTGCGGCTGTATTTGGTTTTGTATATGCACCACTTGTTATTACAGGATTGCACCACATGACAAACGCAATTGATTCACAATTAATTTCTTCATTTGGTGGGACGAACTTATGGCCAATGATTGCACTTTCTAATATTGCCCAAGGTTCAGCTGTATTGGCTATGATTGTTCTACAAAAAAAGAATGAAAAGGCACAACAATTATCGATTCCAGCATGCATTTCTTGTTATTTAGGAGTTACAGAACCAGCTATGTTTGGAGTAAATATTAAATATGGTTTTCCATTCATAAGTGCCATGATTGGATCTGCATTAGCTGCAATAATCTCAGTTAGTACAGGTGTTACTGCTGTTTCAATTGGTGTAGGTGGACTACCTGGTATCTTATCTATTTTCCCACAATATATGATTCAGTTCGCAATTGCTATGGCAGTAGCAATCGTTGTTCCTTTTGTATTAACATATGTGATGGGGAAAAAGAAATTGACTGATACAGATTTATATGGGAAACAAAATAAAAGTGGATTATTAGGTTTTATTTCTCCTGTAGAAGGAAGAATCATGGAATTGAGTGAAGTTGAAGATAAAGCATTTTCACAAGGACTGATGGGAAATGGTTTTGCAGTAGAACTTACTTCTGGTACAGTTAGAGCTCCATTTTCAGGAGAAGTGACAGTTGTATTTCCTACTGGACATGCAATCGGAATGAAAAGAGCGGATGGATTAGAAGTGTTGATTCATATTGGCATGGATACCGTGGAGTTAAACGGGGAAGGGTTCACGTTAAAAGTTAAACAAGGTGATCATGTAAATACTGGTGATATTTTGGTTGAAGTTGATTTGGATTATATTAAATCCAAAGGAAAATCATTGGTTTCACCAATCGTATTTCCAAATGGTCAAAATATTTGTTTGAATGCACAAGGAACTATTAAAACGGGTCAAGATGTAGTGACAATCGCATAAAGAGGGGGTGAGTGTACGGGTGAGTTTAAAGATAAGGTAGTATATCAGATTTATCCTAGATCTTTTATGGATATGAATAACGATGGAATTGGCGATTTAAATGGAATCATTTCTAAATTAGATTATTTAAAAGAATTGGGAATTGATTACATTTGGTTAAATCCCATTTTTCCATCCCCACAAGCTGATAACGGATATGATGTATCGAATTATTGTGCAATAGATCCAATCTTTGGATCAATGAAAGATTTAGAAACATTGATATATGAAGCAGGTAAAAGAAATATTTATTTAATGTTTGATATGGTATTTAATCATTCTTCTACAGAACACAAATGGTTTAAAGAAGCCCTAAAGCAAAATACAAAGTATAAAAATTACTATTTCTTTAAAAAAGGAAAGAATGGTAAACCTCCTACAAACTGGTGTTCAAAATTTGGAGGTTCTGCATGGAAATATGTGCCTGAGTTTGATGAGTATTATTTGCATTTATATGATGAAAAACAGGCTGATTTAAACTGGGAGAATGAAGAAGTACGTAGTGAATTTATTCAAATTTTGAATTTCTGGATAAAAAAAGGGATTCGTGGATTTCGATTTGATGTTATTAATAATATTGATAAACAAAAATTTGAAGATTGTCCACAAGGAGTCGGGAAACAATTTTATTGTGATCAACCTAGGGTGCATCAATATCTTAATGAGTTAAATACAAATACATTTGGGAATGTTGATAGCTGTATAACAGTTGGGGAAATGTCTTCAACTAGCGTTAAAAATTGTATAGGTTATACAAATCCAGATAATCATGAATTGGATATGGTATTTAGCTTCCATCATCTTAAGGTGGATTATGTAAATGGTGAAAAATGGACTTCTATGCCATTTGATTTCATGGAATTAAAACAATTAATGAATACTTGGCAGATAGAAATGCAAAAAGAAAATGGATGGAATGCATTATTTTGGAATTGTCATGATCAACCAAGAAGTTTATCAAGGTTTGGAGATGATAAAAATTATCCAACAGAATCTGCAAAGATGCTTGCAACAACATTACATATGATGCGTGGAACGCCATATATCTATCAGGGCGAAGAAATTGGAATGACAAATCATTATTTTGATTGCATTGATAAATATCGTGACGTGGAAAGTATTAATGCCTATAACATTTTAAAGAGTGAAGGTAAGGATGAGACACATATATTAAAGGTGCTACAAGAAAAATCACGTGATAATGCGCGTACACCTATGCAATGGGATAGTAGTGAAAATGCCGGATTTACACATGGCAAACCATGGATTTCAGTGATTGATAACTATAAGGATATCAATGTAAAGAAAACATTGGATGACAAGAATTCGATTTTCTACCACTATAAAAAACTGATTTCTTTAAGAAAAGAATATGTTGTGGTTCAACAAGGAGAGTACATACCTTTGCTTGAAGAAGATGATTCAATTTTTGCCTATAAACGTGTTTTTAATAATGAAGAGTTGGTTGTGTTAAGCAACTTTTATGGAAAGGAATGCACATTTGATATAGATTTAAGTAATTATGATATTTTACTTTCTAATTATGAGGATAGTTCAAATATAAATAATATACTTAGACCGTATGAGTCTATAGTTTTATACAAACGATAGACCGCTGCACTTAAACTGGTACCCTTGTCAAGGACTAGTTTAGGCAGTAATTCAAATCATCATTAAATCATGATAATTCATGGTCTAGTGATGATTTTTTATTACTTTATATAGTTATTGATTATGATAAAAAGAATTCCATATATTCAGGAATATGATGTTTCTATTAATTGTGTGTTCATTATTATTAGAATAAGTCTGCCATCTTCATGACATAAGACATCTCTGGAGTGTCTCTCCATTTAAGAGGGTCTTTAAATTGTTCTTTCTCTTCTTTAGATAAATCACCATAATATATGATTGCCTTAGAGTTCTTATCATATAAATCCTTAAGGAAATTAAGTTGATCTTTAGCACGTGAAGAGATATCATTCCATTTAGATATTTCTTTATTAAGAAGCTTTTGGTCTCTTAGTAATATCTTTTCTGGATCTTTTATCTTTGATGATTCAAGCCTTCGTTTATTACTTAACTCTTTTCTTCTATCACTTAATCTTTTTAATTCATCTAGATTAGCTTTAACTAAATCTTCAATTGATAATAGTCTACTAGCCTTAACGCCAAAGTAATTATCTAATGGATAGATACCAGTAATAGAGTATAGATAAAACTCATGTGGAGATAGTCCTGCTAGAGGTAGTTGGTATCTTTGATTATTGTATGTATCAATATAACCATCAATTAATTCCTTTACTATTGATACATTAGGACATCTAGCTATAATGTCTATAATCTCTGTTTTTAAGCGTGCGAATGTAGATTCGCATGGCGCGTTATCTTGAGAGTTTCCTCTAAAAGAGTTTGATTGAATAAAGTCATTATCATTTAACAGTGTTTTAAAATCAGTTGAAAGATATTGAGAACCTTGGTCTGAATGAATATAAACAGATACTTTATTAGTCTTTATTTCCTCTTTATGATTATCCACCATTAAATCATAAGCTTCTTTAACTAAAGAAACATCCATATGTAAAGAAACACTATGTCCTAGTATTTCATTAGTGAAGGCATCTTTAAAGATACATAGATAACATCTACTTCTATTTAGACCATAATAAAGATAAGTGATGTCGGTTAATATTACTCTTCTTGGACCGATTTTAAAATCTTGATTAACATAGTTAAAGACACAAGCGCATTCATGGAAATGAGTGGCTTGCCCCTTATAGGCATCTTTTTTAGGAAGTGTTGGTACAAGATGCATAAGATACATGATTTTTTTACATTTCTTAATAGAAAGGTTTATACCAAATCTTCTCCACAAATGTGTCTTAAAAGTTCTTTTACCAGGTACATGCCCCAAAGTAGAAATAATCTCTTTAAACTTTTCCATCAACGATTCGTTTTCTTGTTTAGTAGCTAGTCTTTTAGCTATAACTATGTCTTTATTTTTCAAATAATTATAGAAAGAGCTTTTAGATACGCCTGTTATAGTAAGACATTGTGTTTTAGATAGACCACTATTAGAATTAACCAGTGCTTCAGCTACTTGTAGCTTATCTACAGCTAATTCTTGGGCTTGTAAGATATACCGTTCTGTTCCAATATCGATGGAATTTTTTTTTGAAATTCTACGACTTTTTCAAGATATAACACTCTAGCCTTAAGATAAGCAGCTTCTTCTTCCTTTGTCATAGTTCCCATCTTACTTCTTTCGATTGAACCATCATAATCTAATGGATCAATTCCATAATTTGGCTTTAAGGCTAACTTCTTAGCTTTTTGTGCAGCTTTATAAGCTCTATTTTCACCAACAATTGAAGTATCAAAACCAAGCGCAGTATAAGCTTCTACTGGTGATTTACCATTTTTTAATAATTTTGCCATCATCACATAAAAATCCTTAGAATATATAAACTTCATATTATTGATATCTATATCATCTACAAATTCGTTATTCTCAACTGATTCTATTATTCTCTTGTCCTTGTCTGATAATCCCATAATAACTTTCAACTCCTAATGTTTTATTTCTTTCAATAGCTAATACTTTAGCTTTTTCCTTCATCTTTAGATATTTATCTTCTTCTATTTTAAGGTAAAAGTCATACTCTTCTTTACTTAAAGATAATAAATATTTCTCATATTCAACAGGAGTCATCCTGTTTCTATTCCATTGAGGCCGTCTATTATTGTAGTAATCAACATAATGTTCAACCTTGGCCTTTACTTCATCAAGACAAGAACAGTTACTATAATCGCATTCATCCTTAAAGTGTCCAAATAAAGATTCCATAGATGCGTTATCTTGAGAGTTTCCTCTTTTAGACATTGATTGAATAAGATTTTTTTCTTTAATCTTTTCTTGAAAGTAATCATTTAAATAGAGTGTCCCTTGATCGGAATGAAACAAAGCACCATCAATATATGAAACTTTATCTAATTGATTAATAGTATCTAAAACTAATTTTAAATCATTACAATCAGATACTACACAAGCATCTATCTTGCCAGTAACAGAATCTTTAATTGTTGATTTATAAGCTATTTGATTAACACCGTATTTAAGATAAGTGACATCAGTAAGCTTTACTTGATTTGGTAAAGCTAATCTAAATCTTCTATTTAAAATATTTGGTTTGGTATTACGCTTTATTAGTTCTCTATTTTCTTTAATAGATTGTCTAGCTTGTCTTATCTTACAAGAAGAACCATTAAGCCTCATTAACCTAGAAATCTTTCTAATAGAATAATGAAACCCACATATTAAGTCCATCTTCATATAAACGGTGCGCTTACCCATTGGATAGGGATCAGAATCTAATACTTTCTTAATATTCTGATAATCTTCAATTAACTTATTATTTATACTTTCTTCATATAAACCATAATCAGCATTTCTTAGTATGGCATAATAACTAGACCTAGATATTCCTATATCACAAGATATATTTATTCTATCTTTACTAGTAAAACTTTCTTCAATTAACTTAACAACTTCTTTTTTGGATAACTTAGTAGAATACTTAAGTGATTCTTTTATGTCTTTATTATTTAAAGCCACAATCTCTTCTAACTTAGCTATCCTATTTGTAAGGATAGATACATCATTTATGAATTCATCACATTTGTAGTCTTTATTTCTTATCCTGTTTTGTGTTTGAGCCTTAAACCCATAAGAAAAATCATTTGGATCAAAATCAAATATCTTTAATATTTCATCCATTTGATAATCAACAAAAAATCTAGCATCTTTATAAAAGACATCCTTAAGTACAAAACGTTTATCAGTGACTTTAGCTACATAAGAATGATTACTGTATTTAATCTTAACTTCATTAGAATAATATTGTTTTTCATTAACCGTATAAAAAGAAACACTTAACTTCTTTTTTAAACCATAAATTCTTTGATAGCCAACTATATCAGGATTTATTCCTTTTTCTTTAAGCTTATCTTCTATAGATACATTAGGGTAAGTTAAAGAAACTTCATTTATAAATTCATTACTAAAGGTTATACCATTGCATCCTTTAACAAACACACCAGTGCTTAATAAATATTCATCATCATCCTTATTAGTCTTAAAAGTGCTAGCGTTAACACCAAATTCACTATTTGAAGCTCTAAATGGTTTATTATGTTTAAAATTTAAATTAAGATGATGTTCAAAATCTTTTCCAGTAATCCTTGTGTTGATGCCGTTTTCATTCAAAACTTTTCTAATAGTACTGACACTAGGATTTTTAACCCATTCATCATATAACTTCAGCCTAAATTCAAAAGTTAAAACCAGTCTGTTTCTTCTTACATATTTAACATTAGGGTTTTCACTCAATAATTTAATTTCTTGGTCACTATACATTTTCTTCATATAAAAAATACCCAGTTAGTGGGTAGATTCACTGCCTGAGTGAAGTCCACTACCTGGGTATCATTTTACCCTCTGCGTTTTAAAATATGCAGAAGTCATCA
>URCJ01000057.1 GCA_900546285.1 uncultured Solobacterium sp. | reverse complement strand
AAGTTTTAACACTTAGGTTTTTGGACAGCCCCTAATATAGTTAATTAATCAATTAGTAATTATTTAACGATTTCAGTAACGTTACCAGAACCTACTGTTCTACCACCTTCTCTGATTGAGAACTTAGTACCGTTTTCAATAGCGATTGGAGCGATTAGTTCAACAGTCATTAATACGTTATCACCAGGCATTACCATTTCCATTGGTTCGCCACTGTTGTCCTTGATTTCTTCAACAACACCAGTAACGTCAGTAGTACGGAAATAGAATTGTGGACGGTAGTTTACTACGAATGGAGTATGACGACCACCTTCTTCTTTAGTTAATACGTACACTTGAGCCTTGAACTTTGTATGAGGAGTAACTGTACCAGGCTTAGCTAATACTTGTCCTCTTTCGATTTCATCTCTGTTTACACCACGAAGTAATGCACCGATGTTATCGCCTGCTTCAGCTAAGTCTAATTGCTTTCTGAACATTTCAAGACCAGTGATAACTGTCTTTCTTGTAGGCTTGATACCAACGATTTCAACTTCATCGTTTAAGTGAGCAACACCACGTTCTACTCTACCTGTAGCAACTGTACCACGACCAGTGATTGTGAATACGTCTTCTACAGACATTAAGAATGGCTTATCCATTTCTCTTGCTGGTGAAGGGATGTATTCATCTACAGCATCCATTAATTCATCAATCTTAGCTTCATAAGCTGGATCGCCTTCAAGAGCCTTAAGAGCTGAACCTCTGATGATTGGGCAGTTGTCACCGTCAAATCCGTATTCATCTAATAATTCTCTAACTTCCATTTCAACTAAGTCGATTAATTCTTCATCATCAACCATATCGCACTTGTTTAAGAATACAACAATTTTAGGTACACCAACTTGTCTAGCAAGTAAGATGTGTTCTCTAGTTTGAGGCATTGGTCCATCAGTAGCAGCAACAACAAGGATAGCACCATCCATTTGAGCAGCACCAGTGATCATGTTCTTAACATAGTCAGCGTGTCCTGGGCAGTCAACGTGAGCATAGTGTCTCTTTGCAGTCTTATATTCAACGTGTGCAGTATTGATAGTGATACCTCTAGCTTTTTCTTCTGGAGCACCATCGATTTGGTCATATGCCTTGAATTCAGCTTGACCCTTTTCAGCTAATCTTTTTGTGATAGCAGCAGTTAATGTTGTTTTACCATGGTCAACGTGACCGATAGTACCAATATTGACATGTTCTAATGAACGGTCAAATTTTTCTTTTGCCATTTGTTTTCCTCCTGTTTAGCAAATTAATTTTAAGATAAAACGTACTAATATTCAATTAGTCTTTAGCGTTTTTCTTTGCAATACTTTCAGCGATGCTCTTTGGAACTTCTGAGTAGTGATCCATTTGCATCATGTAGTTACCACGACCTTGAGTGAATGATCTTAAGTCAGTAGCATAACCGAACATTTCAGATAGAGGTACGTATGCTCTAATAACGATAGCGTTTCCTCTTTCTTCTTGGTCTCTGATTTGGCCACGTCTTTTTGTAACATCACCCATAACTGAACCTAAGTATTCACTTGGTGCAGTTACTTCAACGTCCATGATAGGTTCAAGTAATACTGGATCACACTTCTTAGCAGCTTCTTTTAATGCTAGTGAAGCAGCAGTCTTGAACGCCATTTCAGAAGAGTCGACTTCGTGGTATGAACCATCAAACAATGTAGCCTTGATGTCAACTACTGGGTAGCCAGCAACTAGACCGTTGTTTAATGCAGCAACCAAACCTTCTTGAGTTGGCTTGATATATTCTCTTGGAACAGAACCGCCGACAACAGCGTCGATGAATTCAAAGCCCTTACCTTCTTCATTTGGTTCAAACTTGATCCAAACGTGACCGTATTGACCTCTACCACCAGATTGTCTAACGAACTTACCTTCACAGTCAGCAGCTTTTCTGATTGTTTCTCTGAAGGCAACTTGTGGAGCACCGATGTTACATTCAACCTTGAATTCTCTCTTTAATCTATCTACGATGATATCTAAGTGAAGTTCACCCATACCAGCGATGATAGTTTGTCCTGTTTCTTCATCAGTATATGTTCTGAAAGTTGGGTCTTCTTCAGCTAACTTAGCTAAAGCCATGTCCATCTTATCAGAGTCAGCCTTTGTCTTTGGCTCAACTGACATTTGGATAACTGGTTCAGGGAATACCATTGATTCAAGAATAATAGGGTTCTTTTCATCACACAATGTATCACCTGTAGTAGTATCTTTTAGACCTACAGCAGCAGCGATATCACCAGCATCAACTTCTTCAATTTCAGCACGGTGGTTAGCATGCATTTGTACAAGTCTACCAAATCTTTCTTTCTTATCCTTAGTAGCATTTAATACATAACTACCAGCAGTAGCAACACCAGAGTAAACTCTGAAGTATGTTAATCTACCTACGAATGGGTCAGTCATAACCTTAAATGCTAATGCAGAGAAAGGTTCACTGTCACTTGGATGTCTAGCTTCTTCAGCACCATCAAGTGTAACACCCTTAATAGATGGTACATCTAATGGAGAAGGAAGGTAATCAATAACAGCATCTAATAATAATTGGATACCCTTGTTCTTGTAAGCAGAACCACATAATACTGGGAAGAAATCAGCGCCGATAACAGCTTTTCTGATTGTCTTCTTGATTAATGCGATATCAACTTCTTCGCCTTCAAGGAATTTTTCCATTAATTCATCATCATATTCTGACAATACTTCAAGAAGTTCGCTTCTTAATAATTCAGCTTCTTCCTTGAATTGTTCATCGATTTCAGTACAAGTGATATCTGTACCTTGGTCATTATTGTATATATATTGTTTACGTTCAATAAGATCGATGATTCCTCTGAATGTATTTTCAGCACCAATTGGCATTTGGATTGCAGCAGCCTTAGCAGCTAATCTATTGCCGATTGATCTAACTGACATTAAGAAGTCAGCACCTGTAGCATCCATTTTGTTACAGAATACAATTCTTGGAACACCATATGTTGTTGCTTGACGCCATACTGTTTCAGTTTGAGGTTCAACACCTGCCTTAGCATCTAATACAGTAACAGCGCCATCTAGTACTCTTAGAGATCTTTCAACTTCTACAGTGAAGTCAACGTGTCCTGGAGTATCGATAATGTTGATACGATGTTTAGGATATTGATGATCCTTACCAGCCCAGAATGTAGTAGTGGCAGCACTAGTGATAGTGATACCTCTTTCTTGTTCTTGAGCCATCCAGTCCATTTGTGAAGCACCATCATGTGTTTCACCAATCTTATGAGTCTTACCAGTGAAGAAAAGAATACGTTCAGTACAAGTTGTCTTACCAGCATCGATGTGAGCCATGATACCGATATTTCTAGTATTTTCTAAGCTATACTGTCTTGTCATAATATTCCTTTCCTATTACCAGCGGAAATGTGCGAATGCCTTATTAGCATCAGCCATCTTATGGGTGTCTTCCTTCTTCTTAACAGATTGTCCAACACCGTTTGAAGCATCGATGATTTCGTTTGCTAATCTAAGTTCCATAGTCTTTTCACTTCTTAAACGAGCATAGTTAACGATCCATCTAAGACCTAATGTTAATCTTCTTTCTCTTGAAACTTCAACTGGAACTTGGTAGTTTGCACCACCAACTCTTCTTAACTTTAATTCTAATTCTGGCATTACATTGTCAAGTGCCTTTTCAAACACTTCCATTGGTTGTTGGCCAGTTTTTTCTTCTACGATTTGAAATGCATTATATAGAATGTTTTCAGCTACGTCTTTTTTACCGTCTAACATGATTTTGTTGATTAAACGAGTAACTAGCTTTGAATTATAAATTGGATCTGCTAATACATCTCTTTTCGCGATATGTCCTTTTCTTGGCATACTATTTTAATCTCCTTTCATGTCTTATTTAGGTCTCTTTGCACCGTAAAGTGAACGACCTTGTTTACGATTGTTTACGCCAGCACAGTCTAATGTACCTCTGATGATATGGTATCTAACACCTGGTAAGTCCTTAACTCTACCACCTCTGATAAGTACAACTGAGTGTTCTTGTAGGTTATGGCCGATACCTGGAATATAAGCAGTAACTTCCATACCATTACTTAATCTAACACGGGCATACTTTCTTAGAGCTGAGTTAGGCTTCTTTGGAGTCATTGTACCAACTCTGGTACATACACCTCTTTTTTGAGGGGATGCCAATTCGATAGGTCTAGACTTTAATGAGTTATAGCCTCTGTTTAATGCAGGTGACTTTGACTTAAATGTTCTAGCTGTTCTACCTTTTCTTACTAATTGATTAATTGTAGGCATTTAAATTCTCCTTTCATTTTTTGTGCACACAACAACAGGTGTGCCACATACTTGCTTAATATATAGATCCTTGCGGACCCTTAAGCTCTCCTATAATACTATGAATCTATCTGGGTTTCAATGGTTTTTTGGCACTTTTTTAACACTTTTACCCAAAAAATGCGTGTTTGCTTAAAAAATGCACATAAGTGTGTGTTTTAGCTTTACTCTTAAGTTAAAAAACAATGATATATCACAAGCAGTTTATTATAATAGATGTAAGGAGGAACGATTATGTTTTTCAAATCAATTAAAAAGATCTTATTGTCAGTCAGCGTTATTTATATAGTAGTAGGCTGTCTATTATTGATAGATGGATCAGCCTGCGTGGAATTTGTAGTTTCACTACTTGGATATGGACTAGGTATTGCAGGTATTATTGAAATAATACGTTACTTTGTTACTAAGATAGATGAACGCTATAAGAGAAATGATTTTATATTAGGTGTTGTCCTATTAGCAGTAGCTATCATTATCTTATTATGCAAGTACACTTTATCTGATATAGTAGCCGTTTCCTTTGGTGTAGCCATTATTGTATCAGGTGCTTTAAAGATTCAAGATAGTCTAGACGCAAAGAAGATTGGTAAGAGTCATCTAAAGACTTATTTGATTCTAATGTTTATTTGTATTGCCTTTGGTGCTTTAGTTATTATCAATTACTTCTATATCTTAGATTATCGTCTACTATATATTAGTGCTGGTATTGGTATGTTGTTTTCAGGTATTACTGATATGGTATCTAACTTGTATCTAGCTTATGCTAAGACTAAGTATGAGAAGGGCAAGGGGCTCGAATCTGGGCTCGAATCTGGGCTCGAATCTGGGCTCGAATCTGACGGGCACGAACCTGGGCACGAATCTGACGAGGAATAAGAATGTCAACAATCACTAAAAGAGCATTAGAGGCTTCATTAAAGAAGTTAGTTAAGACAAAACCATTAAATAAGATAACAGTAAGTGATATCACTGATGATTGTGGAATTAACAGAATGACTTTCTATTATCATTTCAAAGATATCTATGATCTAGTTGAATGGATTTGTTACGAGGATGCAGCTAAGGTATTAGGCGACAATAAGACCTATGATACTTGGCAAGAGGGTTTCCTTGATTTGTTTGAGTTGGTTCTTGAAAATAAAGACTTCATTATGAATGTCTATAATTCTGTAAGCAAAGAACATATTGAAACTTTTTTATATAAGTTAACATTCAAGTTAATGGAAGATGTTGTAGAGGAACAAGCGAAAGGCATGAATGTTAATGATATGGATAAGTACTTCATTGCCAATTTCTATAAGTATGCCTTTGTAGGATTGATGCTAGAGTGGATTAAAGATGGTATGAAAAAAGATCCTAAGAAGATTATTGAGAAACTTTCTGCTGTGATACAGGGTAGTATTAAAGAGGCTTTAAATAGGTTGAAGATTAGTTAATTTAATCAAAAATAATAAATTGATAAAAAATTATACAAATAAAAGGTGGTGTTTAAAATTTTTACAACTACCTTTTTTTGATTATTTTAATGATTAATTAGCTTTTGTATATTAGAGGTGTAAAGAGATACAGGAGGTAAGTTATATGTATTACTCTAGCGGAAATTACGAAGCATTTGCTCGTCCAAAGAAGCCTGAAGGCGTTGATAGAAAATCTGCTTATATTGTAGGAAGTGGCTTAGCTGCTTTAACAGCTGCTTGCTATCTTGTAAGAGATGGCCAAATGAAAGGCGAACACATCCACGTATTAGAAAAAGGTGAACTAGCTGGTGGTGCTTGTGATGGCTACTACTATGATGGTTTAGGCTATGTTATGAGGGGTGGTAGAGAAATGGATAACCACTTCGAGGTTATGTGGGATTTGTTCCATTCTATTCCATCAATTGAAACAGAAGGTGTTTCAGTATTAGATGAATATTATTGGTTGAATAAGGAAGACCCTAACTACTCATTATGTAGAGCTACTGTTAATAAAGGGCAAGATGCTCATACTGATGGTAAGTTTGATATTTCAGACAAGGGTGCTATGGAAATCATGAAGTTGTTCTTTACTCCTAATGAAGAATTACAAGATAAGAGAATTAATGAAATCTTCACTGATGAGGTATTCAAGTCTAACTTCTGGTTATATTGGAGAACAATGTTTGCGTTCCAAGAATACCACAGTGCACTTGAAATGAAGTTATATTTCCAAAGATATATTCATCACATTGGTGGATTACCTGATTTTAAAGCATTAAGATTTACTAAGTATAACCAATATGAATCAATGATTCTTCCAATGGTTAAGTACTTGGAAGCTCATAATGTTAAGTTCCATTTTGGTGTAAAAGTTGATAATGTCATCTTTGATTGTTCAAATCCAAGTAAGAAACTTGCTAAACAAATTGAAGTTACTGAAGATGGCAAGAAGAACTTCATTGATTTAACTGAAGATGATCTAGTATTTATCACTAATGGTGGTTGTGTTGAAAATTCAGCAATGGGTTCTCAAGACAGTCCTGCTGCCTACAACACCGAATTAAAAGAAGGCGGTGGTTGGGATATGTGGCGTAAGATTGCTGCCCAAGATCCATCATTTGGTCATCCTGATAAGTTCTGCTCTGATCCTGAACAAACAAACTGGGAGTCAGCTACTATTGAAACATTAGACCAAAATATTATTCCTTATATTAAGAACATCTGTAAGCGTGATCCATTCACTGGTAAGGTTACAACTGGTGGTATCGTTACAGTTAAGGATTCTTCTTGGTTATTGTCTTGGACTATTAATAGACAACCTCAATTTAGAAATCAACCAAAGGATCATTGTCTAGTTTGGGTATACTCTCTATTCACTGATAGACCTGGTGATTATATTAAGAAACCAATGAGAGAATGTACTGGTAAGGAAATTTGTGAAGAATGGTTATATCACATCGGTGTTCCTGAGGATAAAATTGAAGAATATGCAACAAATAGTGCTAATACAGTTCCTGTTATGATGCCTTATATTGACGCATTCTTCATGCCAAGAGCTTATGGTGATAGACCAGCTGTAGTGCCTGATGGTTCTGTAAACTTTGCGTTCATTGGACAATTCGCTGAAACTCCAAGAGACACAATCTTCACTACTGAATATTCAATGCGTACTGGCATGGAAGCTGTATATACATTATTAAATGTAGATAGAGGTGTTCCAGAAGTATGGGGTAGTGTATATGATGTAAGAGACTTGTTGAACTCTACTGTTCAATTAAGAGATGGTAAGAAGATTACTGATATGGAATTAAGTTTTGGTGAAAAGCTTGTTCTAAAGAAGGCTCTTGCAAAGATTGAGAATACTGATGTTGAAAAGCTTTTAAAAGCTCATAATGTAATCTAAGATGATTGGCTGTTTATTAAATTAAACGGCCTTTTTCTTTAGCTCAAAGTGATTTCTATTAGTAGTAAGTAAATCCTCTTTTACAAGTTTTGATAATTCATTTGACATAGCCGCTCTTTCAACACATAAATAATCAGCAAGTTGTTGACGATTAAAGGGGATATCAAAGGATAAAGTACCTTGTTTAATAGATTCGCTAGATAGAAATGATAATAACTTATCCCTAGTTGTTCTTTTACTAGTATGGGTGATTTTATTGTTGAGGATTAAGATCTTGTTAGATAAAACACCAACTAGATTATGGATTAATTTTTGATGATGAATACAAGACGATGGACAGGTGCTTAAAAGATGATTTATGTTTAAAAGTAGTATTATAGAATCTTCATTGGCTACAACACTGATATTTAAGACAGCATTATTAGCTGCATAAGGTTCTCCAAAGAAATCACCTACATTACATTTTGATAAGATATTGCGATGTCCCCAAAGATCTTCTTGAATGATAAGAGTAGAGCCACTTAAAACAAGACCCATTACATCAGTGATGTCTCCTGCCTTAAAAATATAAGAATTAGCTGTTTTAGAAACAATAGTGGCATTAACACAATGAAGAATAGATAATATCTCATCATCTTCTAATCCTTTAAAGAAAGGTGTGTTTCTTAAAACTGTTAAATATTCTTTCATAATTTTTACCATTAAGGCGCCTTTCTGTCGCCTTCACAAATACGCAACC
>URCJ01000056.1 GCA_900546285.1 uncultured Solobacterium sp. | reverse complement strand
AGGAGATGTATATTGTTTATGACTGTTTTATGAGTCAATAACAATATACCAGGAGGAATGTATGAATAACTTATATGAATATCTTGTGAATAACTTCAAGCTTAATGAGCCAATTATTTTAAGCAATCTAAAGATTGATGGTATGTCTTATGATAACTTACGTCAACAGATGAAGAAATTGGTTGATGATGGTAAAGTAAAAAGATATGAGAATGGTGTTTATTATCTTCCTAAGCCTTCAAAGTTTAATCTTGAGGTAGGTTTAAATCCAGAGATTGTCTTAGATTATAAATATCTTAGGGAAGATGGCAAGAAATGCGGCTATATAAGCGGATTGTTGTTTTATAACTTAATGGGCTTAACTTCTCAGGTTCCTGCTTTATATCAAATAGTTACTAATAAGGCTACTACTAATTATCGTGAGACTAATGTGGGTAAAACAAAGCTTATTATTAAGAAACCTAGAGTAACTGTTACTGAGGACAATTATAAGATCTTACAGTTCTTAGATTTAATTCTAGATGTGGACGTTTTTTTCTGAACTTGATGGTAAAGAATTAAATGATAGATTATCGAAGTATATGAGGGACGCAATTATTAGCGTTGCTGATATGGAGCCATACTTTGATTTCTATCCTGATAAACTGTATAAGAATCTAGTTAAGACTAAGGTAATCTTTTTCGATTTTCTTAACAAGAAAGGTTGCAAAAACAACACCTAGCAATCATATAGTTGTATGATTTTTGTTTCTTGCGGTATTTTGGTCCGCGATTATAGATTATCATTGGCGATTTACGAAGAATATAGGTACATAAGATACCTTTTTATATTATTTTAAGAAACATAAATGTTTATATGTTTCTTGCAATTGTTTGTTTACGATTTCAATATATTTTTTACGCCAATTTTGACGTATAATATTTATGAAAGGATTAATAATGGTTGATATAAAGGGGTGGCGAAGAGAATTTGGCATAACACAACAAGCCTTAGCAAATGCATCAGGGTTAGATGTACGTTGGATTCAAAAAATTGAAGCTGGTGATATTGATATTAAAAATGTTACTGTTAAAAGATTTTATCTTTTAATAAAAGGCATCAATAATCTATCAATACAAGTTAATGATGACTGTAAGATGCAAAATCAGATTGAAATAATTAATGGTACTTATAAATTAGTTTCTGAACTTTTGAAGGAGGATATGCTATGAATGGAATTGCAACTCTTAGTAATGAAAAAAATTATACCGTTTTTCAGTTTGGTGATCATAAAATACGTTTTCTTGCCCCGCATTCATTGGAGAAATATACTTCTGTTAAAGAATGGGACAATGGGTATCTTGTTGTTATGGCTAAATATAAACATAATGAAAAGCCCGAAGAAGAGTATATAGATTTGATACCTATTCTTGAGAATTTATATTTTGATGTAGATAAATTTTTAAAGCCTATAAAGGGTGTGGAGGTAACTAATGGTTGATATTAAAAAAGTAGCAGATAATGCTGAGATGATTGTTAATGGATATGCTTTCACCATATGCGAGCAAGGAATCAGAGTTTTAAATTTAAATAATCCTGATAGTGCTGCGTTGTTAACAAATGATAATGGTGTTTTGGAAACAAGTATGGATGATATAGAAATCCAAATCGTAAAAGATTATTTGAAGAATAATCGTAAATTTATGGAGGAATGAAATGCCAAAATACTACGAATATAAAATCGCTGGATATTATCTTTACTTTACTTCTCATTGTATTATTGAGTGTATGCATGTTCATGCTAGTGACCACAAACTTACAGAAGTTGGATCTGCCAAATTTTTTGTAAAAGAAAATGGAGAATCATTGATTCAACGCAAAGGGGCATTAAATGATAGAGAAATAAGAAAAATACAAGACTTTATAAAGGAAAATTATAAAGAAATGTATTTAAAATGGGCAAAATATAGTCAAGAAGGATCCTATAATAATTAATTAATTATACAAACGGTTTATAGTCATAATTTGCCGTTAGCTATTTATGAAGAATTTGACCTTTCTTAATATAAAAAGTAATAAATATACAATTTAAGTATTGGATTTGCATAAATATATTTCCTTGATATCCATTTAGCCTTCTTATAAATTGTTTTATTCCCAACTTCTAAAATATAACAAAACAATTAAAGGTTGGGAATAAAGTTGGGAATAAAACTTCTGAATTCGCTCGTACCCCTTAGATTAATAACAAATTATCATTTCATGACGACTACTCCAAATAAACAACATTATGTGGATTCTTATTAAGAAGGTTATTTAAACCATAGAAACCAACATATTCAAAATACTTTTGAAACCATTGGACAAAATAATTTGTCGTTTTGTGGGTATATTATTGTGTCGTACAGACACGTAGATATGCTGACAGCATATTGAGTTTATGCTTATTATGGAGTAGAATAATTGGGCTAAAAGTTTAGTAACTTTTTGTGCATAAGTAACATGCTTCTTTAAAAAGTCGGGGGGGGGGTATGTTATAATCGTTATGTAAATATTTGTCACATATTAGCCTTGATTTTTGAGATAAGACTGTGTCAAAGTTATAAAAAAATTAGGGGTCCTTTTAATAAAGGGCCTGGGTTTTTATACACTTTTGACTAAAATATGTGACATTTATAAGGGAGCAAGCAACATTTTTATTCATTTTTTTCAACATTTATTTTTTGCATTGTTTTTCCCAATTAGTTAATTAAATTAAAAGAAAGTAGAGAGGTATCAAAAGAAAATAGTAATTTATGAAAAAAGTTTTATTAATTATAATTTGTATATTATGTGTAGTTGGTGTTGTAGTAACCAATTTTTCTTTTGATAAGAAAGCACCTACTATTAATGTTAAACAAAAGCCAGAGATTTCATGTTCATTGTCTTATGATGACTTAACTAAGTATGCTGAGGCGAGTGATGATAATTTGAAATCTTTTTTTGTGGAAGAGAGAACTTTGAGTGATATAGCTAATAACGGCTATGTTACTTATGTTGCGATTGATGAGGCTAATAACATAACTAAGGAAAAGGTTGGTGTTGATGTTGATAGGGAATTGACTACTTATCATATTATTTTGTTACAACCTTTAAGAGCACAGATTCATGATACTTTTAAGACAAGTGAATACTTGAAACTTGTTAATAGCTGTGGCTGGGAGATTAATGATACTTTCAATATTGAGGGTGTTAACTATGATCTTAAGGGTGAATATGATGTTAAAGTTACTGCTAAAAACCATAGTGAAGTAGAGCCACTTGTTACAACTATTGAAGTAGATGATCTTAAGGCTCCTAAAATTAATTTAATTCAAGAGAGAATTGAAACAAGCAGTGGTCTTTATTTTTCTGATGAATGGTTTTTAAGAAATGTTGAGTCAGTAGAAGATGACAATGATGATGGTGAAGAATTAAAAAATAGAGTTACTACTAACTGGGAGGATGTAATGTTTCCTAAGTATGGTGGTTATGTAGAGTCAGAGGGTACTTATACAATTACTTATAAGGTTACTGATTCTGAGGGTAATACGGGTACAAGTACTTTGCGTTTAACTTTAAGGAAACAACAAGTAGAGTATAAGGAGAATACGGAGGAGACTAATGAATAACGATATTAATAATCAAGAGACAATTGACTTGTTACAATTGTTTGTGATTGCTAAACAAAACTTATTATTGTTTATTACAATTTGTTTTGTGTGTGTGGCTGGTGCTTTTTGTGTTACTAAGTTCTTTATTAAAGAAGAGTTTACTGCAGAGGCTAAGATGATTATTGTTCAAAAGAAAGATACAACAACTAGTCAACAAAACGTTACATATAGTGATCTTCAATTGTCTCAAAAGTTAGCGGATACATATAATGAGATTATCATGTCTGAGGCTATTTCAGATGTTGTTATTAATAATTTGGATTTAGATACAAAGTATGATATTGATACTGAAAAGTTTACTAAGATTGTAACTGTATCTAGTGCTAATAATACTGAGGTAATGAATATTAAGGTTGTTACAAATGATCCTGAGTTGTCTGCTGATATAGCTAATGAGATTGTTCGCGTGTTTGAGAAGAAGATTTATGACATTATGCAGATTGAGAATGTTACTTCTTTATCAGATGCAAAAGTGCCTACTAAGAAGTCGGGTCCTAGTACTACAAAGAATTGTGCTTTAGGTTTAGTCATGGGTGTTGTTATTTGTGGTGCTATTGCGGTTATTATTCTTTTGACTGATACAAAGGTTAAGTCTGAAGAGGATGTCAAGAAGATTTTTGATTCTTCTAAAATTCATATTATTGGAAATATTCCAGAGTTAAGTATTAAGGAGGAAGATTATGACTAATAGTGAAAAAGAAATAAGTATTCCAACTGTTGAGGATACTGGTAAGAAGTTTCCTACTCCTTCTGATAATTTAGTTACAATGTTGGCTCCTGAGAGTGCTGAGGCTGAGGCTTTTAGAATTCTTAGAACAAATATTGCCCTTAGAGATTATGATAAGAATCTTAAGACTATTAATGTTATTTCTTCTACCGCAGGTGAATCTAAGTCTACTACTATTACTAACTTAGCTTATGTATATAGTCAATTAGGTAAGAAGGTATTACTTATTGATATGGACCTTAGAGCTTCTTCTTTACATAAGAAGTTTAAGCTTAAGAATAAGTTGGGTGTTAGTGAAGTGGTTGCGAATGAGTGTTCATTTAATGATGCAGTTATTCACTATACTAATAAGTTGGATATTCTTTTAGCTGGTAAGAAGAATCCTTATGCGAGTGAGCTTGTTCAATCTAGAGCTTATAAGAAGTTCTTGGATGCATTAAAAGAAGTTTATGACATTATCTTGTTAGACTGTCCACCTATTGGTTTAGTTTCTGATGGATTGTTCTTGTCTTCACTTTGTGATGGTACGTTATTGTGTGTTGCTTGTAATGTAGTAGATAAGAAGGAATTAGAGAAGACTAAGGACATGTTAAATGGCCTAGAGAAGGTTAATATCCTTGGTATTGTCATGACTCGTGTTCCTCGTGTTAAGAAGTATTATGGTAGTTCTTATGGTTATGGCTATGGTTATGGTTATGGTCAAACCAAGAAGAAGGGCAAATAATGGTTGATATTCATTGTCATATTTTGCCTAATGTCGATGATGGTTCTTCTAGTTTAGAATTATCAAGACAATTATTAATAAACGCATATAAAGAGGGGATTGATGCAGTGTGCATCACTCCTCATTTTATGCGCTTAAATGAATATAAGATTAAAAGAAATGAATTGGCTAAGCTTTTTAATGAGTTTGAAGAGAGCGTAAAGGACATACCTGTTGATTTATATTTGGGTAATGAACTATATATTGATAGTGAATTGGACACTTTATTGTTAAATAAAGAGATATGTTCTTTAAATGATTCTAGATATGTTTTAGTAGAATTTCCTTTTAATAACTATAAAAAGGAATACGATGAATATCTATATAACATATCGCTTCAATATAAGATTATTATTGCCCATCCTGAAAGATATCACTATGTTCAAGAGAACCACGATTTCGTAAATAGATGGCTTAAAGAAGGATATTCTTTACAGTGTAATCAAGGTTCTTTGAACCACAAACAAACAAAGAATGTGATGTTTAAACTTATTGAACAGGGTAAAGTGTCTTTTATTTGTTCTGATGCACATAATGAATATAGACCTTTAACTTTATTAGATGCATACAATCTAATAACAAAGAAGTTTAATAAGGAGACAGCTGATGTTCTTTTTGAAGAGAATGCACTTAGAGTATTAAGGGATGAGGATCTTATTAAATTAAAACCTGTGAAGAAGAAGTTGTTTTAAGATATGAAAAATAGAACTAAGAAAATATTAATTGTTATATTAAGTATACTTATAGTTATATCTGGAGCATATCTGGCTATTAACTTATATGCTGATTCTCTACTTAATAAGATGAATAGGGGAGAAGTAATTAAGAAGGAAGATGCCAATATCAATGAAGACATTGTCAAGGTAAAGGAAGCTCATAAGGTCTTTAACTTTGTGTTGTTTGGTGTAGATTCGAGCACCGGGAACGACCAAGGTGATAGCGAAAGATCAGATGCGATGAAAGTTATTTCTCTTGACTATACAGACAAAAAAATAATGATTACCAGTGTAGAAAGAGATGTTGTAGCTTACTTCCCTGGTGATTATCAAGGTTACGGCCATTATAACTGGGCTTATTGGTTTGGTGGTCCTACACTAGCTATACAAACACTTAACTATAACTTAGACTTGGATATTACTAATTATGTTTCTATTTCTTTTGCAGGTCTTGAAAGCATTGTAGATGCGGTAGGTGGTGTTGATATTTATTTATCTAATGGAGAAGCTAATTTGATGGGGCTCAGTCCTGGTAATAATCACTTGAATGGAGATTTGGCATTAATATACGCGCGTATTAGAGAACTTGATAATGATTACGTGCGAATGGAAAGACAAAATGCGGTAATCCAAGCTATTGTAAGTAAGTTCTCATCACTTGGGTTTACGGATATGTTGGATGTGGTTGTATCACTTTTACCTTATGTGTCTACTAACTTTACAAATGATCAGATTAAGACTTATTTATATGACATTATAGGCTTTGATTTGAATAATATAGAAACTTATAAGTTACCAAGTGGTGGTTATGATGATACTTTGAATTGTCCAGGATTGGGTGGCTATTTATTAAGAAACTATAGTGATCAAGTAATAGAGTTACATAAAAATATTTATTCTATTGATGACTATAAGCCATCTAAGACAGTAATGGATAATGAGAAGAATACCTACGATAAGTATGGTTATCCAGATAAGTAATTTTAAGGGGAGATGTGAATATGCAGGAAGATTTAAGGCGTAGGAAAAGGATTGAACATTGGGAAGTTGTTACCGGTATATTGATGGTATATGACTTTATGGCAATTTGTTTTTCATATTTATTAGCACTACTAGTTAGGTTTGATTTTGAGTTTAGTTCAATTGAATCTCAATACTTGCAAGGTTGTTATAAGAGTGTTGTATTTTATGCAATCTTTTGTGTAATCTTATTCTGGTTTTTAAAGCTATATAGAAGTATTTGGAGATTTGCGAGTTATTCAGAACTATTAAGAGTAATTTTGGCTACTGTCATTAGTGGTATCTTATATCCAATTATAATGTTAGCTACTCATAATAAGATGCCTGCATCTTATTATTTAATAGGTATCGTTATTCAATTCTGTTTAACTTTGGGTGTTAGATTTTCTTATCGTTTTATTCTTTTATTAAGAAGTAGAACTAGTAAGAAACAAAGTGAGACTAATGTAATGTTGATTGGTGCTGGTAGTGCTGGCCAAATGATTCAAAGGGATATTGTGGGTGCTCGTGAGATTAATGAAAAGGTGGCTTGTTTCATTGATGATAATCCTAATAAGTGGGGAAGATATATTGATGGTGTTCCTATCTTTGGCGGTAGGGATTCTATTATGGAAGCAGTTAAGAAATTTGATATTAAGAAGATTTATGTAGCTATTCCTAGTGCTAAGCCAGAAGATAAAAGAGATATCTTAAGAGTATGTAATGATACAGAATGTGTGATTATGAATCTGCCAAGTATGTATCAATTGTATACAGGTGATGTTTCTGTTAGTAAGATGAAGCCTGTTCAAATAGAAGATTTATTAGGTAGGGATCCTATTAAGCCTGATATGAGCGAAGTGTTTGATTATGTAAAAGACAAGGTTGTTTTAATTACAGGTGTTGGTTCTATTGGCTCAGAATTGGCTAGACAAATAGCATCACACAAGCCTAAACAATTAATATTGTTTGATATCTATGAGAATAATGCCTATGATATTCAGCTTGAGTTAAAGAAGAAGTATCCTGAATTAAAACTAGAAACACTTATAGGTTCTGTAAGAGATAGTAGAAGAATTTTCCAAGTCTTTGAACAATTTAGACCTGATATTGTATATCATGCAGCTGCTCATAAGCATGTTCCTTTAATGGAAGATAGTCCATGTGAGTCTATTAAGAATAATGCGATTGGTACTTATAAGACCGCTTATGCAGCTATGTCTCATGGCTGTAAGAAGTTTGTGCTTATATCTACTGATAAAGCAGTTAATCCTACTAATATCATGGGTGCTTCAAAAAGATTGTGTGAGATGGTTATTCAAACTTTTGCCTATAAGATTAATGAGGGTAAGGCTTATGAGATTCCTCAAATATTTACACATCATGAAGATAATAACCGTATATTAGAGGAACTTAAATCTACAAAGACAGAATTTGTAGCTGTTAGATTTGGAAATGTATTAGGCAGTTATGGTTCCGTTATTCCTTTATTTAAGAAACAAATTGAAGCAGGAGGTCCTGTTACAGTTACTCATCCAGATATCATAAGATACTTTATGACAATACCTGAGGCTGTTAGTTTAGTACTTCTTGCAGGTACATATGCCAAGGGCGGTGAGATCTTTGTCTTAGATATGGGTGAACCAGTTAAGATTGATACACTAGCTCGTAATTTAATAAGACTTTCAGGTTATACACCAGATGTAGATATTAAGATTATTTATTCTGGTTTAAGACCTGGTGAAAAACTATTTGAAGAGAAACTTATGGCTGAGGAAGGTTTAAAGAAAACTAATAATGATTTGATTCATATTGGTTGTCCAATACCTTTCGATTCTGATGAATTCTTAAAAGAATTAGAAGAATTATTGGATGCAGCCTATAAGAATAAAGATGACATTAAAGATAGGGTGCAAAAGGTCGTTAAGACTTATCATCCGGCGGAGAACTAAAGTGTAAAAATTAAATACGAAATTTGACATAAAAAAAG
>URCJ01000055.1 GCA_900546285.1 uncultured Solobacterium sp. | reverse complement strand
TAGCTAAATATTATGATTATCTATTAGGTGATGAAGATGCTACTTGGGATGCTAAAGAATACTACAACATGTTCATGGAATACTACAATGCAGTAAACCAAGAGCTAAAGGATGCTGAGGACGCTTATACTAAGGCTCAAAACGATCTTGAAACAGCTAAGGCTGATTTAGAAGATGCTAAAAAGGCTCTTGAAGTCGCTAAGGCAGAACTTGCAAGTAAGACTGGTAATAGAGAAGCTGCTGAAGCTAAGTTAAAAGAAGCTCAGACTGTATTAGCTGAAAAACAAGGTGCTGTAGATTCTAAAGCTAAAGAAGTTAATAACGCTAAGGCTGATGTAAAAACTGCTACAACTAATGTTGATAAAGCTAATAAGCTAGTAGAAGAAAAGGCTGAAATCTTAGAAGCAGCTAAGGCTACTATTGAAGCTAACGAGGCTAATGTAGAAACTAAGAAGGATTTAGTTCAAAAGGCTAAGGATACTCTAACTACTAACGAAAATACACTAGCTAATAAGAAAAAGACTCTAGAAGAAACTAACGCTGATATTGCGACTGCTTTAGATAATTTAGATAAGGCTAATAAGAGATTTGACTCTACATTAGACATCTTAAATAAGGCTACTGACTTATTTAACGAATTAACTACTAAGGCAAGTGATTTAGCTAAGGCACTAGGTATCAAGAAGGATACTATGGATACTGCTAAGGGTATCTATGATAAGTCTAATGAATTATTCTTAAACGCAAGTGATAAGTTAACTAAGGCAACTGATACTTATAATAAGGCTAAGGATGAACTAGACAGTGCTAAACAAACTGTTAAGACAGCTACTGAAACTTATAATAAGGCAGTAACTAATAAGGAAACAGCTGATAAGCATTATGATGATTGTGTAAGTGCTTTAAATAGTGCCACAACAGCTTATGAAGATGCGCTTAAGGCTAATAGAGAAGCTAAGGATACATTCGATAAGGCACAATCTATTGCGAATGAAAAAGCAGATACTTTAGCTAAGGCTCAAGCTGAATTAGATAACGCTAATGGTGAATTAAGTAAGCTTACTGCAATTCGTGATAAGGCTCAAAAGGAATATGATGAAGCAGTTAAGTCTTTAAATGAAGCACAAAGCTACTTAGATAAGTTCTCTGATGAAAATGTGGCTAAGTATAAGGAAAACTTAGATAAGGCTACAAGTAATCTTGAAAAGGCTAAGGAAACTAAGGAATTAGCTGATAAGACTTTAGAAAGTGCTAAGACTAACAAGGATAAGGCTGATGAAGCTTATACTACTAAGAGTGAAGTTCTTGATAAGGCTAATGCGACTTTAAAGGCAGCTAAGGACGCTAAGGCAGCTAGAGAGGAAGCTGCTAAGAAGGAAGCTGATAGATTAGCAGCCCAAGCAGCAGAAAAGGCAAGACTTGAAGCTTCTAAGGTAACTATTAAGGTCAACAAGACAGAAAATAAGATTACTGATGTTACAGTTGATAAGCCAGAAGAAGTAACTAAGCCAACTGATAATAAAGACACTAATACTAACACTGATACTAATACTGGTAATACTGAAACTAAGGCTGATGAACCAACCGAAGAAAACAAGGCTAACCCAGTAGCAGTAGCAGCTGGTGTAGTAGGTGGAACTGGTGTAGTAGGCTTTGGAATCTATGAGGCACTTAAGGCTCGTAGCTTGCGTGATGCGAAGGGTTTAAAGGATATCAATAATACAAAGAAGTAAGTAATTAAAAAAGGTTGCCTTGGAGTTGTACACGACAAGGCAACCTGACTTTGATTTGATGTTTGGTGTTTGTTATACCATATTAAAAGGATAAATCTTAATGACTCATCCTTTTCATAATAGCTTCTTTAGCTTTTTCAATGTCACTGAATTCGATGTATTCACCTTTGATCTCTTGCCAATCTTCACTACCTTTTCCTAAAATCATGACAAGATCTTTTTTATTGGCCATATTAATAGCTTTGTTTATAGCTTCTTCTCGATTAATGACTGTTTCATAGTTTGTTTTGTCTTTGATAAGTTCACATAAGTCTTTAACGACATTATATGGATCTTCAAAGCGGGGGTCTTCATAAGTAAATATTACATGGTCATTATTATCAGCACATAATTTGCCAACATATTTACGTTTAGAAGCATCTCTTTCACCTGCATTACCAGTAACAACTATCTTTTTATTTACATCTAGTTTGTTAGTGAATTCAAATAATCTAGCTAGGCCATTTGGCGTATGAGCATAGTCTACAAGAACATAATAGTCTTGTCCTAAATCAATAGAATTCATTCTACCTGATATTGATAATTTATCGATATTTCTTAATAAATGATATAAGTCAAAGCCTAGTGACATGCCAATTAATAGGGCACAAGACAAGTTTTCAACGTTGAATTGTCCTAATAATGGTGATTTAACCTTTACTTCTTCATCATTGATAATATAGGTGATTAAAGTACAATTTGGTTTTACTTCATAATCTTTGATATATAGGTCATTATCTTCGTTGTAACCGTAAGTTTTATAATTTGTGATATCTTTTACTACTTCATCAAAATGTTTATCATTCTTATTTAAAACTGACATATCTGATTGTTTAAATAACATCTTCTTGCAGTTGATGTAGTTTTCTAAGGTCTTATGGGTATTTAAGTGTTCCTTATCGATATTAGTTAGACCGCCAACCCTAAAGTGGAAGTTTTTTAGTCTTCCATAATAGAAGGCCTCAGAACTTGTTTCCATGGCTACATACTTACAACCAGCCTTAACAAATTCATCTAGTATTCTATAGATTGATTCAATACCTGGTGTGGTGTTATCGGTTTCTCTATTGAATTTAGAGCATGCATAACCATTAGTACCAATATAGCCACAGATATCATCTCCTAGCAATTCTTGGATGATGGTTGTGGTAGATGTTTTACCATCGGTGCCAGTTACACCAATTAGGGTTAATTTATCTTGGGGATTATCATAGAAGTCTCTATATAATGATTCGTAGATTTTGTTGACATCATCTACCTTGATATAAGGAACTGTTGTATTTACATCTTTTGAGGTTACCAGTGCTACTGCACCATTTTTAACAGCTTCATCAATATAATCATGGCGATCGATAGTAGCTCCTTTGATACATAAGAAAAGATCACCTGGTTTTATTGTCTTGGTGTTGGTAGAAAGGCCTGTTATTTCAAAGTCTTCTTTGTTGTAATCTTTAAATAAATTTTTGATTTTCATCCTTGTATTATATAATGATTTCATGATTTACACGATAACAACAAATCCTTCTTTGGATTATTATTTGAAACTAAAGGATCTAAAAGTTGGTTCTTTAAACAGATCTTACGAAGAGACTTATGATGCAGCAGGAAAGGGTGTTAACGTTTCAAAGTTTTTAGATAAACTTAATATTAGATCAGTTGCCCTAGGTTTCTTGGGTGGCTTTAATAAAGAATTCTATATTTCTTTATTATCTGATTATGTTAATATTCAACCTCAATTCACAAGAATTGAAGATAATACTCGTATCAATATTAAGTTGATGGCTAAAGAGACTACTTCTTTAAATGCCTTAGGTCCTAAGATTACTGACGATGAATTTGATAAGTTTAAGGTTAGAATGAATCAAATTTATGATAATGACTTCGTGATTATGAGTGGTAATGTTCAAAAAGATCTAGCTGATAAGATGTGTGATGTGATTAAGGATTTGATTGATAATAATGTTAAGGTTATTTTGGATACTGATGATTATATTACTTCTAAGGTGAGCGCATATAAGCCATTCTTAGTTAAGATGGATAATAATGATATTGGTACTTCAAATGAAGAAATTGTGAAGACTGGTAAGGAATATATTGAAAAGGGTGCTCAACATTTCTTATTCTCTAGTGCTCATACAAAGAGTTATTTATTTGATTCTTGTGGCTACTATGTATGTGAAAATACCAAAGATTTACAAATCGGTTCTAATGATGGTATGATTGCAGGTATCTTGTGGTCGAAACTAAAGGGTGCTAATCCGCTTGAATTTTTTGGTTATGGTAATGCGATTGCGGCTGGTGTTTCAATGTTAGATGAAGAAGTGGATTTTGATCAGATAGAAAAAATCTATAAAGATTTAAAGATTGAAAGGATCGATTATTAATGAAAAAAGTATTGAGTATATTATTAATTTGTCTTGTACTATTTGGTTGTAGTAAGAAGCAAGAAAAACCTGATTTAAGTAAGGAATTTGTGATTGAAACTTATAAGGCTGATATGTCAGGCTATGAGAATTTAAAGTCATCTGGGCATATGTTTGTTGGTACTACTGTATCAGAACTTAAGAGAACTGTTGATGAAGGTGGCTATGGTGTCTTTGTCTTGAGTAGAACAGGTTGTCCTTCTTGTCAATTGGCTATGCAATATCTAAATGAGGTTGCTGAAGAGTTGGGCGTTTATATTTATTATATTGATGCTCAATCAGATGCTTATCCAATATTAGGTACTGATAATTACGATATCTTATATGAGGTATTATATGAGACTATTCCTGAGAATGAGGATGGTGAAAGAGATTTACAAACTCCAGAGGTGTTTACAATTGTGGATGGTAAGATTACTGGTTCTCAAATTGGTACTACTTGGGGTGGTAGTAATTATACTGACAAGGATGTTACTAAGCTTGAGGATATCTATCGCAAGTTATTAACACCATTTGTACAAGAAAGTCAAGACTAGTATTATACTTTGACTTGTATATAATTAAAAATGCCTGGTGAGCTGTTAAATTCCTACACTTTTAACTCGGACCTTAAGCGCGTTACTTGTTGGTGTCGAAAGCCTACTATAAGTGGGGATCCTAAAGGCAAGTATAGCTGGCCCACCTGACCATTCGTCAGGAAATTTACCTCATCAGGCCATAAAAATTGTTAACTAAAAGGAGATTTAAATATATGTGGCAATCAATTGGTTATTTGGTTCTAGGCCTTGTGATTGGCGGTGTTGCTGGTTTCTTTATTACTAGACACTACTTTGAGAAACAAATCAAAGAAAATCCACCAATCAATGAAAAGATGATTCGTGCAATGTACTCTCAAATGGGTAGAAAACCTTCTGAGGCACAAATTCGTGCAATCATGAAATCTATGGGACAATAAGAAGCTTCGTTAAGAAGTTTTTTATTTTGGTTTTATAATTTTATTAGAGGTGATTTTTTTGAATCGTTTTATTGTATTTGATGTAGAAACCCCTAATCACTTAAATGATCGCATGAGTGCCATTGGTATCACGATTATAGAAGATGATAGGATAGTTGATTCTTTCTATTCGTTAGTAAATCCTGAGACATATTTTGATTCATTCAATAAAAAGTTAACTGGTATTGATGAATTTATGGTAGCTAATGCACCTTCTTTTGATTTGCTTTGGGAAAATATAGAGCCCTTATTTAGTAGTGGCATGATAGTAGCACATAACGCAACATTCGATATGAATGTTTTAAAGAAGTGTCTAACTTATTATCATATTAATTGGAAGTCTTATGTCCATTATATGTGTACAGTACAAATGGGTAGAGTGCTTTTACCTGGTATTAGTCATAAGCTTAATGATTTGTGCGATTATTATGATATTTGTTTAAATCATCATAGAGCTGATAGTGATAGTAATGCTTGTGCTAATATCTTGTTAAGATATCTAGAAAGTGGTGTTGATACTAGTAAATTTATAAGGACTTGCAAATTATTATGACAATAGAAGAAACAATCTTTAATCGCTACTTGATTGATGAAAATAAACTGTTAGAATGTGGTTTTAATAGTGATTACGTTTATACTGTTGATATATTGGATAATACTTTTAAAGTAATTGTTACTTATGTTGATAAAAAGATTACAGGCAAGATTATCGACTTATCTTTTGATGAGGAATATACCAATTTTAGAATCGAAAGAAGTGGTGAATTTAATCTAAAGATTAGAAGTGAATATGAAAGGATACTCTTGGATATAAGAAAGAAGACTTGTACAAAAAGAACTTATATCTATGATCAAGCTAATAGAATCAATGATTATATCTATTTGAAATATAAAGTAAGTCCTGATTTTCCCTTTACATCAAGTAAGTATCATGGGGTATATAGAAACTTTGATGGCAAGTGGTTTGGCATTCTTATGGATATTCCTTTTGAAAAGGTTGATAAAGAAAAGAATGGTTTAATTGAAGTGATTAATGTAAAGATTGATCCAAATGATAAGGACAAATTACTTAAGGTAGAAGGTATTTATGAAGCTTATCATATGAATAAGAAGTCTTGGATATCCATTGTTTTGAATGATACGGTGAGTGATGAATTAATCTTTGAGCTAATAGATAAAAGTTATAAGCTAGTTAATAAACATAGTACGGACTTTTCTTTTAAAAATTCAATAATGTAATATAAATATATGAACAAGACTATCAACAACAAATTTAAATTATTATATCTATTCTTATACATCTCATATGGTGTCTTTTTCCCGTATGCGAATGTGTATTATTCAAGACTTGGATTTGATGGGGTCAAGATTGGTTTTATTTCATCTATTAGTGTTATTGTGTCGATGATTTTTATTCCTTTGTGGGGTATCTTAGCTAGCAAGTATTCTAATAGAAGGATTTTATCGATATTGTGTTTCTTTTCAGCCTTAAGTGTATTCTTATGGAGTCATCAAAGTATCTTCCCCTTACTTTGCCTTTTATCTGTATGTATCTATATCTTCAAGACGGATTTAGGTAGTATTTGTGATAGTTTGTCAGTTGAGTATTGTAATAAGTATAAGATGAGTTTTGGCCAACTTAGATCTTATGGTTCTTTTGGTTATATTGTAGGCAGTACTTTTATTGCGATAATTATGAATAAGCTTGGATATAGTGGCCCTTATGTATTCTTCTATATCTTATCTTTGTTGTTATGCTGTTTAATAATTACTACTTTGCCTAAAAATGAAAGTGTTAGTAAGGAAATAATCAAGGAAGATACTAATACCAAGAGTATCTTAAAGGATAAAAGATTTTTGGTGATTGTTTTTGTTACATTATTTACAAATACAACAGTAGATACTCTAACTACTTTTGCGGGAATTCATATTACGGAGACTTTAAAGTGTAGTGATAATATGATTGGTATTGCAACCTTTATTATGGTTATTCCTGAATTATATGTTGTTAATAAGGGCAGTGCTTTTATTAAGAAGGTTGGTTATCATAAGGCCTTTATCATTTCATGTATTTCAGTTGTATCAAGATGTTTGATTTGTTTTCTTACAAGAAACATTTATGTGTTTATCTTGGCTCAATCTTTACATGGTGTTTTAGCAATTAGTGCTATAGTTGGTAATATTGAGTATCTTAATAAGATCTATGGTGGGGCAAGTATCGCAAGGGCACTAACTTTACTTCAAACTTTTAATATGATTTATGAGGCTATTTTGTCACAAACGTTTGGTTTTACGATGAAATATTTTGGTACGTTTAACTTGTATCTGTTGGGTACTATTATAAGTATAATAGCTTTGATTATTGTCTTAACTAATAAGAAAATATTTGAGTAATTGCCTATGGTGATTACTCTTTTTTTAATTTAGGGTAGGAATTTTTTCTTTTAATGTCAATAAAGATGTGAAAGGAGAATGGGTATGACTTAAATAAAAAATTAAAGTAATTATTCACACGATACTAATTCATGTGTATAATTACTTTAATAGGAGAATGATATGTTGTTTTCGTATAAGGAATGTTTAGATAAATACGGTTCTGATTATCAGATTAAAAAAGAACTAGCTGAAAATAGATTATTTAAGATTGAGAAGGGTATTTATTCAGATACAAAATATTGCCATGATTTTGATTTGTTTTCATTTAAGTATCCAGATGCTGTATTGACTGGTATTAGTGCTTATTACTATTATGATTTAACGGATTTTATTCCGTTAAAATATAATTTAGCTACTAGAAGAAATTACAATCGAATTAAGGATAAAAATGTTAAACAAAGTTTTGTGAATGATAATATTTTTGATATTGAAATAAAAAAAATAGAAAAAAATGGTTCTAGTATGAATATTTATTCTAGAGAAAGATTGTTGGTTGATCTTATTCGTTATAAGAATAAAATCCCTTTTGATTTATATAAAGAAATAATAAATAATTATAGAAAAATAATTTATGAACTAGACTTCCTAAAGGTTTTAGATTATTGTGAAAAATTTAAGAATGGCGACAAAATTAGTGATGCCATTCAATTGGAGGTTCTGTAAATTAATTTAGAAAAAGAAATAAATATAATTCGTGATAAAGGTTATAGTGTTGTAGATGCAGAAAATTTGTTGTGTCACGATATTATATTGAAAGCTATTTATGATAGCTCGCTTAAAAATAATATAACTATTAAAGGTGGCTTGGTCATGCAAAAGCTATCTAATGACGCAAGACGTATAACTCAGGATATTGATTTTGATTTTATACATTATCCTATCTCAAATGAAGAAATTAATTCGTTTATTAGGCAAATTAATTGTTTTGATGGACTGACAATTTCGTTAAAAGGAAAGCCTGTCGAACTAAATCAAGAAAGCTATAATGGCAAAAGAATAATTTTGGATATAACAGATCAACATAATTATTCTATCAATTCCAAGGTTGATATAGGCGTTCATAATAATTTTGATTTAAATCAGGAAGAATGTATTTTGGACATATGTTTTCAGACTGATTCAATAAAACTTTTGATTAATTCTAGAGAACAAATAATTGTAGAGAAAATAAAGTCATTAATGCGTTTCAAGTATAAAAGCACTAGATATAAAGATATTTATGATATTTGTTTTCTTTTAAAAGATTCTAATAAAGAAAAGATTAAAAGATATTTGTCTTTAGTAATATTTGATGATGAAAATTCTTCTATTAATAGCGTAGAACAAATAATTTATGTTTTAACATCGATTTTTTGTAATTCAGATTTTGTACATAAATTAGAAATATCTAACAAAAATTGGCTAGACATAAGTTCTAAACAAGCGATGTCTGAAATATTACAATATTTTAAAAATTTGGTGTAGGAATTTTTCCTTTTGTAGTCAATAAAGATATGAAAGGAGAAAAAGAGATGCCTAAGAAAAAGAAAATAATTATTGTGAAGCTGCATTTAACCACAGATTATCAAAAGGTATCATAACAAGTCAAGATGCATTGTGGATAGCTATTTATATTATTTCGAAGCATAAGCATATAGCAGAAATAATAATCAGTCGTTTCCCTTATATAATAGTTGAC
>URCJ01000054.1 GCA_900546285.1 uncultured Solobacterium sp. | reverse complement strand
TCATTTCCATCTTTACTATCCTTCCTTCTATATTTCATTTCTTACTGAAATATAACCTAACAGAAAAAAATAAAGATTTGATGAAGATTTATTCCCGTATGGAATAAACCATCAATTGAATATCATTATCAGAACTCGGCTTTCCACTAAAATCAGCAAAGCTGTTACAAATACGAAGTCCTAACTTACCGAATATCTCCGTGATTTCATCCAAACTATATAACCTTATAGGATTCCCTTCTTTCATTTCAGGCTTATACAGTGCTTCTCCATACATATAGTCTACTTGCCCACTCTAGTATCCAAGTTAATGTAGATTTTTTCTTTTCTTTCATAATCTCCTCCAGTTAGCACTAGCTAACTACATCCTAATATAATAAGTGGTACTACCCACCTATTAAAACTTAATATTCCACAATCTCTCAAAGCCACCAATATTAAACTGCTTTAGCTGACTAATATTTTTAATTGCACTCTGTTTATCAAAATCATGTTCTATAATTTGAAATATTGACGAGAAGAAACCAGTATAAATCATATGCATAAGACTATCTTCAACCACAGGTATTTCAACGCCCTCTTCTTTCATCTTCTCTAGATACCTATGACTTGATTCTATTTCTCTATTAACCATTCCATGTATAAAATCCTCATACTTACCACTATCACCGCACTTCAATAACAGTTTAAAATTATCATAATGATCATAGACATAATCTAGCATTTGTTCCATACCATCATTTGACATAGAAGCCACGCTCTTTGTCTGATCATCAGCCGATAACTTTTCAAACTCACTAACTACTTGGTCATAAATTTCATATAACGTTTTTAAATATGGATCGGTTAACGCATCAAACAAAGCTTCCTTAGTTGGATAATACTTATAAAAAGCACCAGTTGTAAGTCCTGCATCTTTAACAATATTTCTAAGTGAAGCCCCAGTTAAACCATCATTTAAAAAATGTTTCTTAGCTGTCTCTAATATGTTTCTTTGTGTTTCTTCTGCCTTTGTAGCCATACTTCCTCATAAAAATATAACAGTGTTATATAACAATGTTATATTAATTCTAATTACCCTTTCTTGTCAAGCACCATCGAACTAACACAAAAGTCAACACCTGTGACCATGGACTAGAATAGAAAATTGGATAGTTATTACAATGATATTAATCTTTTCCTTGTCCATGGTATAACATGTATTTCGTTATATTTAAAACTTGTTTGTCCAAGTTAAACAAACAAGTTTTAAACCATATATTTACTCTCAATCTTTGTATACACAATCATCATACCAATAACCAGGAATACCACTCCTAATACCACTAATATGACAAGCGGTGAGTTCTGTTTAATGAATAATAATGAAATACCAATCATTTCAAACAATAATGTAAACACCAACCACAAATTAGAGACAGCTTTATTATATCCCTTAACATCATTTACCTTAGGTACATCACTAAAAGTAAATAAGTTAACTGGTATACTACTTCTACGGGTTGTTATTCCTATATACACAAAGAAAATTGATATTATTGTCCAAATAATAAATCCCATATTAATTCTTCTTATTCTGGTTAATACCTAAGCTCAAGAAACAGACACTAAGACATAGCCATACCACAGGAAGAGAATGTTCACTCTTATCCACAAATTGTAATATCGCCACCAAAAAGAATAATAGTGAACTTATATAATACAAATTAAACTTCTTCATAATGCACATCAAGCTTATTATAAGGAATTGACATATCATTATCTCTTAATTCGATTTGAATAATTCTCAATGCCAACCTTCTTAAATCATACATCTCACTTCTTGGACAATAAAACCTTAACTTATAGACAATGGCTGAATCAAGGAAGGCATCAGTACCTAAATACTGTGCATCTTGTACATTATCCATCTCACCAATCTTTTTAATGATAGTATTCAAGACAACATCAACCCTTTCAAAATCTTCTTCATATGCTAAAGGTAAATCAATATCCACCTTAGCTATATCAGATAATTTTGTAATCTCTGAAATATTTCTATTACAAATGCTCAAGACACTATTATCAGCCAAGTTTCTAATCTTAGTAGTCTTCATATTAAAGTTTTCAATCACACCAACTAGGTCATTATACTTAACCGTATCGCCAACACTAAAGAAATGATCAGACACAATATGAGCACCCATAATACTGTCTTTTAAAAAGTCTTGTAAAGCTAAACCAACTGCAGCACTGGCAAGACCTAGACCAGCTACTAAAGAAGTTACATTAATACCATTTATTTCTAAAACCATTAAAATAGCACAAGCTATAATAATTGTCTTAACCACCTGAAACGAAACCTTAACAAGCCCATTCATCTGACTATTGTCTTCATGCTTAGTCAAATACTTCTTATTAATCTTGGTTAAAAACCTTAGAAAAAGAATAGTAAATAAAGCTACAATAATACTCTCAATAAGACTAGACAATGTAATTTTCTCTAAAATATTATTCACTCTTCAATTCCCTCTTAAACAATTGATTAACACCAACATAAGGATCTAAACCCTCATAGACAATCTTAGACAACATACTTGTAATTGGCATCTCAACATTATACTTATCAGCTAATTCAATGGCGGCAGGCAAAGCATTCAAACCCTCTACTACCATCCCAATTTCCTTCTTAGCCTCATCAATTGTCTTACCTTCACCTAATAAATGACCAAAACAATTATTACGGCTATGAACACTGGTACAAGTAACAATCAAATCACCAATACCCGCTAAGCCAAAGAAAGTATCATTCTGACAACCCATCTTAGTACCAAGTCTTTTAATCTCTTGTAAACCTCTTGTGATTAAAGCAGCCTTGGCATTATCACCAAAACCCAAGCCATCAGACAAACCTGCAGCTATTGCCATAATATTCTTTAAGGCACCACAAATCTCAATACCCCTAATATCTTCATTAGTATAAACTCTAAAGAAATCAACAGAAAAAGTCTCTTGTACAACCTTGGCAGCCTCTAAATCCTTACTAGCAGCTACAATTGCAGTAGGCATATCCTTAATAACCTCTTCAGCATGAGTAGGGCCACTTAAGACAACATACTTTAAAGTATCATTCTTATAAACATCATCAATAACTTCTGTTAAAGTTAAAAGACTATCCTTCTCCATACCCTTGGCAACATCCACAATATATTGACCATCCTCAACATATTCCTTACTTAAAGATGCTACCTCACGAATACTAGTAGAAGGTATCGCATAAACAATCATCTCTTTATCTTTAAAAGCTTCCTTTAAATCAGAAGTATAGACAATACTACTAGGAAGTAAAACATCCTTAAAACGCTCATGACGTCTTGTTTCTCTTAACAACTGAGCCTTTGTTTCGTTGTGAACATAAACAGTCACCTCAAAACCCTTATTAGCCAACAATCTAGCTAATGAAATACCGAAAGTACCTGCTCCAAGAACGCTTATCTTATTCATTTAAATCTTATGTTCCTTTATATATACTGCCAACACATTTAAATCTGCAGGATTAATACCTGAGATTCTACTTGCCTGGCCTAGTGTAAATGGTTTAACTTGATTAAGCTTTTGTCTAGCCTCAAGTCTTAAGTTATCCACCTTACTATAATCAATATCCTGTGGTAACTTCATGCCATCCATCTTCAACATCTTATCAGCCTCTTTACGAGCCTTTTGAATATACCCCTCATATCTTATTTCAATTTGAGTATTAAAGACTACCTCATCATCATAAGAATCATTATTTAAAAACTTCAATACTTCTTTGCACTCAACACCAGGTCTTTTCACAAGCTCATAGGCATTAAAAGACTTCATACTATCTTCTTCAAAACCCAAGCTATTTAAATACTCACCAATACCAGTTGAATAATCTACCTTACTATTCTTTAAATAAGTAATCAAAGAATTCTTTTGATCAACCTTATCAAGATATCTTTGATATCTCTTTTCACTAATCAAACCATTCTCATGACCATATTTAATTAATCTATTCTCAGCATTATCATGTCTCATCAACAAACGATACTCAGCTCTACTTGTCAATAAACGATATGGTTCATTAGTACCCTTAGTTACTAAATCATCAATCATAACACCAATATAAGCCTCATCTCTTTTCAAGACTAAAGGCTCCTTATTATTTAGTTTTCTAAGGGCATTAATACCCGCCATCATACCTAGACCTGCCGCCTCCTCATAACCTGAAGTACCAAGTATTTGACCACCAATAAACAAGCCATCAATATCTTTCATTTCTAGAGATGCTTTAACTTGTAAAGGATCTATCGCATCATATTCAATGGCATATGCATACTTGATAATCTTACAATTCTCTAAACCAATTACTGAATGTACCATTTCTTCTTGTACATCATATGGCATTGAAGTAGAGAAACCTTGTACATATGTTAATTCATTTGTGGCATCTAATGGCTCTAGGAATAATTGATGTCTTTCTTTATCAGAAAATCTTACAATCTTATCTTCAAAAGATGGACAATATCTAGGTCCCACACCCTTGACAACACCTGAATACATAGAAGACTTATTTAAGTTAGCTAATACAATCTCTTTAGTCTTCTCTGTTGTATAAGTTAAGTAACAAGGCATTTGTTCCTCAATCGATCTAACCTCATCTTCTTTTGTATCTTCGCTAAATCTAATAAAACGCTTACTGCCTTCTTCTAGACTAGTCTTAGAAAAATCAATAGAACTAGTTAATACTCTAGCTGGTGTACCTGTTTTTAATCTAAATAATTTAATGCCTAATTTTCTTAAAGATTCACTTAAATTCTTAGTAGTAGGCTCATTATCAGGGCCACCTGGCGTAACAGTAGCACTTACCATTCTACAAGAGTCCATATAAGTACCTGTTGTTAATACTACAATGTTAGATTCTAAGATTCCATTTTTTTGAAGTCTAACACCTGTAATCTTCTTATCTTCAGCCAAGACTTCCTCAACAATATCCTCATATAATGTTAAGTTTTCAGTATGCATACAAAGATCTTGCATCATCAAAGAATAAGCATTCTTATCAGATTGCACACGCATACTCCAAACACCTGGCCCCTTAGTAGTATTTAACATCTTAAATTGTAAAGCTGTTAAATCAGCAACTCGTGGCATAACTCCACCTAAGGCATCAACTTCTCTTACCACAATACCCTTGGCAGGACCGCCAATAGAAGGGTTACATGGCATGTTGGCAATATGACTAAAAGATATAGTTACTAAGGCAGTCTTCTTGCCACCATGAGCTAGAGCCATTGCGGCTTCAACACCAGCATGACCTGCACCAACGACAATCGCATCAAACATTTATAGCACCCGCAAACCTGTCATATACAAGTTTCATTTCATCATAATGTTTAATAACATCCTTATACTCTTCTTCACACAAGTCCTCATATACTTCCATTAAGGTAATATATAAAGGATATAGACAAAGATCTTGAGCTAAGATAAACAAGCCCTTGCAGGCATCCTTCGCTAAAGCATAGTCTTCGTTTTCAAGAAAAGTTCCAATTTCTTCAAAAAACTCATCCTTAAGATAAAACTTAACGATATTCATGTATTCATCAAAATCAGGATATTTACTCTTAATAAGATCAACATCCAAACCCAAACTCTTTAAAGTATTTTCCATATATTTAATCCTTTTTTAGAAGTGTTACTTCATTTACTCCATCAGTTTCCATAAACTTACACTTAACATTTTCACTACGGCTTGTAGGCACATTCTTACCAACATAATCGGCTTTAATAGGAATTTCTCTATGTCCTCTATCAACAAGAACAGCCAAAGATATTTTTTTAGGTCTTCCCATTTTAAAGATAGCCTCAATCGCAGCTCTTGTAGTTCTTCCTGTATAAATGACATCATCCACAATGACTACTTCCTTATCAGTAACATCAATATTAGGAAGGACATTATTTACCTTTGGCATGTCTGATAACTTAGATAAGTCATCACGATAGAAAGTAATATCTAGATTTGCCACAGGAACATTGATGTTATTGTGTTCATTAATCTTTTCTACTATTCTATTCGCCATTGGAACACCTCTTGTCTTAATGCCAATTAAAACAAGATCGTTGATGTCGTCTGCCTTTTCAGTAATTTCAAAAGAAATTCTTGTTAATGCTCTATTCATAGCTATTTCATCTAATAACTGTACACTATTTGCCATAATAAACCTCTGTATCAATCATATCATTTTGTCTAATTTTAGACATTATTATCATAATATTCTTTTGCGTATTGGGCTAGTTTTTTCATACTTTTACTGCACATACTGTTCTTTTTTTTTGCATATATTTTGATGGTTTTATATGCAGATAATATATCTTATAAGCTGATTTAGCATCAATCCATGTCATACATTTGTTAAATCAATAGAAAGCTCAGCAGTATAAGTGATGGTACTAGCTTCATTATTGATACTGATAAGATAAATAGCGTTATATTTTACTTAATCTATGAAAAAAAGTAAGATTAAGTAAAATATAATGATGTTTTTAACCTATTTTAATAAATATATGCGTTATAATTTACTTAATCTAATAAAAAAATAGACATTAAGTAAATTATAAGGAGGATATCATGCTAGTAGGAAGACAAAAAGAACTAGAAATCTTAAATAAAGCAGCTTTAGATGATAAGTCTCATTTTATTGCGATATATGGTAGAAGAAGAATTGGCAAAACATATCTAGTTAGAGAAGCATATAACTATTCTTTTACCTTTTCTCATGCTGGTTTATCAAACGGTAACACAAAAGAACAACTATATGCATTTTTCTCTTCCCTAAAAGATGCTGGGTTAAAAATTAAAAGACAGCCTAAAAATTGGCTTGAGGCATTTGATTATCTAAAAGATTTAATTAAACAATCAACAGAAAAAAAGAAAATAATTTTTTTAGATGAACTATCATGGATGGATACAGCTAGAAGCGATTTGATGATGGCGCTAGAGAGCTTTTGGAATGGTTTTGCATCTGCAAGAAAAGATGTTGTTTTGATTGTTTGTGCCTCAGCTACATCTTGGATTTTGTCAAAAGTAATTCACAATAAAGGTGGCTTGTACAATAGACTAACAGAACAAATCCATCTAGAACCATTTGAATTAAATGAATGTTTGAATTATGTTTCTAAAAATAATTTATGCCTAAACAAGGAACAGATATTACAGTTTTATATGATATTTGGTGGTATTCCTTATTATTGGGATTTTATTAAAAAAGAATATAGTTTGGTGCAAAATATAGATAATATGTTATTCAAGAAAGATGCACCCTTAAAAGATGAATATCAATATTTATATGCATCCATATTTAGAAACCCAAAAAGCTATTTAAAAATCATAGAAGCTTTGGCAAACAAGAAAATAGGGCTTACAAGAGATGAGATAATTAAGGAAACAAATATTGGGAATACAGGTTCTTTATCTAATAAATTAGAGGAACTTGAAGTTTGCGGTTTTATTAGAAAATATAATACCCTAGGAAATAAAAAGAAGAATGCGCTTTATCAATTAATAGATCCGTATACTCTTTTTTATCATCATTTTTTAAAGAACTATCCAAGTGATGAACACTTTTGGGCTAATCAAATAAATACACCAAAGATTAATACTTGGATGGGTTTAGCTTTTGAAAGATTATGTTTTTCTCATATCAAACAAATTAAAAAGAAACTAGGCATCGCTTCAGTGCTTACTGAAGTATATTCCTGGAAAATAAATGCTGATTTAGATAAGGGTCTTATTGGATCTCAAATTGATATGTTGATTGTAAGAAAAGATCAAGTAATCAATTTATGTGAGATAAAGTATTCTAATTCTCAATATGTAATTGGTAAAGAAACAGATTTAAAAATCAAAAACAAGATTAATGATTTCATTAAAGCTTCAAAGACAAAATACGCCATTATGCCAACTTTGATTACAACCTATGGTCTTGTTGAAAATACTTATTCATCAATTATTAATTATGTTGTAAGTATGGAAGATTTATTTGAGTTATAACTAGCAATTGATGAACTTAGCAATACACTTATTGAGTGTATTGCTAATATCTTTTACTGCACATATCATTCTTCTTTCTGCATATACTTTGATGGTTTTATATGCATATAATGTACCTCATAAGTCATTTTTCTGCATATAAAATGCTATAATTATATGCAGAAAGACAGGTGCTATATGAGAAAATTTGATTATTCCTTTTTAAATAATGGCATGCTACCTACAAGCTTAGTTAGTCTTGTTTCTGGTATTACCGAGTTAAAAACTATAGCTAATATGCGCAAAGGTGACTACACACAAATTTTTACAAAGTTGGAGGCTGTCGCAAAGATACAATCTATTAAAAGTTCCAATGCCATAGAAGGTATTGTTACTAGTGATGAGCGTATTGTAGAAATCGTTAATCAAAATAGTGCTCCACTAAACCATAATGAAGCAGAGATTGCTGGATACAGAGATGCACTTAACAATATACATTTAGAATACCAAAATATCGATTTTAGACAAAATGATATTCTTCGCTTACATAAAATGATGATGAATTATGCAGGTTATGAATATGGTGGTAAATATAAAACAGATGATAATGTGATTCTAGAAATTGATGGCAATGGTAATCGTCGTGTACGTTTTCGTCCTATACCAGCAAGTGAAACCTCTAAGGCAATGGAACAGTTAGAGCTTGCCTATATGGCTGCTAGAAGCGATGCGAATATTAATCAGCTTCTTTTAATACCTTGTGTTATTCTAGACTTCCTTTGTATCCATCCATTTAGAGATGGAAATGGAAGAATGTCTCGCTTATTGTCACTGTTATTGTTATATAAAAATGGTTACGATGCTGGTAAATATGTATCTTTTGAGGAACAAATAAATAACTTTAAGTCTTATTATTATGATTCTTTGCAACAATCTTCTATTGGATGGGATAGAAACGAAAACAATTATTTCCCTTTTATTGAAAATTTCCTTTCTACTCTATATATGTGCTACAAAGAACTTGATAAGAGATTCGCAATAGTGCACGGTAAAAAGATTACAAAGAAAGCTCGTGTAGAAGCAACCGTTTTAAACAGTCTAACCCCACTATCAAAAGCTGAGATTTGTAAGATCCTACCTGATGTTAGTCCTACAACTGTTGAAGCCGTCCTAAGAGATATGGTTAAGACCGGTTCTATAAGACGTATTGGATCAGGAAGATCTACACGATATATTGGCGTTTGATTAAACTTAAAATAGTATAATTATTCTATTAATAGGAGGCCAAAGTGTAAAAATTAAATACGAAATTTGACATAAAAAAAGTGGTTGA
>URCJ01000053.1 GCA_900546285.1 uncultured Solobacterium sp. | reverse complement strand
AATTTGAACCTTTGATATGCGCATGTAATCAACCAATGAAAACATAATGTCCGGCAAATTTTCATTATAGTATTACGCGTAATATAAAGGTTCTTTTAATTTGTCTTCATTAAGCATAAAAGTTGCCACAATAGGTGAAATGATTTATGATTTATACAATTTATAGGCAATGGGATAATCAAGTTAGGAGTAGTTATGATTGAGCTAACTAAAAGACAAAGAGAAATCCTATGTACACTAATTAAAGCTGATGATTATATGACATTAGATACATTGGCAGAAACTTTTAATGTGTCTAAGAGAACTATTCAAAATGATCTAAACTACATTGAATTAAATAATATTACACTAATAAAGAAACCATCACACGGTATCAAGATTGATGGTGATATAGAAAAATATAAAAAGTTAATAAACGATTCAGATAATAGATTCTTAGATAAGAACGAGAGAATTGATTATATAATCATTCATCTTTTAAATAACAACAATACAACATATTTAAAGATAGCTGAAGAATTAAGAGTATCAAGACAAACCATCATCAATGATTTTGATATGGTGATAGATAGACTACATGAATTTAAGTTGAATGTATTTATCAATAAGAGTACTGGTATTAAGCTAGTTGGAAGTGAACTAAACATCCGTAATGCTTATATTCACTTTGTCTTTAAATACGATTTAAAATATGCTGGGAATGATGTTGGCTTTGGTTTATTAAATGAACTAAAAGAAAAAATGAACTTTGACTTTGCTGACTATGACAAGACACTAAACATTGTAGATTACTGTCTAAAACGTATTGATAATAATTGCTTAGTAAACGAAATTGTAAAGTCTGCAACCATCAATGAAGAATATAATTCTATTATTTTGAGGTATGTAAACAACAGAAATGAGAGTTATTATATAGGCAACTTAATTCTAAATGAGAGAGTAAATCAATTAACTAAATTAAGTAGTATCGAAATAGATGAGGAAGCACAAGATATAACAGACTATTTAATTAAATCATTGATGAGATATCAACCTATAGCTGACTTAGAAGGACTTGAATACTTTACATCAGGTTTAATACAACACATAAGATGTGCACTATATCGAATAAGAAACAAGATAGTTGTTAAGAATGAACTTGTTGATCAAATAAGATACACCATGCCTGTTTTATATGCTTTTACTGCTAAGAAATTAAACAAGATGGAAAAGAAATATGGTGTGGAATTCGATGACAGTGAAATATCATTTATAACTATGTATCTTGCTACTATCTATGAAGAAAATAATCATCGTAAAGAATTAAATATCTTACTTGTATGCTCATATGGAATAGCTTCAAGTGGCATCTTAAAAAGTCGTTTAATTTCAAAGATACCAGGCATTAATATTATTGGTCCAATGGAAGTTAATAAGTATAAGGACTACATCAAAGAAAACAATGTGGACATGATTATCTCAACTATAAACATTGATTGTGATGAAGTACCTACTGTAGTCATTAAACCATTGATTGATAATAATGACATTCTAGAAATCAACAATAAGATAGATGAACTATTCTTTGGTAAGATGAGCTATCAATTAGTTAATCAAAGTGAAGACGAATATCACAGTTTAAAAGAATACTTAAACAAAGACACTTTAATAATTTGTGAAGGAAACATCTATTGGAGAAACGCCATTAGCTTAGCTGCCAAACCATTATTCGATAAAGGTTTAATTAATCAACACTATATCGACGAAATGATAAATGCAGTAGATAAGTATGGCACTTATATGATTCTTACTGAAAACACTGCCTTTGTCCATGCTGGTAAGGATGATGGCATTAAGAAGAATTGCATTTCAATGATGGCACTTAGACAAAGAATTGACTTTGGTGACAACAATCCTAAGAAAATAAACAATATCGTAGTACTGGGTATTAAGGATCAAAATGAAACGGAACTGTTGAATGTTGTTAGTATCTTGGGCAAAGAAGAAAACATTGAGTTGTTGAAGAGTGGTGATTTCGATATGGAAACAATACTAAATATGCATAACTAGGGAGGCAATATGGAAGAAATTATAGAAAAAAGTGATATACAAGTGGGTCTACATGCATCTGATTATCGGGAAGCTATTATGATGGCTAGTTCGCCTTTAATTGAAGAGGGAAAGATAACTAAAAGATACGCTGAAATGATGATAGAAAGTTTAGAGACTTTAGGACCATATATTGTACTAATGCCAGGTTTTGCGCTTGCTCATAGTGCACCATGTGAAGAAGTTAAAGAAAATTGTTTAAGCATCGCTATCTTTGATGAAGGAATTGACTTTAAAAGTGACAAAGGACTAGTAATGGTAGTCATGGTATTGGCATCAACTGATGGGGAATCTCATGTTGCTAAGCTATCAAAGATTGCCTCAAAGCTAATGAACGATGATGACTTTATTACTAAGTTAATTGAATGTGGTGATAAGGAAGAGGTTTATAACTTACTAAATAAGTAGGTTACATAAAAAGGAAAGGAGGAAATTAATGAAAGTACCAAAAATACAAACAGTATGTGGTTTTGGATGTGGTTCTTCACTAATGCTAAGGATGAACATTGAAGCAATCGCCAAAAAGAATAATGTTGCGATTGAAGCATTCTGTGGAGACGTTGGTTCATGTGTTGCGAACGATTGTGATGTAATTTTCATTTCAAAAGAACTAGCAGACAGAATCAAAGACCGTGCTAAAGTTCCTGTAGTTGTATTAAACAACTTCATGGACAAGAAGGAAGTCGAAGAAAAAACTTTGGCTTATCTAGACTCATGTAAATAAGTAAAATTAGGAGGATTTTTATGAGTGTTTTAAACTTTATTATTAATGAAATATTTGGACAAGGTGCCATATTCTTGGCATTAATCGCTTGTATCGGTTTGATTATCCAAAAGAAGACAGCTTCTGAAGTAATCCGTGGTACAGCTATGACAGCAATGGGCTTCTTTATCCTTTCAACAGGTACAGGCCTAATTACAGGAAACTCTATTGATGGTATTGCGACTGCGTTCAATACAATCATGCCTACTGCTGTTGAAACAACAACTGTAGACATCGGTGCTCAATTTGGTACTGAAATCGGTATTGTAATGTTACTAGCTTTTGGCATTAACTTGTTAGTTGCTAGATTCACAAAATGGAAATCAGTTTTCTTAACAGGTCATATGTTATATTGGTTCCCATTTGTATTCATCGCTGCTGGTGTTGATGCTGGTTTAAGTGGAACTAAGCTTATCGTATTAGCTACAGTATTTACTGCTACATACATGGTTGTTTCTCCAAACTTAATGAGACCATTTGTTAAGCAAGTAACTGGTGATGATTCATTCACTATTGGTCACCCAACTACAGTATTATCTGTAATCTCTGGTTTATTGGGCAAGGCTCTTGGTGACAAGACTAAGTCAACAGAAGACTTAAATATTCCTTCATCTTTAGGTTTCTTAAGAGAAGTATCAATCACAGGTTCTATCGTAATTGCGTTAACATATATCGTAATGGCACTTATCTTAAAGGCTAATGGCTTTGATCCTGCAACTGTATGGGGCTATGCTGGTGGTAAAACTGGTGCCTTTACATACATCTTCACACATGCTATTTACTTTGGTGTTGGTGTAACTGTGATGTTGCAAGGTGTTCGTATGTTAATTTCTGAAATCGTGCCTGCATTTAAGGGTATTGCTGAAAAGGTTGTTCCAGGTGCTATCCCAGCTCTTGACGTTCCAGTAATTTTCCCTTATGCTCCTAACGCATTGATTATTGGTTTCATCGTAGCGATGATTACTTCTATCGTAACTATCATCTTAACTGCTGGTATGTTCCCAACTGTTATCATCCCATTAACATTCACATGTTTCTTCGAAATCGGTTGTGCTTCTATTATCGGTAACGCAACTGGTGGTGTTAGAGGCTGTATCATTGGCGCTGCAGTATCAGGTATTATCATGGTATTGTTAGTAGGCTTTGGCTCATACTTCTTCAATAACACAATTCAATCTTGGATGTTAGTATATGGTGGCCAAGACTTCTCACTATGGGGCATTGTTGAAGGCTTGATTGCTAGATTAATTGCCTAATGGAATTTAAATATGTAAATCAAATTACCAGTCTAATTGATGAGGTAATTAGAGAAGAAAATGGAAATATGGAAAAGGCTGTTGATGTCTTGTATGAAGCTATCAACAACAAGAAGTCTATCTATACTTTCGGTGCTTCTCATGCTGGTATTATGTCAGAGGAACTTTTCTATAGAGCTGGTGGTCTAATGTTGTTTAATCCAATATTTGGAAGAGAACTGATGTTAGATACTTCCCCAATTACAATGACTAGTAAGATGGAACAAACACCAGGATATGGCGAGGCTATTGCTAAATCAAGAGTTGATTTTAAAGAAGACGATGTGTTAATTGTACATTCGGTTTCTGGAAGAAATCCTGTTAGTATTGAAATTGCAAAGCTTGCTAAGGAAAAGGGTGCAAGAGTAATTGTACTTACAAACCTTACATATTCTAAGACAGTTAGTTCTAGGCATCCATCTGGCAAAAAACTTTATGAGTTTGCAGACATCGTCATTGATAACCATGGTGTTGTTGGTGATGCTTGTGTAGAGATTGAGGGTGTTAAACAAAAGGTTGCTCCTACATCTAGTGTGATTGCTTGTGTTGTCATGAACTCAATCTTAGCTGCATTAACTCAAAAGTTAGTAGATAATGGTATGGAGAATCCACCTATCTTCTATAGTGCTAATATTGATGGTGGCGCAGAGCTTAATCAAAAATTATATGAAGAATATAAGGATTCTATCCACTATAAGTTTTAACTAATAAGGTCCACATTGTGGGCCTTATTTAATGGATATAATTTAGGAATGATTTTTGTTTATTTATAGCATCTTAGAGGATTATAGATAAAAAAGTGCTTATATTTCTCCAAGATGCCTGTTTTTAAGGCGGTTTTGGAGGATTATAGAGCATTTTTGACATTTAGATACAAAATACAAAGTTGGTATTAACAGCCTTATAATAATGAACCTTTTCAATGCCCAAAATAAAAGTGAGTAAGATGTTACGAACATCTTACTCTATATAGGTAACCAATGATAGAAAGTCTAGAAAGGAGGTAGGGTGGTTTAGGAGAAAACAACTAAACCACCCCCTAGAAGTTTGTAAATAATTTAAGATATATAAATAATTAGAATTTAAACAAGGGAAGCCAGTACTTATTCCCGAACGGTTGGTGATATTAATAAGAAATAAGCACTAGCTTTGTACCTTTATTATACTGCTATAAAAACCGTTTATGAACCACGAAAAATAATTGTTTGATAAAAAAGATTTAAACTTTAACCGTATTTAAAATACATCACTATGAGATCCTGTTCTAGTTAAAAATAAAATAAGATCATCATTGTTAATTTCATAGATTAAAAGCCAATCTGGAGTTATATGACATTCTCTGCATCCAATAAAGTCACCATATAGATTATGGTCTTTGTATTTACTGGGTAAAGGTCTTTGTTCCGCTAATAATGTGACAACTTCCTCAAGTAAGTCAATATTATATCCTCTTCTTTTAATTCTTTTATAATCTTTTTTAAAAGAGTTCAGATATCTAATCTTCAGCATTCAAATCCTCCATTAGTTCTTTAACTGAAGTGAAAGGCTTACTTAAACCAATACCTTTGCGAGCGTCTTCTATAGCTTGTTTTGTTACAGAATTTGGTGTTTCAGCACCTATCTCGAAGGGGATGCGATATTCACGTACTGCTTTCTTTGCAAAGATATTAAATGCGGTTGTCATTGTCATTCCCATATCTGAACAAAAAGCTTCAAATTGTTTTTTTAATTCACTATCCATTCTAATATTAATGTTTGTATTTGCCATAATATAATCTCCTTTGTATTTATATTGTATATAAAAATATTTATAATGTAAATAAATATTAGGTATATATAAATATGTAAGGTTATAAAAAGGTATACTTGTTGTAGAAAGTATTATCATCTTTTGGCTAAGGCGAATAATCTACACTTAAAGTAAAGATACCATCTATTAGTGATACAACTAGTAAAGGGTATTGTTGGTATTGATTGATTATAAAAGTCTCTTATAAATATCTAGAGTAGTATTAATTTGTTAAGACAACAACCACTTCGCATTATCATATTTAGTATTCTTAATAACATCTAACAAAGGAAATATATAAATATCAGTTTCAAAGTCTGGTTTCTCTTCTATTAAATAAGAAACAGAAACATCAAATAGTTTTGCCAAATCAATTAGATTATAGACATCAAGAACAGATAAATCTCTTTCCCAAGGTGATGCTGTCTGATAACTTATATTAAGACTATCAGCAACTTGTTCCTGTGTTAGATTCGTATTCTTTCTTGTGTTTTTAATTCTACTACCTATGCTCACAATAGCCTCACCACAAGACTAATATAATAATTATTGGTGTATATTTCCAACGTATATATTGTGGTTATATAACATAACTCAAGTGGTGTTTGAGTTCATAACTTTAAAATTGTATCTTAACTTAAATATAGTTATAATACACTTATAAAGTTAAGAAGGAAGATGAACATGGAATATCTATATAAATTATTTGGAATGAAAACTGATTATGAAGATACAAAAATAGAACATTTACCCAACTATATTGTATCTAGATATCGATTGTCTATAGCTTTATTGGATGGATATAAAGTGGTTTTTGTATATCCTAAAGATGAGTTAGAGCAAGTTCAAATCATTAAAAAACATCTAATGAAGATTAAGGAAATTTCTGGTTATCAAAGCGTATTGATTTTAAAGAATTTAACTTCAAGACAAAGAGACTATTTATTAAGAGAAAGAATCCCTTTTGTGGTTGAAAATAAACAAGTATATTTACCTTTTATGGCTATATATTTACCTGAGCGTTGCGATGCACAAAAAAGCAATAGAGAAGATATATTGCCTTCTGCCCAAATGCTATTACTTCATTATATTTATAATGGTTCAAAAGAATTATCTACAAGTCAGGCAGCTATAGATTTAAAGTTATCTCCAATGTCTATATCTAGAGCATCTAAACAGCTTGAAGAAATGGGGTTAATAAAATGTAGAAAAGAGGGAGTACAAAAGATACTATATTCAGAAGACTCTTTTGAAGAACTGTTTAAAAAATCAAAAGAAGTATTACAAAATCCAGTCAAAAAAACAGTATATGTACCTAAAGAATTAGTAGATGATAAGTTACTAGAAAGCAGCTATACTGCATTAGCTGAACGCTCTATGATTAATGATTCTGGTCTTATATATTATGCAACTGATAAGATTTCTGATTGGAGTAATAAGTCTACAAGTAATTTAGAGGATTCTAACAAACAGGTTGCGGTAGAAATGTGGCGTTATGATCCTAAGAAATTATCAAATAATAAGGAAGTTGATGAACTATCATTGGCTCTATCTTTAAAAGATAACGAGGATGAAAGAGTTCAAGATGCGGTTGATAAAATGCTTGATAATGTGTGGAGGAATATAGATGGTAACAGGAATAAATAGTTTTAGAGAATGGTTTAAGGGATATGAAGACCATTATGTAATAATTGGTGGTACAGCTTGTGATATTTTGATGTCGGAAGGTGGTTTATCGTTTAGAGCTACAAAAGATATTGATATGGTTTTGATAGTAGAAGCAATTGATTATGAATTCGGTAAAAAGATTTGGGATTACATAAAAGAAGCAGGATATAGAAGCTGTAACAAAAGCACTGGAAATCCTTAATTCTATAGATTCAGCTACCCTAGATCCGACAAATACCCCGCTATGATTGAATTGTTTGCAAGAAAATTAGATATTATTAAACTACCCGAAGATGCCATATTGACTCCATTGCCCTTAGATGATGAATTATCTAGTTTATCGGCAATTTTATTGGATGAAGATTACTACAACTTTATGAAAAATGGAAGAATAATAGTTGATGGGGTATCTGTATTAGAGCCAATGCATATCATTCCATTTAAAGCTAAAGCCTGGCAAGATTTAACAAACCGTAAGAATAATGGTGAACATGTTGATAGTAAGAATATTAGAAAACACAAGAATGATGTTTTTAGGTTATCGGATTTAGTTGATGTTGATGCTAAAATCCCTGTTTCTAAAAGTGTATATGAGGATATCTTTGATTTCATAAATAGAATGCATGATGAACAAATTGATGTTAACCAACTCGGTATTAAAAACAAAACAAAGGAACAAATTTTAATAGAACTTAAAAATATTTATATTTTGCAAGATGACTAATATTAACTAAATTCTGTTAAAAAATGATATAAATAAAGTATGAGTAATCGTTTATCATTTTATAATTTATTAACTGAAAAAGAGAAAGAGTTAGTAAAGAACAACACTATAGAAAGAACATATAAGAAAGGTTCCATAGTCTTTAACAACAGTTCATCATGCCTTGGACTAGTTAATGTATTAAAAGGACAAATAAGAGCCTATCTTGTTTCTGATGAAGGTAAGGAAGTAACCATCTTCAAACTAGATAGTGATGATCAATGTGTTCTATCAGCATCATGTATTATTAAACAAATTACTTTTGATACACAACTTATTGCCAACGAAGACACAGAAGTATTAATTGTTCCATCTAACATAATTGAACAATTAGCTAAAGAAAACATAGAACTTAGATGCTACTTGTATGAGAGGGCATTAGATAGGTTCTCTGATGTAATGTGGAATATGCAAGAGTTATTGTTTAAAGGGTTAGACAGTAGAGTAGCTAACTATTTAATTAATCAGTATGAGAGAACTGATTCTACTATTATTAAAGTAACTCATGAAGAGATAGCAAATGATATTAATTCAGCAAGAGAGGCAGTAACTAGAATACTTAAACTGTTTGTACATGATGGTCTTATTAAACTACAAAAGGGTAGCATTGAGTTAATTGATGTTGATGCTTTGTATGATATTTAATTGATTTTGCAACGAATAAACCACTTTGATCGTTTGCGTTACAAAATATTGCTTCATTTTTAAAAAAAGCATTATTATTTAGTCAAAGAAGGTAAAGTATATGAAAGAAAATCGAGAATTATTAAATGAAATATTAAAAGATATCAAACACGATATGACTGATGAAGAAATTATCGACTTATTGGCAGATAGTAAGATTTCTAAGAAACCAGAAGAGAAGTATACATTAGGTCAAAAAGCTGCTGATAGTATCGCTAAGTTTGCAGGTAGTTGGGCCTTTATCTTTTCCTTTACTGCAGTATTGATTATCTGGATGCTAGTAAATGTTATATTGGCATCTAAAGCCTTTGATCCATATCCATTTATTCTATTAAATCTTGTATTGTCTTGTGTTGCTGCTATACAGGCACCACTTATTATGATGAGTCAAAATAGACAAGAAGAGAAAGATAGACATAGAGCTGAAAATGATTACAAGGTTAATCTTAAGACCGAAATTATGATTGAAGATTTATACGATAAAGTTAATCACATAGTTGAGAAGATAGATAAATTAGAAAAAAGAATTAAATGAAAAGGGGCTGTCCAAAAACCTAAGTGTTAAAACTTAAGGCTGGACAGCCTTTT
>URCJ01000052.1 GCA_900546285.1 uncultured Solobacterium sp. | reverse complement strand
AAAAAGGCTGTCCAGCCTTAAGTTTTAACACTTAGGTTTTTGGACAGCCCCTTTTATGAAACTTGTGCTTGTAATAATTGATTATCATCAATTAGATTTGTCATACTCTTAGTGCTTATCAATAGAGTTGAAGTATTATGCAGTAATGCAGAAGCTGATGGTTGTAATATACCTAGGACACTTCCTAGTATCAATAATGAATTAAAACCAATGATTTCATGATAATTCAAATCAATTCTATTAACTAATTTTTCACCTAATATACGAAGGGTAACTAGATTTAATAAGTCTGATGAAGAAATGGTAACATCGGCAACTTCTTTGGCGATGTCAGCTCCTGTGTTTATCGCAATGCCAACATCAGCAGCACTTAAGGCAGGGGAGTCGTTGATACCATCTCCTATCATAATCACTACTTTGCCATTTTCCTTTTCCTTATTAACATAATTAGCTTTATCATCAGGTAATACTTCAGCATGGTATTCATCAACACCCACTTCATTGGCAATATACTTAGCAGTCTTTTCATTATCTCCAGTCATCATTACTATCTTTTCAATACCAAGATTATGTAAGGCTTCTATAGTTCTACTCGCCTCAGGACGTACTGGATCTGAAATGCAGATAACTGCTACTAGCTTTCCTTTTAAGGCTAAATATAGATGTGAATACTCATTGGAAATGGAATTGAATTTATCTTGTTCATTTTCAGGGATTGTGCATCCTTCATCTTCAAAGACAAAATGATAACTTCCAATAACAACCTTCTGCCCATTTACAGTGCTCTTAATACCATGAGCCACTGTATATTCAACTTTTGAATGATATTCATTATGATCTAGACCTTTTTGTTTAGCTTCTTTAACAACGGCATTAGCTAAAGAATGTGGAAAATGTTCCTCTAAACACGCTGCCAATCTTAACATCTCATCACTATCATTGCCACCAAAAGGAATAACATCTACAACAGTTGGAGTAGCATAAGTTAGAGTTCCAGTTTTATCAAATACAATCGTATTCGCCTTAGCAACAGCTTCTAAGAATTTACCACCCTTAACCGTTATATTATATTGACTTGATTCTCTCATTGCGGACAATACAGCTATTGGAATTGATAACTTTAGGGCACAAGAGAAGTCAACCATTAATACAGCTAAAGCCTTAGTTGTGTTTCTTGTAAATAAATAAGTTAAACAACTAGCTAAGAAAGTATATGGAACTAAATGGTCTGCTAGCTTAGAAGAATAATCTTCACTCTTGGACTTTAGTTTCTCACCGCTTTCAATCATTTCCATAATACGATTGTATTTACTTTGACCACTTAACTTGTCAACTTCAAAGATGCATTCGCCTTCTTCAACAACGGTACCAGCGTAAACATAGCTTCCTTCTTTCTTTATGATAGGTAAAGATTCTCCAGTTATTGAAGCCTGATTTATACTTGCCTCACCACTTAGAACAACACCATCAAACGGAACAATATTTCCTGTTCTAACAATAATTTGATCATTTAGTTGAACATCATTAACATCGATTAGTACTTCGCCTTCATTGGTTTTTAGCCATACTTTTTCAATATGTAAGGACATGGCACTAGCTAAGTCAGCTACAGATTTCTTGTGGGTCCATTCTTCCATTATTTCGCCAATTCTCAACATAAACATAACGGAAGAAGAAGTATTATAGTTACTTTGTAACATAGATACACTTACTGCCGTAGCATCTAGTACGGGAACGGTTAAACCGTTAGTAAATAAGGCCTTAAGTCCTTCTTTAATGTACTTGAATGAATTGATGAGGGTTAAAAAGTTTTTGATTGGAAGAGGGAAAAAGAATTTTGTAATATAGTGGATACATACTGTGTTCACTAGTTTATTCTCATATTTTCTATTTAATTCTCTTGTTGTATGAGTGGGCACAAGACTTAAATTATTAATGTCTTTCATGTGAAATGAGGCAAAGGCATTAATAATTTCATTAATATCGTCTCTAAACAAAACAACAACGTCACTTGTTCTATCAAATACTTGGACATCTTTTACTTGTGGTATAATTCTAAAATAATACTCTATAATATCTGCTTCTTTTAATGACATGTTGTTATGGAAAAGATGCACTCTTAATCTATTTTTTGATTTATATAAAATTTTACATTTCATAGTAGTAATTCCTAATAAAGAAGCCACCATTGTGGCAGCTTCTTTTAATTCTTATCTTCAATAAGTTCTTCGCTCTCTTTTTTAGCTCTAGCGTCGTTAATGTCCTTAGCCATTGCTAAGATGTCTTCAGCATTTTCACGTACTGTTGTTACAGTTGTCATAACACTTTCTTTTGCGCGTAAGGCTGCTGCAGTAGTGTGTACATATACATTCTTAGCATCTTTGCTGCTTAATGCTTTGATACCTGCTGTACCAAACAAAGTACCTAATGCGAAAGCTCCTAATTTATTCAATTTCATAAATTTACTTCCTTTCTTTTTTCACACTTAAGTTAGCACATGATAACTTAAAATTCAATATTTTTTTGTGACTTAATCACATACATATCCTTTAATAAGTATTATGATAAGGGTGTAAAAAGAAAGAAGGTACATTAAAATGAGTCAAATTAATGAAAATGTAAATATTGAAAACTTTAAAGAAGAAGTATTAGACAGCGATATTCCTGTGCTAGTAGACTTCTACGCAACGTGGTGTGGTCCATGTAAGATGTTATCTCCAATTCTACATGAGATTGCGGATGAACATGATGAATTCAAAATCTGCAAAATTGATGTAGATGCTCACATGGATCTAGCTGCTAAATACAATGTTGCTAGTATTCCAACATTACTTGTATTCAAGAATGGTGAACTAGTTAATAGACAAACAGGCTTTAGATCTAAGGCTGATGTGGTTGATTTGTTAAAGTAAAACTTCCATATACTGTCTAACAATATTAGACACATGAAAAAGTTCAGCATACTCAAAAAGAAGATGAAGATTCTTATCTCTTCTTTTAGAGTATGTTTTTAATACGGTGACAAATACAACTTCTAATCAAATCAACAATAGTTCTTTCTAAGTCATACATTGGTATTTGATTGCCATAATTATCGATAGCCAATTTTTCCAATATCATTTTATTTATCAGTGATATAAAATCATCAAGATTAAGGTAATAATAGGGGCATAATTGCTGACAGTTAAAATAGCATCTGATACAATTTAGACAGTTAGCAATAGCTAACTAACGATTTATATAAGAAATATTATTATAAAAGAATATAAAAAGGAGGATTTCTATGTCGTTAATTAATAAGGAAGTAAGTGACTTTTCACTACAAGCATTTCAAAACAATGAATTTAAAACAGTAAGTAAAGCTGATTTAAAGGGAAAGTGGAGCGTGTTCTTCTTTTATCCTGCAGATTTTACCTTTGTTTGCCCAACTGAATTAGAAGATTTGGCAAATAAGTATGAGGAATTCAAAAAAGTAGGATGTGAAATCTATTCGGTATCATGTGATACACATTTTGTACATAAGGCATGGCATGATACATCTGAAAGAATTAAAAAGATTCAATATCCTATGCTAGCTGATCCTACCCATGCGCTTTCTAAAGATTTTGAAGTATATATTGAAGCAGATGGTGTTTCAGAGCGTGGTACTTTTATCGTAAATCCAGATGGTAAGATTGTAGCTTATGAGGTAAATGCGGGAAATGTCGGCAGAAATGCAGATGAACTATTCCGTAAAGTACAAGCAAGCCAGTTTGTATACGAACATGGTGATGAGGTTTGCCCAGCAAAGTGGCAACCTGGAGCAGAGACTTTAAAACCGAGCCTTGACTTAGTTGGACAGCTCTAAGCTTAAATAGGAAATTACGGCATCGGTAAAGAGTTAACCGGTGCCGTTTTTTAAAGAAAGGATTTATTATGGATAATTTATATGATGTTGTTGTGGTTGGTGGAGGCCCTGCAGGGCTCACTGCATCCTTGTACCTTGCCAGAGCGAAATATAGAGTACTTGTCGTAGAAAAAGAACAAATTGGAGGCCAGATTACCATCACTTCTGAGGTAGTAAACTTTCCAGGAGTTTATAAGGCAAGTGGCAAAGAATTGACAGAAACTATGAGAAAACAGGCGGAAAACTTTGGAGCTGAGTTTATGCTAGCAGAGGTAAGTGGATTTGATTTCTCAAAAGAAATTAAGAAGGTTATTACAAGCAGAGGAGAAATTTCATGTTTTGGAATTCTTCTTGCGACAGGAGCACATCCTCGAAAAGTAGGATTTGATGGTGAAGAAAAGTTCAAGGGTCATGGAGTGGCATATTGTGCTACATGCGATGGAGAATTTTTTACTGGTAAAGAGGTGTTTGTCATAGGAGGAGGCTTTGCGGCTGCAGAGGAGAGTGTATTTCTAACAGGATACGCAAAACATGTTACAGTTTTGGTTAAAGGAGATGATTTTACCTGTGCGGAAAGTACTGCAGAAGCAACTAAGAATCATGAAAAGATAACAGTGCTTACCAATATCAGCGTGCTTAGTGCTCAAGGGGATACAGCCTTGCGCAGTTTGAAATATAAAAACGATAAGACAAATGAAATAACAGAATTTCGAGCAGAAGAGGGCGATTCGTTTGGAATTTTTGTTTTTGCGGGATATGAGCCAGAAACAGAACTTGTAAAGGATTTTGTAAAATTAAATGAACAAGGCTATGTTATAACAGATGAACAACAAAAGACCAATATTGATGGATTGTATGCAGCTGGAGATGTCTGTGTTAAAAACTTGCGTCAGGTGGTTACTGCTGTTGGTGATGGAGCTTTGGCAGCTACGGAATTGGAACGATATGCAGCGAGAATGCATAAGATTACAGGGTTAAAACCTCAGATTAAAGAAGTGGCTATAGCGTCTGAAAAAGAACATAAAGTAATAGCTAATTCTTTGTTTGATGAAGAAATGACATCACAGCTAAATACCGTGTTTTCTAAGATGGAACATCCACTACGATTAAAGCTTTATCTAGATTCAAAGCCATTATCCGAGGAACTAAAAAACTATGTAAATGAAATGGCAAAGCTTACAGATAAACTCTTGGTAGAGCTTGTTGAAAATCATACAGAAAGCGAGACTCCGTGTGTCAGAATTTTCAAATATGATAACTCGGATACGGGTTTGGCCTTTCATGGTGTGCCAGGAGGACATGAATTTACATCTTTTGTGCTAGGACTATACAATGCAGCGGGACAAGGCCAGACTATACATGATTCTGTTAGAGAAAGAATTGTGAAGATCAATCAAAAGGTGGATATGCAAATATTGGTTTCACTTTCATGTACCATGTGTCCCGAATTGGTAACAGCTGCACAGAAAATCGCAACATTGAATCCGCTTGTTAAAGCTGAGGTTTATGATATTAATCACTTTGGTGACAAGAAACAGACCTATAACGTTATGAGTGTTCCATGTCTTGTGATCAATGGGGATAAGGTATTCTTTGGAAAGAAGAATATTGAACAGATATTGGACTTGATTTAAGTGTATAACTAGTGAATCAAGTAATGTTACTTAATCACATACAGAACTTTTGATATTTATTAAATCAAGTGTGTTAGACAGCGCTAGTAGACTTCCATGTTTCGTGGTGTGGACCATGTAAGATGTTATCACCAATCTTAGATGGAATTTAAAATCTGCAAAATAGATGTTGATGCTCACATGGATTTAGCTGCTAAATACAATGTTGCCAGCATTCCAACATTACTTGTATTCAAGAATTGTGAACTAGTTAATAGACAAACAGGCTTTAGTTCTAAGACCGATGTGATTGATTTACTAAAATAGTAATTATAAATGGGGCTGTTACGAAATGACTAATTTCTAACAGTCCTTTTTCTTTGGTTTAATTTCTTTGAATTCTTCTGGTTTTGTTCCTTCTTTAACTTCCCAAAATTTAGATTTTATGTTTCTTTGATTGTATATAGAGAATAGTTTTCTAATATTAATTGCCAGTGCCATAAGCATAATTTCGCAAGATACACTTTCTATTCCTCTTCTTCTGATTCTGACATAACCAATATTTTGTTTAAGTTCGCCAAAAGAACCTTCAACTTGAATTGATCTATTTACTCTTATTTCTATCCCTTTTAAACTTTTTAAATTATTTCTAGCTATTTCCTTTAATCTTTCGTTATCAACATTTATTTCAAAAGTTCTATAATCTATATCTCTATTTTTAAGTAAATTTCTACATATGTATTCATAAGCACATTTTAAACATCCAGTAAACTTATATAGCTTAGAATTTTTTAATCTTGGATGAATACCATTAAAAGGAATTATTGTGCCGTTTTCTTTATTGAGACAGGTAATGGTTTCTTTATCTTTGTTTAAGAAGAATTTTTGTGGATTTTTACCATCTTTTTCTTTAGACCATGCAAGATATTTTACATAGTTATTGATGGAATTATTTTCTAAATATTTGTAGTTATCATATATGCCATAGCCTGCATCAGCACATAAATTATTTGGCATTGTATTGTAATACTTTTTATATCTATCAAGCATAGGGATAAGAGTATAATAATCGGTTCTATCTTGAAATACTCCATACATCAAAATTAGGCCTGAAGATACTAAAAATTGCACATTATATGCAGCCTTCATATTGGAACCATGTCCTGAATAATAATCTGATTTTAAAGCCATAGCTGTGGCATCATGGTCTGTCTTGTAGTATGAATTTCTATTAGGACCACAGATTCTTTCTTTTTCTTCATATTCCAATAATTTATTAAGATACTGATAACCAGTGATACACATTTTTTTATCTTTTGAAAGCCTTATTCCTTTCCCTGTCTTGATTTCCTCTACATTTATGTTATTTTCATTCTCGAATTCTTTTAATTTCTTTAATAATGAAGATGAACTAATATTATTAGATTCCTTACCCATTTCTTTTAAGAGGGACTCTATTTTGTGTTCTAGATTGGTTTTGTGTTTTCTTGGTTTATAAACAAATTTATATTTATTGGCATTGGCTTCTAGTTTAGTTCCATCTAAATAACAGTCTTCTATATTGATGTTTAGTTCATCAATAATAGTTTTAGTAATCCTAGAAAAAATTAATTCCTTATTAGGCATTATTACATTATTTATAAATTCATGAATCGTCTTATAACTTGGAGTTTCTTGATTAAGAATATAATGTAGTCTTAAATCATAAGCACACATCTCTTCACAGTTTCTTAATGTACCTTTATGAAGAGTAAAACAATATATTATGGCTACGAATAATTTATATGGATTATAGGATTTTCTTCCAATACTAGATGACTTATAATTGGCTGATTTAATGATGTCACCGACACCTGATTTTTCTAAAATATAGAATAAATAATTGATTTTTTTAATCTCCTCATCGTTAGTGTTAAGAGGGATTACAAAAAAAGTCTCGTTTGTATTAAAATAAGACATGTTAAAGATACCTTCTTTCTGTGAACAAGAAGATTGTATCAATAAAAAGGCGCTTAAGGTTGGATTCCTGGAGCGCTTTTTATGTTTTTGGCCCTATTTTTAGCAAAAGAAAGGACTGTTAGAAATTAGTCATTTCGTAACAGCCCCATTTATGCTATTTTGTCCAATAATATTTTAATATTGTTTATAGTATCTTCGTATGAGATACCTTGCACGTAAGCAAACTTCTTTTGATATTCGTTCCAACGGTTTTCTAAGACATCATATTGCTTATGGTATTGATTAAAAGATTGCTGTTTTTAATCAAATTAATAGAGTTACGTTTTTTGCAAGTTGCATAAAACGCTTCTTTTAAAACATCAACGTTAATAGTATTTTCGTACATCGAAAACAAAACATAGATGTCATAAAAATCTCTCATTCTAGTGTTAAGCAATTATCTATTAAGAATAGCTTGAAGTTTTTCAGCTAAGATGGTTTCTAGATTATAAGACAGTAAAGTAGCTGTGCGATCTTCTAATAAGAAATTATACTGATACTCTATCGCTCTAGGAGTTATAACATCTCCGGTTGAAATATCTATTTTAATTGGCATGATTAAACCATCCATGATAACGTTTAAAGTGAAACGAATACCTGGGTATTCCATTTCATCCATAATTGTAGAAGAATCTTTAACTTCAAAAGACACTCCATCACCAATATCGATTTTGCATATATCATCTATCATTCTCTTTGCATCGTTTTCTGAAATGCTTTGGTTTTTAATAGTACTATCGATGTCTAGCGTTGAACGTAGAGATATACCAACCAAAGAGGTCACTAGAATACCAGCTTTGATTATGAAATTATCTTTATATTATGAAACAGAAGCTCTTTCAATAAATCTCTCCATCATATATAAACGCATTAAAAGACGTGGATCCGCGTTATTTTCCTTTGCAAGATTTTTGATTATTCCCTTTAGTTGTTCCTTTGTAAGAGCCATATTATAAAAGTACCTCCATATATTGACGAACTATATTATCAACATTAAATAATTCGGCATATTCCATTAATAAACGCAAATTTTTATCTTTTTTTCGGGCATAAGACTTTAACACTGTAACAAATTCATTAATTTCTATACTATTTCTACTTCTAAATAAATCAATGATTGTTCTTTCTAAGTTATACATTGGTACTTGATTACCATAATTATCAGTAACCATGATTTTGCCAACATCTAATAGCTCTTTCTTTACAGTATAGACTTTGCAATTCATACTTGCCTTTAATCTATGAGCGTTATATCCACTATAAATGGTTAAGGTATTAACGATTGGCTCTCTATCGCATAAGTCATGATAATAGAAAGCTTCATCATGCGAGAATACCGCCTTAGGATATCTTTGATGTAGCACATATAAATTATCTACCAAAGTATCTTTATTGGCATACATACCATGAGATACCTTCTCAAAACCATCATTTTCTTTTATGTACTTGTAAAACTTCCATTTAGAAACACCATTCTCTTTAGCCATTGATGGTGTTAAATAATCTAATTCATCTAATTTATAATTCATATAATTACCATCCTTTCGTGCTTATATTGTAAACGAAATAAGCACTATAGTAAGATTTCTAAATATCTCACGACTTTATTTTTAACATGCAATTGCTCAGCATATTGCATCAGTTTAAAAATATTTTTGTCCTTAGAAAAAGCGTACTGCTTCATTGCTTGGTTAACTATCTGGATATCACTACCACTGCCTCTTAATATGTCACACAAAGTTCTTTCTAAATTATAAATATAAATAGGATTTTTGCATGGCGAATCTATTTCAATCACACCTAGTTCATAGTTTTTATCAATAGTATGTTTAACTATTAGACATTCATCTTTTAAAGATTTACAATTATATCCTTGTGGAAAAGTCATAGTGTAATTAATAGGAGTTCGATCAGAATAACCTAACAAATAAAGTGCTGTATCATGAGAATAAATTCCTTTTTTATATTTTTGTTGAAGCAAGTAAAAATCATCTTCCCAAGCATCACTCTTAATATAAATACCACGTGAGTATCTATAGATATCACCACTGTCCACAAGTGGTTTTAGATAATCACGACAAACGCCAGAATCATTAACTTGAGTTGATGTGATTATTCCATTATTAGAATTCTCTAATAATTCTTTAATTCCTTAACTTTGAATTAAATGTATAACTAAAAAATTGATAACTATAAAATTAGCTG
>URCJ01000051.1 GCA_900546285.1 uncultured Solobacterium sp. | reverse complement strand
TTTCTGCGGCCTTTCGCTTATTCAAATAACTCCCTGCAAGCGCCGTACACCAGCGTTTCCAGCACCTGCGGGTACAGTCCTCCTATTTGCTCCTTGTGTGAGACGGTCAGAATCAGTCCGCGTACTGTCGCGGCGGCAAGTGAAATCCCCCGTTTAGGAACAAGGTCATATTTTTCCAGAAGCTGACGAATGTGCGTCTCGTCGTCGTGGTAATGCACATTTTTGACATCCTCCGGCAGTCTCTGCAAAAGCAGCTTTGCATCGTTTTCAATGAAAACCATGTCGCCGGTATCGGACAGCCGCCGGCAGACGGCAAGAACCGCCTTTGCCGCACGCTCCGACGGCGGCAAGCCGTTTGCTTCGCTCAGTGCATGGTCAGCCACTCCGTAAAGCTCGGAGTGAATGTTCTCCAAAACCGCGAAGAAAAGCATTTCCTTGGATTCGTAGAATTTATAGAACGAACCCTTCGCAATGCCAACCGCCTTCGTCAGCTGATCCACGGAGGTTTTCTTCATCCCCAACGTGACAGCACAACGTCTTGTTTCCTTCAACAATGCCTTGCGAAGCTGCTCAGTCTCATATTCGGTAAAAGCCAAACTCACACCTCCTTAAATATGACCACTTTAGTTTTTTCGGTCATATTTTACCGCTCTTCTTACAGTATTGCAATAGATAAAAAGAAAACCTATCAATAACACCATAATCTTTTGAAAAATGAGGAAGCGAATATTAAGGGAACGATTATTGATAAGACATTACCCATATAGTAATAAAAGCCATATCTCTCTGACTTTCAATAATAACTAATTTATTTCTGTAATCGTAAACGTTAAACCTAAATGCTTAAAAACATTTATAAGAGTGCTTATATTAGGCGTTGTCTTACAAGACTCAATTCTACCAATCGAAGATTGAGGAACATTACACATCTTCGCAAGATCTCTTTGCGATAATCCAAGTTTCTTTCTTCTATCAATAATAGCAGAAATAATATAAGCTAATTGCTCAGCTTCTTCTATATCATCAGAAACATCTTGGTTTATGTCCTTTACATAATCTTTATAATCGTTCCACGTTTTCATAACCTTATGACAGCATGTCAGCTATCATTTAAACAAGTAACAACGCCAATCTATATACCCCAAAAGAAACTAACCAAGCTATTACACATTGATACACTACAACATAAATAGCCCACTTAACACCTAATTCCCTCTTAATAGAGGTAATAGCCGCAACACATGGTGTATACAACAACGCAAAAGTTAATAAAGAATAAACAGATGCAGCACTTAAGATACTAGTAATATTATTACCAACCAAGATGCCTAAAGTAGAAACAACACTCTCCTTAGCCATAAAACCAGTAATAAATGATGTGCAAATACGCCAATCACCTAAGCCAATAGGCTTAAATAAAGGTGCTAATCCGTTTGCCACCATAGCTAATAAAGAAGTTGAAGAATCACTAACTAGATTAAACTTCAAATCAAAGCTTTGTAAGAACCAAACAACAATAGTAGCCAACAAGATAATAGTAAAGGCTCTATCAATAAAGTCTTTAGCCTTCTCCCACAACAGTTGGCTAACATTCTTAAGTCCTGGTAAACGATAATTAGGAAGTTCCATCACAAACGGAACTGGTTCACCCTTAAACATCGTACTTCTATATAAAAGAGCCATCAAAACACCTATTAAAATACTAAAGAAATACAAGCCAGTCATAATCAGGCCACCATGGCCCTTAAAGAAAATAGACACAAAGAAAGAATAAATAGGTAATTTAGCACTACAGCTCATAAAAGGAGTAAGCAATATTGTCATCTTTCTATCCCTCTCACTTGTTAAAGTTCTAGTAGCCATAACAGCAGGAACCGTACAACCAAAACCGATAAGTAAAGGAACAATACTCTTACCAGATAAACCAATCTTTCTAAGTAACTTATCCATCACAAACGCAACTCTTGCGATATAACCACTATCTTCCATCATCGATAAGAAAAAGAACAAAGTTACAATAATTGGCAAGAAACTCAAAATAGAACCAACGCCTTTAAAAATACCATCAACCACCAAAGACTTAACAGCCGCATTAACATTCATAGTAGTCAACAAATTGCTAACTAAAACCGTTAGCTTAGCAACACCCATTGCCAACAAGTCTTGTAAGAAAGCACCAATCACATTAAAAGTTAAATAGAAAACAGCCAACATAATTAGAATGAAACAAGGAATAGCTGTATACTTACCAGTTAATATCTTATCTATCTTTTCACTTCTAATTCGCTCTTTACTCTCCTTGGGTTTACCAACAGTCTTCTCACATAATCTTTCAATAAACTCAAAACGCATATCAGCTATCGCCGCACTAGCATCAAGGCCCCTCTCTTTTTCCATCTGCTTGATGATATGCTCAAGGGTTTCCAATTCATTTTGATCAAGCTTCAACTTATTAATCACAAGCTCATCCCCTTCAATTGCCTTAGTAGCCGCAAACCTAACCGGAATATCAGCCTTAAGCGCATGATCCTCTATTAAATGACAAACTCCATGAATACATCTATGCAGTGCGCCACCATGATCATTCTCATCACAAAAATCAATTCGCTTAGGTAATTCTTGATACTTAGCCACATGCATCGCATGCTTAATAAGTTCATTAACACCCTCATTCTTAGCAGCAGAAATAGGAATAACCGGCACACCCAACATATTCTCCAAATCATTGACATTGACAAAACCATGATTACCCAACAACTCATCCATCATATTAAGGGCAACAACCATTGGCCTATCCATCTCAATTAACTGCATAGTCAAATACAAATTTCTCTCAATATTTGTCGCATCAACAATATTAATAATAGCCTTAGGCTTTTGTTCAAGCACAAAATTACGAGAAACAATCTCCTCACTACTAAAAGGAGACATTGAATAAATACCAGGCAAATCCGTAATAACCGTATTAGGATAACCCTTAATAGAACCATCCTTCCTATCAACAGTAACACCTGGGAAATTACCAACATGCTGATTCTCACCAGTCAAACAATTAAACAAAGTAGTCTTACCACAATTTTGATTACCAACAAGCGCAAAACTAATTAATTCATCATCAGGCAACTTCTTTAAATCATCCTCTTCATTATGATACTTACCATCTTCACCCAAACCTGGATGATCACTATCCTTAACACGCTCAATACTGACATGTTTTCTTGTTCTCTCTTTGATAGGCTCAACCTTAATCTTCTCGCCCTCTTGAAGCCTTAAAGTCAATTCATAACCATGAATCTCTATCTCCATAGGATCACCCATTGGTGCCAACTTCTTAACCGTAAACTCAGCACCAGGGACAATACCCATATCTAAAAAATGTTGTCTAAGGGCACCACTACCCCCAACTTCTATAATTCTTGCACTACTTCCAATTTCAATCTGATCTAATGTTTTCATACACAATTTTCCCCACTACTAAAAGTTTAGTGCAATTTTTTCATAAAAAAAAGATACCAACATAAGTTAGTATCTAAATTTCTTAAACATTAAATTTGAAGAAGATTACATCGCCATCCTTAACGACATACTCCTTGCCCTCTTGACGAATCTTACCAGCTTCCTTAAGCTTAGCCTCTGACTTATACTCCATCATATCATCATAAGCATAAACTTCAGCCTTAATGAAACCTCTCTTGAAATCGGTATGAATAACACCAGCACAATCAGGCGCCTTCATGCCATCGGTGAAAGTCCAACCACGGCACTCATCCTTACCAACCGTAAAGAAAGTCTTAAGACCCAAAGTCTTATAAGCCTTCAAAATCAACTCATCAAGACCTGAATGGTTAATACCTAAATCTTGTAAGAAAGCCTCTTTCTCTTCCTTATCCAAATCACTCAATTCTTCTTCAATATGAGCACTAATCGCAACAACCTCACTATTTTCCTTAGCAGCATACTCACATAAAGCTACATAATGAGGATTAGTTGTTGGATCATTAATCTCTTCCTCTTTAATATTGCCGATATAAATAACAGGCTTAGCAGTCAAGAAACAGAATTGCTTCAAATAAGCCCGCTCTTCATCATTAAACTCTAAAGAACGAACTAACTTTGATTGACCAAGCGCATCATGAACTCTTTTTAAGATATTGTACTCAAACATAGCCTCGCTATCCTTAGTAGTCAAAGCCTTCTTCTCTACCTTAGAAATACGATTCTCACAAGTAGCCATATCAGCCATAATTAATTCATAATTAATAATCTCAATATCATCAACTGGATCCACACGATTATAAACATGTTGAATGTCATTATCTTCAAAACATCTAACAACATGACAAATCGCATCCACTTCTCTGATATTGGCTAAAAACTTATTACCAAGACCCTCACCAGTACTTGCACCCTTTACAAGACCAGCGATATCCGTGAATTCAAAAGTTGTGAAAATAGTCCTTTCTGGTTCAAAAATTTCAGCTAAATTAATAAGTCTTTGATCCTTAACCTCAACAACACCAACATTTGGCTCAATTGTTGCGAAAGGATAATTAGCCGCCTCAACCCTTGAATTCGTAATAGCATTAAATAAAGTTGACTTACCAACATTAGGTAGTCCAATAATTCCTGCAGTTAAACTCATAATACTAGTCTACACCACAAACGCAAACAAAAACAAAGGAACACTAATTAAACCTAAGATATTAGAAATCAAAGCCATACTAGCACCAAGAGTTGTATCCTTGCCAAAAGCACTAGGTACAACAATTGTATTTAAACCAAGAGGCATTGCACAAATAAATACTAATAATGTAATAATCTCTTGTCTTAAGCCAATAAGCTTAACAACACTCAATAACACCAAAGGCAATAAGATACATCTAACTAAAGTTAATAAATAAACTCTCTTATTCTTCAATAGACTCTTAATATCATAACCACCAATTACTAAACCTGTAAGAATCATCGCTAAAGGTGAGAAACAATTAGCTAAACTTGAAATACTTTGTTTAATAAAGATTGGAAGCTCAATTCCAGTTAAACCAATGACAATACCAATAATCATAGAAATCATAATCGGATTCAACAACTTCTTAAAACTAAAGCTTTCACCAGACAACCACATATAGCCAATAGAGAAAGCCAAGACATTAAGAGGCATAGAAAAAATTAAATATTTATATAACATCTCAGCACCAAATAAAGAAGCCACCAACGAATTTCCCATAAAAGAGAAATTTACAACCGATAAAGAATACACAAAAATGCCCTTTTCATCAGCAGTAGGCTTAAAAATAGGCGCAAGAACATAAGCTAACAAAACTTGTAATAAGACAAAACCAAGTCCATAGAACAATAATTCTGCATTATTCTTCAAACTATCAAAAGTACAGTTTGTATAAAATGACTGCATCAATAGACAAGGAATTAAAATTAAATTTTCTAATTTAGAAATAACACTCTCACAATTGTCACCTAAAAGTTTCTTTTTCTTTAAGAAAAAACCAACTAATATACAACAAAATAAAAAAAGCATTTGATTTAAAGTTGCACTAAACATAAAAATCCTCCCAAAACATTCTACAATAGAAATATGAGAATTAAACAAACAAAGGAAATTAAGAACTACTTAAAGCGTTTACAATCAAATATTGACTCAAATTATCAAAACGACTACCTAGATGGATACGTAGAACCAAGTGTAGAAAAGGAAGCTATTAAAGAAATAATAGCCAGTGGGGAACAAGATAAAATTGATTCTTTATTTATAAATAAGGAAGAATATATCAATAATCCCTACCTTAAAAACATCGACTTTAAAAAATGTAACCAAAAAGGCTTTAGCTATGAAACAGTAACTATCAATAAGGGTTATCTATTTAATATTGATGAAATTCAAGATGACAAAGACAAAGAACTAAAAGACTATATGATACTAAGAGCCTACAGGGATGATGTAGAAATGCCTTTTCTTAAACAAAAAAACAAAGAATGGATGATGGCTTCTATCTCAGAATTTAGAACCAACGACCCCTATGCCAAGATGGCACATGGTAAGGTTTTAACCTTTGGACTAGGTATTGGTTATTTTGTTTATATGGCACTGCTTAATGAAAAAGTAGAATCAATTACCGTAATCGAAAGAGAAAAAGAAGTAATTGAACTATTCAATTTAATCAAAGACAAGTTTCCAAACAAACCAATCAAGATTATTAATGGTGACGCCTTTGATTACTTTAATGAAGATTTCATTAAACAATTTGACTTCACTTATGTAGACATCTATCAAAACAATGAAGATGGTAGAGAAATAATCATTAAACTACTTGAACAATATCTTCCTGACTTTGATACTTGTAAGTTTTGGATTGAAAATTCTTGTTTATCAATTATCAAAACACTTATCTATATCTACTATAATGATGCCTACCATAACAAGAAAACAAAACTAGATAAAAACTATCAACCTTTAATGAACAAGGTAAGAAAATACTTTGATGGTATTGATAAAGAAATTGATGATGTCAATACATTAAAAGAAATGATGTATGAAAAGAAAATCATCAGAGAAATCTTACATACCACTGTATAATATTAAACAAGGGAATGAGGTTCTCCCTAAGCAATTGCTTAAACCGCTTATAAAGCTGATGACTTCTGCATATTTTAAAACGCAGAGGGCTTCAGCTTTTTATCTTTTTAGAAAGGAAAATTATGTTATTAAGTATTTCATTAATCCTAATCATGGGCATGTCTTTAGGACATATCTGCCAAAAATTAAAGTTGCCAAGCCTATTAGGAATGTTACTAACAGGTATCATACTTGGTCCCTATGTCTTAAACATGTTAGACCCTAATATTTTAGCTATATCAGGTGACCTAAGAAAAATAGCTCTTATCATCATCTTAACAAGAGCTGGTTTAGGACTAGACTTATCTGCTTTAAGAAAACTTGGTAGACCCGCCATCTTAATGTGCTTTCTACCTGCTACATTTGAACTGTTGGGCGTTTTATTACTAGCACCCACACTTTTAGATTTAAGCCCATTAGAATCCCTAATCCTAGGCTCCGTACTTGCAGCTGTATCACCCGCAGTAGTAGTACCTAGAATGGTCAAACTGATGGATGAAGGATATAAAGGCATCCCTGATCTAATCCTAGCAGGAGCCTCAGTAGATGATGTCTATGTCATTGTCTTGTTCTCAACATTTATTGGTATGGCACAAGGACAAGGTGCTAATATTATGAGCTTCATCAATATTCCTATATCTATTTTCTTAGGTATCCTTATAGGACTTTTATTAGGATATGCATTAGCTTTCTTTTTTAAAAACATTCATATAAGAGACACAACAAAAGTCCTTATTATCCTAAGTATCTCGTTATTACTGGTAGTAATAGAAGATTTCTTAACTACTTCAATCACCTTTTCAAGCCTTATCGCAATCATGTTTATAGGAGTAGGCTTAAAAAGAAACAGGGAAGTTGTTGCCAAAAGACTATCAATCAAGTATGGAAAGTTATGGGTAGGAGCTGAAGTATTCTTGTTCGTACTTGTAGGTGCCACCGTTAACATCAATTATCTAAGTCATGTAGGTTTTAAAGCCTTATTACTTATAATATTAGCTTTAATCTTTAGAATGTTTGGTGTCTTTGTTTGTTTATTAAAAACTAAACTAAACAAGAAAGAAAAATTATTTGCGATGATAGCCTACACTCCAAAGGCAACCGTACAAGCAGCCATTGGTGGCATACCACTATCATTAGGACTAAGCTGTGGTGATATTGTTTTAACAGTTGCAGTACTCGCTATTGTCCTTACAGCACCACTAGGAGCCTTTGCGATAGACTTATCCTATAAGAAATTGCTTAAGAAATCAGAAAAGTATTGAGTTAATCAATATTTTTCTGATAAAACTTGTTTAAATTCAAAGCCAATTCCTTATAGGATTCAATATTCGCCTGATGACCTGTATTTAATAATTCTAAATAATTGGCGTCTTTTAAATGATTAACCAGCTCTTTTGAAGCTTTCTTGTTCACATTATCCTTTTCTCCACAAACAACAAGAACAGGACAAGAAATATTATCAAGTGAATGACCAAAATCTAATTTAGCCATCGAAGCACACAAACTAATAAAATCTTCTTTCTTAAACCCTATGGAATCAAAATTTGAAGCTGGCATAAATTTAAACATTAAATTTTGAAGTTTTAATAAAAGCTTTGGCATCTTATATTGTGGCGCAATAAGCACAAGACTCTTTATTTTATCTGGAAAATCCAATGCATAATTTAAAGCTAATACCGCACCCAATGATAAGCCACATAGGACAACATCATCATACTTATCGCATTCTTTTTTTAAAGCAGAATATAATTCATCATAAGTTGCACACTTGTCAGCCAACATATCATTTAAGCTTAAGCTTATACTATCACCTGCTACTTTAGTTTCTTTTATCACATTATTCCAACTATCACTTGTTTGTCCTAAACCATGTAAATATAAATATTTCATTTTACCAACCTCAAAAACTTATTAACATTCATTTGTTCATTTGTTAGATATTCGCCATCATGAAACAAGGCATAAGTTGTAACTGGTGTAGGTACGCTTTGAGCTTGTTTTTTAGTTGTAATATGAATAGCCTTAAAAGGAACATTATGTTCTTTGGCAATATCCTCTAACATTGGTACATATTTAGCATTAAAGGGACATTGATTTGTGTAATACAAGACATAACCCTTTTCATCAACATAAGGATGCTTAGCACATTCTTTAAACCTTGGCTTATTACTTACATCATCAAAAGGTAGATACCATAGTTCAACACCATTATCAGCCTCATCACAAACTTGAAACCCCTTATATTTTAGAAATTTAGGATCAGCCAAGAAAGGCTTCTTCTTGTTGGCACAAAGAATACACAAGCCCTTCTTACCCTTTTCTTTACTATCATTTATACAATATTCCAACAATTCACTAGAATAGCCATGTCCCTTAAAAGAACCTGCTACCCAAAGGCAATCTATATACATATAATCCTTGGCATCAATAGGGTTCCAAGCATTCTCAGCCGGTATATATTCAATAAAACACTTGCCTCTTTCAACACTTTTAAGAAATACTAGTCCATCATCAAAACTATCTCTTAACCAATCTTTCTTAGATATAACCTGTACATCCTTATTACTAGAAATAGCACAACAGATATGCTCCTTATCAATATTCTCTTTTGTCACTCTTATATATTCCATATTATTCCATCTTTCTATATGTATACATTTTAATATATTGGGTCATATAGAGTCATTTATTGGGTCATTTATTGACCCAATAAATATTATTCCTCATTAGGATACTTCATACCCCAATCTTCTCTAATACTTGTCATCATATCCATAACATCAATAGTATAGTCTAGATGCATATGGTCATCACCATTAACTGCCATCTCCATATCCCTAACTTCATATTCCAAAGACATAGAAGTTGAACCTTCCTTTATTACTTCCTTATGACCATCATCAGTATAAGTAATAATAGCTTCATTGGCTCTAGGATACTCATAGACCTCTATATAAGCCTTCTCGAAAGAAAGAGTTCCTCTTTTTGGCTGTTTAGAATGAATCGAAAGAATGACACTAGCCATCTCTTCTTCCTTATTCTTTAAAAGAATAGAAGCCATCTCATCCACGCCACTTGGTGCAAACTTTACCTGAGACAATATTTGATTAGGTTTTGAAGACATAAAATAGCGCACAAAAGACAAGGCATAAACACCAATATCCAACATTGCCCCACCTGCTAAATTTTTATTAAAGAAGCGATTATTCATATCATATTCCTTGAAACTGCCAAAATTCATTTGAATTAAATTTAATTTCCCAAATTCATCATTATCAATTCTTCTCTTTAATTCCTTATAAATAGGCATATGATATATAGTCATTGCCTCAGCCAATACCACATTATTCTTTTCAGCCAACTCAACAGCTTCTTCTAATTCCCTTGAATTAAGTGTAATTGATTTCTCACACAAGACATGCTTACCAGCACTCAAGGCATCCTTTATAAAAGAAATATGGGTATTATTAGGTGTTGAAATATAAATAATATCTACATCTCTATCCTTATATACATCATCAATATTTTTATATACTTTCTCGATGCCATATTTATTCGCAAAAGCTAATGCCTTATCATATGATCTGTTAGCTACTCCATATAGTTTCACACCACTTTTAGCTAACTCATTGGCAATGGCACCACAGCCTATACTAACCCACTTATATTCACCCATATGATCCCTTCTTTCTATATATCCTTAACTTTGATGATTTTGTATAACTAAAGAAAATATCATTGAAATAAGAAAC
>URCJ01000050.1 GCA_900546285.1 uncultured Solobacterium sp. | reverse complement strand
TCATTCAACCGCCAACTTAGCCATATTTTCTAGATGCTTTACATTACATTCATTCTTTAAATCAACAACTTTTTCTCCATTTAAAAACACAACCGCAATAGCATCACTACCTGTTTTTTTAATCAGTTTTTTAACATCAGTCTTAACCAATTTATCACCGGCTTCAACCCTATCACCAACCTTAACTAAAGTTTTATTCAAACCTACGATGTTGTAAGTTTCAGCTCCAATATGAATCATCATTTGAACGCCATTATCACCAACCATACAAATCGCATGCCCGGTTGGATAAACTACTGTTATTTCTCCAGAAAACGGCGCAACCAAAACATTATCCTTTAAATTAAGCACAAAGCCATCACCCAATGTACCATCAGAAATTACTTCATCAGGAAAAGTTTCTAACTTAGCAACCCTTCCATTACCAATGCTCAATAATTCAACTTCTTTCATCATCTACTCCTTAGATACTCTATAGCACCTTTTATTGCGTTATTATGACAATCATCAGCAACATACTCACAAATATTTTTAACTTCATCTACTGCATTCTTAGGACAAATCGCAATATCCGCCATCTTCAGCATCTCGATATCGTTATAATGATCACCTATACATACCAATGTTTTATTATCTAAGCTATATTCCTCAATAACTCTCTTAATGCCAAGATCCTTACCTGCGAATAAATCGAACATTTCTAGATATATATCGGCACTTCTAGCAGATTTTAAATGATATAAATATTCATTATCTTTAATCACATCAAGTATAGAATCAATATCTTCTTTCAAAGCTAAAATTGCGCACTTTAGTATTCTTTTATCCATAAGCTCATCATAAGAAATCAAATCCCTTTTAAAATCAAGAACCCAAGAATCCCTTTCGTCATTAGTGATAATCTTATATGTATCAAATTCATCTAATGCTGTCATCATTAAATTTTTATTACTCAAGATAAGCTTATAAACGAATTCTTTGGCCTCATTACTTATAAAATTGATAAATAAATACTCTTGTTTATCAAAATCATAGACAGCGGCACCATTAGATTCAACCAAAGGCATATTGATATTTATATCCACAAAAGTTTTTAATATCGAATTATGGCTTCTACCACTGGCCACTCCAAATAAACCGCCATTTTTCACAAAATCATTAATCGCATCTTTGTTTTCCTTTGAAACATAAGCTTTCCTACCTATAGAATAGGTAGCCGTTCCATCTACATCACTATAAATTATCAAATTGTCAAAACGCATCTTTTTCTCCATTTATAAATCAATAATATCAAGATGCAAAAACAAGTAAATGACTATAAAGTTTATATTTTTAACATTTTCGAAATTAAAAAGTAATCCTCTAATTCGTGAGTTTTAAAGGATTACTTAATAAATTATCTTAAGCTATTTACTAGTCCCTAAACGCATCCAAAGCTTTGTCCTTAACACCAACACCAATAGTAATGATGAAAGCAGCAACAACAGATACAAAATAAGCCAAGTAATACGCTAAAGGTCTTGTATTAACAATACCACCAAGGATACCAGAAACATTCATAGTAATTGCACCTTGTCCTGGGAACATGCCTAGAACACAACCACCTACAAAGGCGCCAGCACAAGCACAAATGAATGGACGTCCAAGTGGGGTAATGATACACCAAAGATCAATGGCTCACCTATGCCTAAGATACCAGCAGGAAGACCACCGATACAAGCTTCCTTCAAACCTTTTTCTTTCTTATACTTAACAAGTAAAGCTAGAGCAGCACCTACTTGACCACCACCAGCTAGAGAACAACAAGAGTAAATTGGTGTATAGCCAAGAGTTTCAATGAAAGTAGTATGAACTGGAGACAAACCATGGTGCATACCAGTCATAACTAAAGGTAAGAAGAAAGCGGCAATAATACCATATGCGAATGGTCCAACATTATCTAGCAACCATAAGAAGCCATTAGTAATACCATCAGAAATCAAACCAGCAACAGGTTGAATTACATAGATTACAAGTAAACCAACCACAACAATTGAAACAATTGGTGGTACATGAATCTTCAATGCATCAGGACAATGTTTCTTAACTTTTCTTTCAACTAAGGCGATTAGAATACCAGCAGCCAAAGCAGCCAAAGTGCCACCACGGCCATTAACGATAGTCTCACCAAATAAACCAGGTTTACCAGCTAAACCACCAAGATTAATAATGATACCACCTGCAACCAAACCTAAGTATGGGTTACCACCCATTACCTTAGCAGCACTAGCTGCAACTGCGATATTCAAGTATGTAAAGAAAGTACTAGCTAATACTTGTAAAGCCAACATGAATGTTGAATCATTTGGATTAAATAAGATAATTCCAGGATTAACATTCCAAATAGCCTTGAAAATATTCATTACACCAAAGATCAAGCCTGCTCCTGCAAACACTGGAATTAATGGTGTAAATACTTTAGCGAAAATTGAGAAAATACCTTTTGCGTCCTTCTTAGTCATCACTGCTTCTGTATTAACAGTAAGTTTAATACCAGGCATACTCTTGATTTCTTCACATGCTGTATCAGCGACACCTGGACCAACGATGATTTGTGGTTCATTATCTGTACCAGCAATTCTCATGACACCCTTAATAGCCTTAAGAGCGCCTTTGTCAACCTTTGTGGGATCTTTGACAACTGTTCTTAAACGAGTCATACAGTTTTCAATGGAAACCACATTCTCAACTCCACCCAAACCTTCTACGATTAAAGTGGCAAGTGATTTTTCACTCATAATAATCCTCCCCTTGAGTAAAAATTGCTGTTTTTATAAAAGAGGCAGCATCTCTTTTTGGAACCGCTTTCATTATAGATTTCATTATTTTTAACAAAAATGGCTACGCCGATAAAAAATTTATCTATTTCGAAACAGTATACATTTTCCTAAATTTATTCGGAGACATGCCTACCATGTTCTTAAAAGCCCTAGAAAAAGCATAGACACTATCATATCCACACTCAATCGCAATCTCACCAATATTTAGATTTTCATCACTTATAAGTAACTCTTTAGCTCTATGCATACGCATTTCTTCGATATATTCAAGAGGAGAAAAATGATACTTCTCTTTAAATAGACGACGAAAATAAACTTCGGAAATATTAGCTTTCTTAGCCACCTCGCACATCTTAATTTCCTTATAAACATTCTCTCTAATATATTGTTCACAAGGCTTTATAATGTCATATTTATGATCATAATGGCCATACCCATTAAGCCTTGCGGTAATATCATATAGTTCACTTAAGCCCATAAGTTCTCTTGATTCAAGATTGTATAAATATCTTTTTTCCATCTTTAGAAAATTCTTATAAAAAGTATTACTCTCAAAACAATCTATACTATAGACTTCATCAAAGAAACCGCCATCTAATTCAAAATCAATGATTGGAAAAATATTATCTGCATTAATATGAAAATCATAGGTGCAATTCTTAGGAACTAAAATAACATGTTTCTGATCACATTTATATTTCTTGTCACCATAAATAAACATAGCGCTTCCTTGTATACAAAATATAAAACCATAGTGTGGTCTCTTTTCAATATGTTTATTCACACCTTCTTTATAGGTCTTAAACTGAAACCTAGTAATACTATGAAATCTTAATTTTTCTAACACTTCCATCTGCTCACCTCGTGAAAAAAATTTATTTATATACTATTGTAAATCAAAATCTGGTAAATGACCTTCCGTTGCATTATCTCGATGATGAATTGTTGCAGGATTACCAATTACAACACTATGATCTGGTACATCAAAATTCACGAAAGTATTCGGTGCAATCAAAACATCATTGCCAATATGAATATTACCCGTAACAGTAGAATTAGTCCTAATAACTACTCTATCACCAAAGGTAGGCGTTCCTTTTCTTTTACCCCTTATATCTCTTCCTATTGTCACGTTATGAGTCACAAAGAATTGATTTCCAAATTTTGCCTTACCATTAATCACAATCTTACCCCAATGTCCAATAATAAAACCCTTACCAATACTTGTATTATCTTCAAAACTAATACCGGTCTTCAATTCCCAACGATGTAGTTTCCATTTATAATACCTTCCCCAAATATTATCTTGGTTAACTTGAAACTTCCTATATACAACAGTCATCTTCCATTCATAACCTTTAAGGTAAGTTTTAGGTAGTTCATCCTTATGTTTAAAGGCACACAAGAAACGATAATCATAATCAATTATTTCCTTAAATTCTTTAGTATTCGGTAATAAATAAGCTAATCCTTTTTTCATATATTAATCCATCCTTGTTTTCTTCATAATAAAAAAAGAATGTAAGCACGTAAATAACAATAAAGTTTTACTTTTTAACATTTTCGAAACACTTATATTCAAACTCTTGTTTTTTAAAAAATCGCTTTATATTATTAGCGTATGGAATATATAGAATTTAATCAGACCTATGAAAATGAAGTAATCAGCCTCTGGAATAAGTGTTTAGTACACGATGTTATTTCAAAAGAAATATTTGAAAACAAAGCTCTTTTTGATGAAAACTTTGACAAACATCTAACAGTTTTAGCTCTAGACAATAATAAAGTAGTTGGGTTTCTAATGGCGACCAAAAGAAAATTCCCATATTTAGAAAGAGGATTAGAAAGTGAAAAAGCATGGATCAATGTTTTCTTTGTAGAAGAAAAATATCGTAATAAAGGCATTGGTAAAACTATGCATGACATCATTATTAAAAAACTTAAAGACACTAAAAAAATAATAATTGCTTCTTATTCCCCTAATTACTTCTTTTACGGTGTTGATATAGAAAATTACCCAGAAAGTAAACCATTTTTAGATAAATTAGGATACGTCCAAGGATTAAGTCATTATTCTATGGCAAGAGACTTGCATGGTTTTCACTTTGATGAAAAAACTGTCAACAAATATCAAACACTATTAAACAAAGGATATATATTTATCAATTTCAAATACGAATATTCACTAGAACTGCTTGAATTTCTTAAAAACGAATTTGGTGGCGGATGGAAAAGAAATGCTTTAATCGCTATGCAAAAAAGAAAAGCTGAAGAAAGAATTATCTTAGTACTAGACCCCAACAATAAAATATGTGGCTGTGCAAATAGAGCAATTGACGACAATGAAATGCGCTTTGGTCCTATAGGCATCGGGAAGGATTACCGAAACGAAGGAATAGGAAGTGTTTTACTTAACTTTTGCCTATTAGATATGGCCAAAAAAGGTATTTATCATATGTTTTTTATGACAACCGATGAAGATGGAAAAAGATATTATGAAAGAAATGGATTACATGTAATTAGAACCTTTGTAGAATACAGTAAAGATATTTAAAAAGTTGCTTACATACAGTAAGCAACTTTTTAAATCAACTATTTATTAATCCAAGATTCATCATCAGGATTATTTCTGAAAGCTAACAAAGCATCCTTTTGAAGAGCCTCGATATAACCACATTCAATAGCTACATCAATCAAAGTATCATAGTTACTTGCTGAATGATTGATGATATTATGTTCAGCTAACTTATCAGAAGACTTAGTCATACCATAAGTGAAAATAGATGCGATACCTAATACTTCAGCACCAACTTCTCTTAAAGTCTCACAAACTTCAATTGCAGACTTAGCAGTAGAAATTAAATCTTCAACTACAACACACTTAGTACCAGGTTCAACCTTACCCTCAATCTTATTATTTCTACCATGATCCTTGTTAGAACCTCTAACATAACCCATAGGTAGGTTTAAGATAGTAGCAACAATAGCAGCATGGGCAATACCGGCAGTAGAAGTACCAATTACCATCTCAGTCTCTGGATAATACTTCTTAATAAGTTCTGCGATAGCATTTTCAACATCATTTCTAACTTCAACATCAGATAATGTTAAACGGTTATCACAATAAATAGGTGACTTAATACCACTAGCCCAAGTAAATGGTTCCTCTGGTCTTAAGAACACAGCCTTAATCTTTAATAAATCTTCCGCAATTTTTCTTTCCATGTAAATTATTCCCCTTCAAATTCTTCACAAGCTCTTAAATAAGCAGCCTTTGGATCGCTAGCAGCTGTAATACTTCTTCCTACTACAATATAAGAAGAACCTAATTCCTTAGCTAAAGCTGGAGTAGTAACTCTTTTTTGATCACCCTTATCATCATCCGCAAAACGAACACCAGGAGTAACAGTTAAGAAATCACTACCACAGTTTTCCTTAACAACACCACTCTCTAAAGGTGAACAAACTACACCATCACATCCTGCTTGTTTAGCATTCTTAGCATAATGAACTACTGTCTCATTTAAATCCTTACTGATCAATAATTCATTAGCGATACTCTCACTATTTAAACTAGTTAAGATTGTAACAGCAAGTAACTTTGTATCCTTACCCTTTTCAGTTAGTGCTCTTTTTGCAGCCTTCATCATCTCAATACCGCCGCCTGCATGAACATTAACCATATCTACATCAAGATCAGCAAGATTCAACATAGCCTTATAAACAGTATTTGGAATATCGTGTAACTTTAGATCAAGGAAAACCTTATGACCTCTTTTCTTAATCTCTCTTACAAGTTCTGGTCCTTGACCATAGAAAATTTCCATACCAATCTTTAAGAAAGGTTTCTTATCACCATCAAACTTATCAAGGAAAGAAAGTAAAGTTTCCTTATCCTTAAAATCGCACGCAACTATAACTTCTCTAGACATTATGACTCCTTCCAATAATACTACTTATATTATCTATTTTTAGTTCATCTAATAAAAGACCTAAATCATCAATTATTTCCTTACAAGCATAAGGATTAATTAGATTCTCAGTACCAATCTCAACCGCACTAGCACCAGCAGACATCATCTCAACTACATCCTTAGCACAAGACACGCCACCACAACCAACGATTGGAATATTAACTTCTTTATATACCTTATAAATTGTCTCTAGAACAATTGGATAAATACCCTTGCCAGAAACACCACCTGTTAGATTATCTAAGATTGGCTTACCAGTTCTAATATCAAAACGCATACCTAAGAAAGTATTTAATAACACTAAGCCATCGGCACCATTCTCTTCTAAAGCCTTAGCCATCTTAACGATATCCTTACATTGAGGAGTACACTTTACATACACTGGCTTTGTACAAACACTCTTTACCTCTTTTAAAACACTAACTGCACTTTCGATATCAGTCCCAAAAGACATACCACCACCATGCACATTAGGACAAGAGATATTAAGCTCAATAATACCTACAAGATCTTCCTTATCTAGTTTTCTTGCACACTCTCTATATTGTTCAAGAGAGAAACCAGACACATTCGCAAAAACCTTACCATGATAAATTTCCTTTAACTTAGGAAAATACTCATTAACTACTTTATCAACACCAGGATTTTCTAAACCTACACTATTTAACATCCCACCTGCATATTCAGCAATTCTTGGTAGTCTATTACCATCACGAGGTTCTAGAGTAGTACCCTTGATTGAAAAAGAACCTAGGATATTAATGTCATAGAACTCTGCAAACTCAAAGCCATAACCGAAAGTACCAGAAGCAGGAATCAAAGGATTCTTTAATTTTAGATTAGATAATTCTACATCAAGTTTTCCCATATAATATCCTCCGCCTCAAACACTGGACCTTCTTTACAAACTCTTTTACGACCACTCTTAAACGTAGCTGAACAGCCCATACAAGCACCAAAGCCACAGCCCATTCTAGCTTCCAAAGAACAGTAGCCTTCCTTACAATAAGACGCCACACCTTTTAACATAACAAGCGGACCACACGCAAAATATTTAATTGTTTCTAAGCCTTCTCTTTTTAAGACATCAACAACATTTAAGCCATCACTGTCATAACTAACATAGAAATTATCACTATAAGCCTTAATCTCTTCTAAAAGAATTGTATTCTCTCTATTACCAAAGCCAAGTACAGTAGTAACCTTTAAACCTTTATTTTTAGCCTCTCTTGCGATATATAGTAATGGTGCTACACCAATGCCACCACCAACTAATAGAATCTCATCTTCAAATAAATCCAAATCAATACCATTTCCAAGTGGCAATAAAGTGTCAAGCTCTTCGCCGACACTCATTTCAGATAAAATCTTTGTACCCTCACCATTAATCTTAATAGCTAAAGTAATAACACCATCCTTGTAATCACTGATAGAAATAGGTCTTCTTAAACTCTTTTCCTTAATCTGAAGATTCAAGAATTGACCTGGCTTAATATCAAGATTCTCATCAGTGGCCAACTTCATAGTGAAGTAACAGCCACTACCTTCATTAGATAGAACTTTTAGTAATTTCTTCTCCATACTCTCCGCTTTCTGCATTAAATGCGTTCTCATCAAGGCCATCTTCACTCTTGGCAACAGCCATAGCACAAGCAGTATCACCTGTAACATTCAACGCAGTAACTAGCATCTCAATTGGTCTATTGATAGCTAAGATTAAAGCATATACAGACAAGGCGATTTCATTTGTGAAACCCACACCCGAAAGAATTGTAAATAAGATTACAGCACCTGCACCAGGAGCGGCAGGAGTACCTACTGATGCGATAACTGCTAATAAACCAATTAATACAATTTGTGTGAAGTTTACGCTATAGCCAGCAACACCTGCGATAAAGATTGTCGCAACTACTTGCATCAAAGCAGTACCATCCATATTAATAGTCATACCTAAAGGCAATACAAATGATGCGATTTCATCACTTACACCTAATTCTACTTTAGCAGTTTCCATATTCATTGGCAATGTTGCAGCACTTGAAGAAGTAGAGAAACCAAATAAGGCAACCTTTGCAATCTTCTTAGCGAAAGTAATAGGGTTACACTTTGTAGTAACTGATACAAATAGAGGATAGAACACAAACAAGAACAACAATAATAATACTGTAGTTAAAACGATATAACTTAATGCTGGCTTTAAGTAAGAAACACCATAAGCAGCACAAGTTCTAGTTAATAAACAAAAGATCGCAACTGGTGCAAACTTGTTTACGATGAATGACAAGATAACTGTAACTAGTTCTGAAATTTCTGAACATAATTTTGAAACAGTACTAAACTTTTCAGGATTATAATTAATACCTAAACCAACCGCAACAGCACACACAACAATCGCAAGAACACCACCATTATTACTTAATGCTGATACAAAGTTATTTGGTACCGCATTAATTAGAATCAACAATGGATTACTAGCGCTCTTACCAGTTGCAGCCTCAAGACCTGTTTCAACTGACTTAAATAAGCCTGCATTATAGCTTAACATACCACATACTGAGGCAATCAAGATTGCGATAACAGTTGTAAGTAAAAAATAGCCAATTGTTTTAGAAGCAATTCTACCAAGCTTCTTAGCATCTGATATTCTAATCATTGCGATAACAATTGATGTGAACACCATAGGAATGATAATAACTTGCATTGCCTTAACGAACAATTGACCAATTATATAAAATAAACCAATAGCTTTTTCATTGCCCTCAGCAGCAATATCTGCGAACAACAAATTATTGATAGTATTCCAAGTCTCTGGACTACCACCTTCAACTAACTTAACTCTTAATAAAATAGCTCCAATACCAACTACAATACCAAGAATAAGGGCGATAACCATCTTCTTAGCTAATGACATTTTTGACTTTTCCATAACATCCTCCTATATAAACAAAAACCCCATAAGTTGATACTATGGGGTGGACCTTATGAAAAAAAACATATAATAATTCCCGGCCTTCATAGTATCTCGTACTATATTAAAGTCTTCTAAAGAATTATAGTCATTCATCATGCATATTTCAAGGATAAATTTAAAATATTTTTTATAAATTCTAGGTGAACTTGATTTAATCTGATTTTCCATCGGTATATAATATGTTTATAAATTAACAAGGAGATTAAAGACAATGAGATTTGAAGGAAAGTGTGTTGTTGTTACTGGAGCTAGCTCTGGTATGGGACGTAAGATTGCCCTAGACTTTGCCAAAGAAGGTGCAACTGTAATTGCAGTAGCTAGAAGACTAGAAAGACTAGAAGAAATCGCTAAAGAAGCTGAAGGCTTTGCAGGAAAGATTCTTCCATACCAAGGTGATATTTCTTTAGAAGAAGTAAACAACGGTATGATCGATTATGCAGTTAAAGAATGTGGTAAATTAGATGTTCTTGTAAATAACGCTGGTATCATGGATGAATTTACTCCAATCGGTGAATTAACTGATGAACTATACAACAAAGTAATGGCAGTTAACTTAAATGGTCCAATCTATGCCATGAGAAAAGCTGTACAAGTAATGTTAGAACAAGAAACAAAGGGCAACATTGTAAACATCGCATCTATCGGTGGTGTATGTGGTGCTAGAGCTGGTGTTGCTTATACTGCATCTAAACATGCTATTGTTGGTGCTACTAAAAACACTGCATACATGTATGCTGGAAAGATTCGTTGTAACGTTGTATGTCCAGGCGGTGTTGAAACTGAAGTTATGAACAGTCAAACTAATATCAGCCAATTTGGTGTAGGTAGAATCATGGCAGGCCTAGATACATCAATCCCTGCAGGCAAAGTAGAAGACATCTCTACAGCTGTTCTATATATCGCTAGTGATGATGCTAAATTCATGACTGGTGCTGAAATCATTATTGATGGTGGCGTAAGCTGTAACTAATGTACAAACAAGGGGCTGTCCAAAAACCTAAGTATTAAAACTCAAGTTTAGACAGCCTTCTATTAT
>URCJ01000049.1 GCA_900546285.1 uncultured Solobacterium sp. | reverse complement strand
CTCTTTTTTAAAACCAGAATCTTCTAAACATTTGTTTTTATAATCTTTGTATGTAACCATAATACTCTCCTGAATGTTGTATACAATATGTTATAAACTTAGTCAAAAATAAAAGAATAGCATCTGGCTACCCCGTGTATATTTATTAATAATATGTTTACGGTCTCTATCACGAACAAATATTATAGTTGTCTTTATTAAGCAGTCGTTTGTTATCTATTCAGCGTTTTTGTGATAGAAGTTTTTTCTTGTTAATAAATATGAAGTTTCCTCAAATTTTACAGTAACATTTTATGTCACTGTAAATAGTATCCATATGTTTCTTAACTACAAAAATAAACCAACCTAAATATTCTTTATACACTCAATCGCATATAGTGGTAAATTAATTAACCAACCTTCATCCTTATAATCACTCATAGAAGTCCTGATTGATAATTTTGGAGAGAATTTTTCTTGATAAGTCTTTAAACTCTTCGCCCTTAAATTCTCTTCAGCTTTAACTTCTACTGGAATAACTCTTTCACCATCATCAATCACAAAATCAATCTCACAAGAGCCCCTATCATTTGTATAGTAATAAAGATTTAAATCAGCCATTGTCTTAATTTGTTGGCACACATACTGTTCGGTTAAAGCCCCCTTAAACTCCACAAATAATTCATTACCTTCTATCAAAGTACGTTGACTTAAACCAGCCATACAGCTCAAAAGACCAACATCTAGAACAAACAATTTAAAGGCCTTTAAATCCTCATAAGCCTTCAAAGGAATGCCAGTATTATTTACCCTACTAACTTTATGAACAAGGCCACAATCTGCCAACCACATGATTGCTGTTTCATAATCTTTAGCGCGTGCACCTTCTCTAACAAGACCATAGATAAATTTCTTGTTTTCTTTAGAAAGTTGTGAAGGAATGCTATTCCACAACATACGAATCTTAGGAACGATTTCATTTGGTGCATGCTTAGAAAAGTCTTGTTCATAAGCCGCCAAAATTCTCTTTTGAATGTCCCTTACTTCATTAAAATCATTATTATCAACAAAGTTTTGCACAACCTCAGGCATACCACCGACATAATAGTATTGTTTTAAAGCATCGACATAAGTTTGTTTAAAACTTGTAATCATTTGAAAATCATTCTTTTCCAACAAAGATTCAAACTGCTCTTTTCCATTAGCTATTAAGAATTCCTTAAAAGAAAGTGGATAAAGTTTCAAAAAATCAACCTTACCAACAGGAAATGATGTGCCTTCATGAAGCGCAATGCCCAACAAAGATCCAGCGCACACTATATGGTACTCGGGCGCATTCTCATAAAAATATTTAAGTGAACTTAAAGCTTTAGGAACTTCTTGGACCTCATCAAATATTAACAACGTTTTATTAGGGTCTATCTTTTTACCAGCGTACAATTCAATTCCAGTAATCAAACGATCAGTGTTTAAGTCCATCTCAAACAATGATTCCATGGTACTATTAGAATCAAAGTTTATATACACAGTATCCTCAAAACATTTCATACCAAACTCTTTCATCAACCAAGTTTTTCCAACTTGTCGTGTTCCCTCGATTATTAAAGGCTTACGATTTTTACTATCCTTCCATTTAACTAATTGTTCAATTGCTACTCTATACATTGGTATACCTACCCTTCGTTTGTAGTATATCCCAATAACACAAAAATTACAACGAAAAAATGTGGTATCACTACACTTTTTACAACGAACTTTTGTAGTACACCACACTTTTTACAACGAACTTATTATTTCTTAAACAACTCAGGGAAATTCTTCACACACAAACTAAAGAACTCCTTTACAATATCCTTCACAAAATTCTTAGTTTGTTCATCAGTATTAGATATCACCTTCAAGGCATTAGGAATAGTAGTTTGCCAATTCTTGAAAATCTCATCAGTCTTATCAACATCATCATCAATCAAACTAAACAAGATATCCACAAGCCTTTCTCTTTCCTCATTAGTTAGGCTTGCTACCCACTCATTTAAAGTAGTATTAAAATACTTTGCATCATTAGTTAAATCATCGATATATTCAAAATCATTACCCTTAATAGTCCAAGAGAAAGGATTATGTTGCCAAACACTAAAACTATTACTAGAAACTACCCGATAATTTTCGTGTTGTTGAAGAAACATACCAATCATCGAAGACTTAGGAACGGTCTTATCAATCTTATTACTGATAGATTGAAAACTATCGCTCTTTAGTACTTCCTCTAAGAAGCCTGGACCATCATGTGAATAGGCTTTTGCTATTCTTCTCTTTATAAAATCATCGCTGTTCGCCAAGGCATAAACAGCCAAGTTGCCACCCTTAGAATGACCACCAACCATCAAATCACCATTTGTTCTTAAGGCAATCTTCTTTAAATAATCATAAGCATCCTCTTGAGCCCTAATAGGATACCTAAAGGCCATATTAAAATCCTCTTTCCAACCCACAATCGTAGAATCAGTACCCCTATAGGCTACATAATGAAAATGATCATTTATCTTAAAAGTAATAGCTGAAAACTGCTCCTGTTTAGACTTATCAGACTTACAAGTATAAGCCTTTAGGACAATATTCCTAAAACGAGGGCTACAAGCCAAATAAGTAAACAACTCTCTACTACTTTCAGGATCATAAGTATCGCTAAACATGTCATCAAAATATTCTACGCAATACAAATCCTTAAGCTTAGCACCACTAAAAGTACTTACTTTAGTAATCTTTGGATATCTAAAATAAGCAAGCCACGAAAGAATCAAACTATCTACATTAGAGAAAGGAAGTTCCTCAAAAGTTGAAACAACTTCCCTTGCATAAGAAACTATATTATTCATAAAGCTTTGTATACTTATCCTTTAAATAATCAACATAATATCTAGGATTAAAATCCTCTTTAGTAGCTCTATTTAAAATATATTCATAATTATGTAAAGCACCATCAAATTGAATATGATCTCTTAAATAAGCTACTAGCTCATTAAACTTACCATTTTCTAGTAAACTATCTAAATCTAATTCCTTTTCAACAGTAGCTAAGAATTGAGCACCAAAAGCACTACCCAAAGCATAAGTAGGGAAATAACCAAATGAGGCATCAGACCAATGAACATCCTGTAAAATACCATCTCTATCATTTGTTACATCAACACCCAAATAATCCTTATACTTTTTATTCCAAGTCTTGTTTAATTCATCGCAACTGATGCTACCATCACATAAGCCCTTTTCAATCTCATATCTAATTAAAATATGAATAGGATAAGTCAATTCATCAGCCTCAGTTCTAATCAAAGAACACTTAGATGCATTAATAGCTTTTATAAAAGCATCCAAATCAACACCACCCAAATTCTCAGGAAATAGTTCTTGTAAATAAGGATACAAACCAACCCAGAAAGACTTTCTTCTGCCAACATAATTCTCTAAGAAACGAGACTGTGATTCATGCATACCACTAGAAATATACTTCTTAATATTAGTACCATCATACTTATCCAAAATATTATGTTCATAATGAGCATGACCAACCTCATGAATAACACTAAAGATATTAGAAGCGATATTATATTCATCATAATTAGTAGTAATACGAACATCATTCTTACTCAAACCATTAGTAAAAGGATGCTCACTTTGACCCAAATAACCCCATGACTTATCAAAACAAATATATTCCTTTAATTTCTCATTAAATAAAGCTTGTTTATCCTTTGGATAATACTTATATAAGAAAGAATCATCAATATAATCCTTCTTACTATCAACTTCTTTAATCAAAGGCAATAATTCTTCCTTAATAAGCTTAAAGAACTCTTCATACTTATCAATAGTCATACCCTCTTCATAATCATCCAACATCACATTGTAAGCTAATTCATTAGGATTACGTCTTACTGCCTTCTTCTTCGCAATTTCAATAACCTTAATTAAATGCTTCTCAAACAAGCTATAATCACCCTTTTCCTTAGCTACTAACCAAGCATCAAAAGATTCACTAAAGGCATTATTAAACTCCATCACTTCTTCCTTAGTAAACTTAGAAACACTCTCAAGCGACTTCTTAGTCAAGAAAACATCCCTGTTTAAGTCTTCACCCAAGTCCATTTCACTTAACTCATCAACTAGCTTAATAATCTCAGGATCAGTCTCAATCACATAAGCCTCACCCACAATAGTATTAAGCATCTGATTACGATACTTATTACCCATTACAGGCGCAATCGTATTCTTATCAAAATACACTGTATTAATCATCAGTTCATAAGCATTTAAACGTTCTCTATAGTCTTCATACTTTTTAATCATTTCTTCTTTATTCATAGTGTTCTCCATTCATCTACTTCAATTATATAAAAAAGAGGAATATAACTATTCCTCAAATTGCGAATTATATAAGTTGTAATAGAAACCCTTCTTAGCCAGCAACTCTTGATGATTGCCTACTTCAACTACATCACCCTTATCAAGAACGATAATAATATCAGCATTCTTAATAGTACTCAAACGATGGGCAATGACAAACGAAGTTCTATTCTCCATCAGCTTCTCCATAGCCTGTTGAATCAACTCTTCAGTTCGCGTATCAACACTAGAAGTAGCCTCATCTAGAATCAAAATCTTAGGATCCTTCAAGAAAGCTCTCGCAATAGTCAACAACTGCTTCTGGCCCTGGGAAATGCCACTAGTCTCATCAGATATTTGTGTATCATAGCCCTGATCCAAAGTCTTAATGAAATGATGAACATGAGCCATCTTACAAGCTGCATATACTTCTTCATCAGTCGCATCCAACTTACCATACTTGATATTGTCTTTAATAGAACCGCTATATAACCAAGTATCCTGTAAAACCATACCAAACAAAGATCTTAAATCACTTCTTGTATAATCCTTAATATCATGGCCATCAACATAAATAGTGCCACCATTCAATTCATAGAAACGCATCAACAACTTAACAAGAGTAGTCTTACCAGCACCAGTAGGTCCAACAATAGCTACATTTTGACCTGGCTTAACATACATCGAGAAATCCTTAATAACGATATTATCCAGATTATAACCAAAGCGTACATTCTCAAATGAAACATTACCCTTAATTGTTAAATCACCATTATCATCATAAATTTGAACAGGATTTGCACAATCAGGTTCTTCTTCCTTTTCATCCAAAATTTCAAAAATACGCTCAGCCGCAGCAGCCATTGATTGAATATTGCTCAATAACTGTGAAGCTTGGGAAACTGGTTGATTCAAGTTTCTAACATATTGAATTAAAGCTTGAATATCACCAACTGTAATTCTGCCATTAATTGCCTCATAACCACCAAGTAAACATACAGCTACATAAATCAAATTACCGATAAAACCAGTAACCGGCATCATAATAGCTGAATAGAATTGTGACTTATGAGCAGACTCCTCTAGCTTCTTATTAATCTTATCAAAGTCCTTAATTGACTTATCCTCATAGTTATAAGCCTTAACTACTAAATGACCTGAGTACATCTCTTCAATCAAACCATTTGCCTCACCTAAAGCTGCCTGTTGTTTATAGAAATATTTTTGTGAATGTTTAACAATAAAAGTTGCACAAAAAGCGGTTAAAGGTAATACACATAAAGCTACAATAGTAAGCTTAAATGATATAGAAAACATCATATAAAGCACACCAATAACCGTAACTACACTAGACAACATTTGCGTAATTGTATTACTCAAATTATTCGCAATAGTATCTACATCATTAGTAACTCTAGATAATATTTCACCATGACTATGTTTATCAAAGAACTTAAGTGGTAATCTATTTATCTTCTTAGAAACATCATCTCTTAGACGATAAGTTAAATCAACACTAGTCTTAACCATAATCAAATTAGAAACATAATTGATTAAAGCACTACATACATAAAGGATTGCCATTGTCGTAACAATCTTGAAGATGGCATCAAAATCAATACCACTACCACCGGTTACCTTACCAACAATGCCCTCATAGATTTTAGTAGTAATACCACCAGCAATCTTAGGCCCTACTACGGAGATAATAGTAGAACAAATAACTAGAATTAATACAAAGACAATTCTTAAATGATATTCCTTAATATAGTCAAGAAGATGAAGCATGCTGCCCTTAAAATTCTTGGCCTTCTCTTTTTTCATTGGTCTATGCCCAGGCATCTTCTAATTCCTCCTTAGACAATTGTGAATATGCAATCTCCTTATAAACATCACAATCTTTCATTAGCTCACTATGCTTACCCATACCAACAATCTTGCCTTCATCCAAAACGATAATCTTATCGGCATTCTTAATTGTTGAAATTCTTTGAGCAACAATAAGCACAGTAGACTTCTTCTTCTCAATCATCTTAGCCAACTCATCTCTTAGTTTCTTATCAGTTTTATAATCTAGAGCACTAAAAGAATCATCAAAAATAAAGATATTCGCATCTTTTTTAGCCAAAGCACGGGCAATTGAAATTCTCTGTTTTTGACCGCCAGAAACATTAGTACCACCCTGAGTAATAGGTTCATCTACTCCAAGTTCCTTCTCACTAATAATCTCTCTTGCCTGAGCAATATCGATTGCTGAATTCAAAGCAGACTCGTCTATCTCTTCGCCAAACTCAATATTTGATTTGATAGTCCCCTTAAACAAAATTGCCTTTTGAGTAACATAGCCAATATGATCTCTTAAATCCTTTTGCCTATAATCACGGATATCATGATCACCATAAGTAATAGAACCCTCACTCACATCAAACAAACGTGGAATCAACTTAACAATAGTAGACTTACCACTACCAGTAGAACCAATGAAAGCTACTGTCTCACCTGGTAAAGCCTTAAAACTAATATGCTCAAGCACATTCTCTTCCGCGTTAGGATACTTAAAACTTACATCATTGAAAGCTAATACACCCTCACTCGGTACATCCACAGTATCATCCTTATCCATGATAGTATTCTCAGTGCTTAATACTTCATTAACTCTGCCAAGAGAAACTAAAGCACGAGGTACCATAGTCCACACCATAGCTAGAATCATAAAGCTCATAACTACATGCATCGCATATTGAATAAAGGCCATCATGTCACCAACTGACATTACATCGATATCAATCAACTTAGCACCATACCATAAGATACCTATAGTCAAAAGATTCATAGTAAGCATCATAATAGGCATAATAGAAATTAAAGTCCTATTAACATGCCAGTCATTGTCATATAGTTCTCTATTAGAAACATCAAAACGCTTCTCTTCATTTCTTTCAGTATTAAAAGCTCTAATTACTAACAATCCATCTAATAATTCACGCATGACATTATTTAACTTATCAATCAAAGTTTGCATCTTCTTAAATCTAGGAAGCGCAAAAATCAACAATAAAATCATACAGAAGGCAATAACCCCAATAGCCACCAACAAAATCCACAACATATCAGGATATCTCATAACCTTAAAGATAGAAGTAATACCCATCAAAGGCGCCATCAACATCATTCTTAGACACATCTGAGTCAATTGTTGAATCTGAGTAATATCATTGGTTGTTCTTGTGATCAAAGAAGATGTTGAAAACTTAGAAAACTCTGCACTCGCAAAAGATTCTACCTTATTGTAGACATCCCTTCTCATTCTATAGGCAACATTAGTCGCAATCTTTGTAGCTAAATAAGTAGATAATAATTGAGCACAAATACTAACTAAAGCCACACCCAACATCAGCAACCCCTCATGTAAGATGTAGTTACTTTGAACTGTTTCTACATTTAAACCAATGTCCTCATAGACACTTTGAATATAGAACTTAGATACTGAACCCATATTATCTTGTAGGCCACTTACATACTCATCAAACTTCTCAAGATATTGTTTTTTCATTGAAGGATTATCCTTCAACATCTTAAAAGTATCATCATCAACCCCAGCCTTTTCAGCCAAGAACACATAAGTCATAGCCTTAGACAATTCGTTATCTAAAGTGCCATCATAGTCTTTGTTTAAAACATAAACGTTTTCCTTAAAAGAGACAACTTGATTAGCCACCTTATATTCTCTATCCTTTTCAGCAAGTGTATAAATTGAATCCAAATCATCCACAAACAAGGATACTTTATTAAATTCTTTTTCACTAATTGCCCTTGGCACATTCTCACTAATACCATTGTATTGAATACCATTGGTGACAATATCTGACATATAATCAGGTAACTTTAATTCACTTTGGACTTGTACAAAAGTAAATAGAACCACTGCCACAATCAGAAATATATATTTTTTTAAATATTTAAATAATAACTTCACGATATTTTCCTTTCTAATGTAGGAATTTTATGTTAATTAAAAATTATATTCAATAAGAAATTATACGTTTTATCACATCTTTAGCACTCATAGTAAACCTATATATAAAGCTAAAATAATTTGTGATACATAATATAAGACACGATAAACAATTTGTAAGAAATCCGGTGAGTTCTTGCCAAACTTATGTAAAGTTAATACCAAATCAGATGATATAAAGATTAAAGAACCTACCATATATACAAAATTCTCATGAGTAGGTACTAAATGATAATTGGTTATTGATAGTCCACTATTAAACATAATAATAAATAGGTAACAAGCACCTAAAATACCGATAAAACCCTTAACGTCTAATGATAATTTAAAGGCTATAGCGATAATCGCATATAAGACGATGTTGATTACTATTCCCCATTTAATACATTCACCATTTAATCCAATCAAATAAGTCGCAAATAAGATATGAGCTATAAAAAACGAAATAGTCCCACACGCAAAGATAATATCCTTATACTTCTTATATCTGTTTCTTAGTATCAAGATAAAATCTCCTAGCATGTCAAATATTAAGGCAATAATAACTAATAATCCTTTCCCCTTGTATAAATGAAACGCCAACAACACAAAAGCTAGTGATGCCAATGTCTTTAATACAATTGATAAAGAATTATGATATTTATCATCATTGTATATAAAAAGGGCATCGATAATAATTCCGATAATTATTATTAAATATGAAGTAATATCCATTAGCTACATTATATAAGAGAATACCATAATAAACTTATCCACTTTTCCACATTGAAAGTGGCAAAAATATGGGAATATGTTGGGAATAATAACAGCCATTTCCTTTCTATAATCACCTTACAAGTGAGGTGTAAGAAATGGAAAATGAATTTGTAAAATTTGTAAACGGAAACCTAGAGTTAGAAGTAAATGTAAGTCCGGAAAAAGAAACAGTTTGGTTATCAGCTAATCAAATGTCACTTTTATTTGATAGGGACGAAAAAACTATTCGTAAGCATATAAATAATGTTTTTAAGGATGAAGAGGTTGATAAAAATATCAACACGCAAAAAATGCGTGTTGTTAATATAAAACAGTTAGTACCTTTTTATTCTCTAGATGTTGTCATATCTGTTGGCTATCGAGTAAAGTCAAAAAATGGTGTTGAATTTAGAAAATGGGCAACCTCTATTCTTAAAGATTATATGATAAAGGGATATTCTATTAATCAGAAAAGATTAGATGCTTTAAATAAGACCATAGAAATTCAATCAAGAATGTTAGCTTCTACATTAGAGATAGATGCTAAGGAAGTATTAAGTGTAATAGAAACATATTCTAATGCATTATCACTATTAGATGATTATGATCATGGAACTATTAGTAAACCTGAAGGAAAGAATTCTATATATGAATTAACATATAAGGAATGTAGAGACTTAATAGATTCAATGAAGTTTAATTCAAGTGTCTTTGGAATAGAAAAAGAAAAAGGTAAACTAGAGGGAATATTAGCAGCTATATATCAAAATGTCTTTGGAGAAGAATTATATCCAAGTATAGAAGAAAAGGCTGCTAATCTGTTATATTTCATTATCAAGGATCATCCCTTTGCAGATGGTTGTAAAAGAATAGGTGCTTCTTTATTCTTAGAATTTCTAAATAAGAATAAACATCTAATCATTGATGGTAAACAAATAATCTCTAATAGTGCTCTTGTAGCTATTACTCTAATGATTGCAGAATCTAGACCTGAAGAAAAAGAAACAATGGTTAGACTAGTTATGAACTTTTTAAGATGATTATAACGATATTCAGTTGTCGCAAAATATGAGACAACTGAAATATTCATAATTTTCAGCAGTTGTTGCAGTTTTTGCAACAACTGAAGTTACTATTAATGTGTTTGTTCAACTGTTGCATTTTTTGCAACAGTTGAAATAATTATCGTTAATTCTCTATCAAAAGTAGTTGTTGCAAAAAATGAGACAACCACTAAAACTATTCTTCAACCACATGTGCGCTTTCTGCACATTTGCATATTTATAAGATACTGCAGGGCTAACTATTTTATGAACACCGTGCAAAATTTGCACGGTGTTATTTAGAATAAGTAACACGCAAAAAATGCGTCTTGCTATTGGTGTTATGTTTTACTGAAAAGGAACGTGTAAATTTTGCACGTTGCAATTTTGTGAGTATGGTCATTTTTTGAGCACACTTAAAACAAAAGGCCATCATTAATGACGACCTTAAGCTCTTAATCTCTTATCACACTTAACAGATAGATAATCACCAAGTTTTTGAATTAGTTGAACAAGAATAACCAAGACAATTACCGCACAAATCATGATTCCATAATTATAACGATAATAACCATAGTTAATCGCAATCTTACCTAATCCGCCACCACCGACAATACCAGACATAGCTGTATAACCCAAAATAGTAGTTAAGGCTACAGTAATATTAGATATTAAAGATGGTACAGCTTCCTTCAACATTACCTTGGTAATAATTTGAAAAGGAGTAGCACCCATAGACTTAGCCATCTCAATCAAGTTTTGATCAACTTCCTTCAAAGAAGCCTCCACAAGTCTTGCGATAAATGGGAAAGCAGCTACAACCAAAGGTACAATACTAGCTAATG
>URCJ01000048.1 GCA_900546285.1 uncultured Solobacterium sp. | reverse complement strand
AAGGGTGTTAATTCTAGAGCTGTTAAAGGCGATATTGTGGTTGATCTTCTTAAGAGTAAGGCTCAATATGTAATCGAAGAAACTAAGCACGAGGGAAAGAACTATTTAGATTTCCAATTGTCTTTAATAGTGGGAAGATTGTTAGAAAGACATGAAGATGCAGAATTCATCATCATTTCTAAGGACCAGGGTTATAAGGCAGTAACTGATTATCTAGAAAAGAATAATAGAAAGGGTAGTATTGCCCAAACTATTGGTGAATATTTAAGCCCTAAACCTAAGCCAAAGTCTAAGCCACAAAAGAAACAACTAAGCATGGACGATTATAAAAACGAACTAGCTAAGATTATTTCTAATGACTTTCCTGATAAGAAAAAGATGATTGTTAATGTCCAGGCAAATGCAGCATCTAATAAGAAGACCAAGAAAGAATTAAAGGATTATTGTCTAAATAACTTAGGGGATACTAAACTTACTACCTATTGTAAGATGTGTCAGGTTTTCCCTTATTAAAAAAAGAGCCCTTAGGCTCTAATAAGCATCAATCACAAAATGTAATGATGCAGTTTGGTACATCTTGTTCATCTTAGAAATAAAGAAATAGGCAGTAGTATAATCGGGGAATGTATCTAAGACCTTACATGCTTGTCCAAACTCATTTTTATGTACTCTAATAACAGTGTAATTTTTCATTAATATCTATCAACAACCCAATTTAGGCTTTTGTTTCCAAATAAACGGTTTAAATTTGAAGAGAAAACATTTGCCTCATCATAAGTATTAAATGTGATCTCCACTGTACAAGATTGTCCATAATCGTGATTTCTAGAAACTCTAATAACTGAATACTTGTTCATACAACTTTCTCCTCCTTGACTAAATAATACAATGACATTTATTTTCATTTCAACATGATAACGGTTTCATCTTCAATGAAAGTGGTTCCATAAGAAAAAAATAGGACTAATATAGAGTTATGGAAAATAAGAAACATCACTCAGATTCCCTATTTATAGGGATTATCCTATTCTTTATTGGCGGTTTCCAAAACGTCTATACCTACATGAACTGTGGAAAAGTATTCGCTAACTTACAAACCGGCAACATGATATTAATGTCTATAAATCTAGTAGAAGGGAATATATCTATTGCCTCTAGATACCTAGTACCATTATGTAGCTTCTGGTTTGGATGTGCTATAGGCGCTTCTGTGAATATTAAATTTAAATATCTCTCAAAGATTCATTGGAGAGTTATTCTGTTAATAATTGAAATGACTAACACCATCATCGCAAGTTGTTTAGCTATTCCTCTATATAGTGCAGGACTAATCACCTTCAATTGCGCATTGACACTGGAAGCTTTTAAAGAAGTAGACCATAGATCACTTCCTACTACTATGATGATTGGTAATATGCGAAAGGCCATTGATTATCTAACTAAATACTTTTTAGAACATCATAAGAAAGACTTAAAAGAAGGATTATTTGTGATAGGACTATTACTTGTATTTATTATTGGCGCGATTAGTAGTGCCTTGTTAAGTACAAGCTTTAGAAACAAAACAATATTATTCCTAGTACCTTTATATTTAATTGCCATTCTTTATCTACAATTCGAAAAATAGGTCTATGATAGATATATGCAAAATACTAAACAACACTCAGATTCCTTATTTATAGGAATCATTCTATTTTTTATAGGCGGTTTCCAAAACGTCTATACCTATCTAAACTGTGGCAAAATCTTTGCGAATCTTCAAACAGGAAACATGATGTGGATGGCTATTGCCCTAGCTGAAAAAGACATATTAGGGGCTGCTAGATATCTAATACCACTAGGTAGTTTCTGCTTGGGCTGTGTCATTGGTGCTCTTGTAGACACCAAATGTAAATATAACTTCAAGATGCATTGGCGTACTATTGTCCTAATAATTGAAATGATTATTACTGTTATTGCCTCATTCTTGTCACACAAGATACTTGTGGCAGCTCTTATTACTTTCAATAGTGCTCTATCTTTACAAGGCTTTAAGAATGTGTGTAATAGAAGCCTACCGGCCATGATGATGATAGGTAACTTAAGAAAAGCTGTGGATCATCTAACAAAATATTCTATTAATCATGATAAGGAAGATCTAAAAGAAGGAATGTTAATTTGGATGTTATTGCTTACTTTCATCTTTGGAGCCTACATCAGTGCTATCTTAAGTGACTACTTCATGAATAAAACCATTTTGTTCATTATCCCTTTATATCTAATAATGGTCATCTATTTACAAAATGACTCTAAGTGCTAGAATATGAAATTGTTAAAAAAGGAGACTTTATGACAAAGAAAAAGAAAATAAGACTTCTTGTATTCTTTATTGTCTTGATGGCCCTAGTTGGAATGGGAATCATTCTAACCAATGGTCTAGTTTCAAAAAGTGAAACGATTCAAGAAGTCATGAAAGATGCGGTATTACACGATACTGGAAAAGTTAGTTTGTTTGGTATAAAGGATGTTAACCCAGCTTTGATATCAGCTTTCACAATCACTGTTGTTATATTAATTGTAGCCTTAGTGATAAGAATAGTTGTTGTGCCTAAATTCAAAATAGTACCAGGCAAGTTCCAACTACTATTAGAACAGTGGGTAGGCTACTTCAACAAACTAGCTATCAGCAATAGCCCTGATCATCATAAATTCTTAAGTGTCTATCTATTTGTAGCAGGCTCATATGTCTTTATAAGTACGCTATTTGAACTTTTTGGGCTACAAGCTATCAATACCCATGGGGCATCAATTACATTACCTGCACCATTAGCTGACATCAACGCAGCTATTGCGACGGGTGTGATGTCTTATCTTGTGATACTAGGTGGTGGTATTGCGGCCAATGGTCTAAAAGGCGCGGGTCAAACTCTAAAAGATTTCTCATTACCAATCTCAATGAGCTTTAGATTATTTGGTGCCCTACTAAGTGGATTACTTGTAAACGAATTAGTATATTATTCAATCAGTTTAAGTTTTGTATTACCGGTAATAGTAGCTGTATTATTTACATTATTACATGCTCTAATACAAACCTATGTCTTAACAATGTTAGTTGCCTTATTCTATGGCGAAGTAAGTGAAAAGAAGGAAGAAGTTAAAAAATGAAAAAATTATTATTAGTTATTGCGATCGTATGCTCATTAATGTGTGTAAGTACACCAGTATTTGCGCAAGATTCTAATACTACAAATGTAGTAAGTGTTGACTCAGACAAGGCTAAATCAGCAGCCTTTGTAGTTGGTATCTCATCAGCATGTGCTGCTATTGCCATGGGTATGGCTATTTCAAAGTCAACAGAATCAATCTCTAGACAACCAGAAGCTGAAGGTTCAATTAGAACTGCATTAATGCTTGGTCTAGTATTTATTGAAACTGTTGTTATCTACGCGCTAATTGTAGCTATCTTAGTAATATTTGTATTGTAGGTGATTTAAATGAATCTACCATTAAATATTGATTGGCAACAAATCCTTTTACATATGTTCAACCTAATCATCTTAGGCTTTGGACTATACTATATCCTATATAAGCCAGTAAAAGCTTTTATGGATAAAAGAGAAGCATATTATAAGGATTTAGATGATAGTGCCAATAAGAAAAATGAAGATGCAGATAAGCTTCTAAAAGAATACCAAGATAAGTTAGCTAAGGCTGATGAAGAGATCAAGGATAAGAAGAATATCGCAATGAAAGAACTTGATGACAAAGTTAACTCTGAATTAAATAAGGCTAAAGAAGATGCTAAAAGAATTGTAGAGGATGCTAAGGCTCAGGGTCAAAAGAAGCATGATGAATTAGTTGAAAGTGCTAATAAGGATATCTGTGACTTAGCTATTAAGGCTACTAGTAAGTTAGTGGATAAGACATTAGATGATTCTTATGATGAATTTTTACTAGCTGTAAAGAAGGAAAAGTAATGAAAGCTATTTTATATAGTGCTAAAAAGCCAAGTGTAAAGATTAATAAAAAGTTTGAAGCTTTTTTAAATGAAAAATATGGTGAAGTAGAACTAGAGTGGCAAGAGTCTGATTTAAAAAGTGGTTTCAAATTATTAGTAGGTGATGATGTTTATTATTGGAACGCTAATTCTAAGTTTGAACAATTAAAGACTGAGTGGCAAAAATATAGAAACAACAACAACATCATTCCTTTACTTCAAGATTCATTAGATAATTGGACACCAAACGCTATCGCTGATGAAGTAGGTAGAGTTATTTCAGTAGGTGGTGGTATTGCCAAAGTATCAGGGCTTAAGAATGTTAAGTATGGTGAGATCTTATTGTTTACTGACAATATTAGGGGTATGGTCCTAGATTTAAAACAAGACTCTATCTCTTGTATTCTTTTTGGTGATGATAGAAATATCATCCAAGGAAGCATTGTTAAAAGAACTAATAAGACTGCAGGAATTCCAGTAGGAGAAGAATATGTTGGCAGAGTGATTGATGCCCTAGGTAATCCAATTGATGACAAGGGGCCAATTCATGCCAAGAAGTATCTGCCTCTTGAACAAGAAGCACCTAGTATTATGGATAGAAGTCCTGTTAATAGACCTTTGGAAACAGGTATTTTGGCAATCGATTCGATGTTTCCAATTGGTAAGGGTCAAAGAGAATTGATCATTGGTGATAGACAAACTGGTAAGACAGCTATTGCCCTAGATACTATTCTTAATCAAAAGGGCAAGGATGTTATTTGTATCTATGTAGCCATTGGCCAAAAGGCTAGTAGTGTGGCTGGCATTGTCCAAAAGCTTAAGGATTATGATGCCCTAAAGTATTCAATTGTCTTAAGTGCTACAGCTAGTGAGAGTGCTCCTATGCAATATATTGCCCCTTATGCAGCTACTTCAATGGGTGAATATTTTATGCATGAAGGCAAGGATGTTTTAATTGTCTATGACGATTTAAGTAAGCATGCCATTGCCTATAGAGCATTGTCTTTATTGTTGGAGAGAAGTCCAGGTAGAGAAGCTTACCCGGGTGATGTTTTCTATTTACATTCAAGATTACTTGAAAGAAGTGCTAACTTACTAAATGGTGGTAGTTTATCAGCATTACCAATTGTTGAAACGCAAGCAGGTGATGTATCAGCTTATATTCCAACTAATATTATTTCAATTACTGATGGTCAATTATTTTTAGAGAGTAATCTATTCTTCTTAGGACAAAGACCGGCTATTAATATTGGTCTATCAGTATCAAGAGTTGGTGGTGATGCCCAATATAAGATTGTGAAAAAGGCTACTGGAGCTATCAGACTTGATTTAGCTCAATATCGTGAGATGGAAGTCTTTATGCAGTTTAGTTCAGACTTGGATGATGCTACTAAGAGCCAACTTCATTATGGTCAAATCCTAATGGAACTTCTTAAGCAGGAACAGTATCATCCATACAGTATGCATGAAGAGGTTATTATTCTTTTAACGGCCTTGAATCACTTGTTTGATGACTTTGATATTAAGAATATTAAGAGTGCTAAGAATGATTTGTTGGCATACTTTAATAATAATAAGAAAGACATCGTCAATACTATTAATGATAAGAAGGTCTTGGATGATGAGCTTAAAGTAAGTATTGTTGAGAATGCGCGTGAGTATTTAAATGGCAAGCACTAAGGAAATTAAAGATCGTATCGCAAGTGTTAAGGATACCCAAAAGATTACAAGTGCGATGTATCTAATTGCTTCTACTAAGCTTACTAAGGCTAAAAGAGAACTAAATGATACACGTCCTTATTTTAATGAGCTTAAGACAGAGATTAAGAGAATTTTTAGAACGCCTAATAATATTGACAGTCCCTATGTTTATCCACCTGAGGGTGAGCCTAAGGAAAGAGGTACCTATGGTATCTTGGTTATTACGGCTGACAAGGGTTTGGCTGGTTCTTATAATCAAAATGTCATCAAGGAAGCAGAACACTTATTGGCTTCTTATCATGGTAGCAAGTTATATGTGGTTGGTGAGTATGGAAGAAGGTATTATGAGAATCATAATATTCCAATTGAGAAGTCTTTCTTATATACGGCTCAAAATCCAACAATGGAAAGAGCTAGGGAAATATCTTCTATATTATTAGAGGAGTTTCATAATAAGACTTTAAGTAAGATTTTCGTTGTTTATACGGATATGGAGAATGCCTTTAATTCAAAGGCTTATTCAACAAGACTTATTCCATTACATCGAAAAGAATTTCAAACTACTAAGGAGGAGAAGGAGATTCATATCCCATTTGGTTTTTATCCAAATGAGGTTGAGGTATTGAACTCTATCATGCCTTCATATATATCGGGTTTTATCTATAGTGCCTTGGTTGATAGTTTCTGTTGTGAACAGAATGCAAGAATGAATGCGATGAAGAGTGCTAATGATAATGCGGAGAAATTGTTAAGTAATTTGTCTTTACAATATAACACTTTAAGACAGGCTGAGATTACTCAGGAAATAAATGAGGTTTCAGCTGGTGCTCTAGCTTTAAGAAAGAAGCACAGAAAGGAAGCGAAGAAATGAATACTGGTAAGATAGTTGAAGTATCAAGTTCGGTTGTTGATGTTTATTTTGAACAATTGCCTAAGATTAAGAATGCCCTAAAAGTTACTATCGATGATAAAGAATATACTATGGAAGTTGCCGAACATATTGGTGACAACATTGTAAGATGTTTGATGTTGGGTAAGAGTGAAGGTCTATATAGAGGCCAAGAGGTTGTGGATACTGGTGATACTATTATGGTGCCAGTTGGTGAAGCAACCTTGGGTAGAATGTTTAATTGTTTGGGTGAGACTATTGATGACAAACCAGGGCTCGAATCTGGGCTCGAATCCAAGTGGTCAATCTTCCGTGATCCACCAAAGTTTTCTGAACAAAAGCCTATTGGTGAAATACTAGAAACAGGTATCAAGGTAATCGACTTATTAGAACCTTATCCAAAGGGTGGCAAGATTGGTTTGTTTGGTGGTGCTGGTGTTGGTAAGACAGTTTTGATTCAAGAGTTGATGCATAATATCGCTACTCAAGCTGATGGTTATTCTATCTTTGCCGGTGTAGGTGAGCGAAGTAGAGAGGGTAACGACTTGTGGCGTGAGATGAAGGAGAGTGGTGTTATCGATAATACTGCATTAGTCTTTGGTCAAATGAATGAGGCGCCTGGTGTTCGTATGAGAGTTCCTTTGACAGGTCTTACTATGGCTGAATATTTTAGAGATGAGAAGAATAAGGATGTTCTTTTGTTTATAGATAATATCTTTAGATTTGTGCAAGCGGGTAGTGAAGTTAGTACTCTTTTGGGCCATATGCCTAGTGCTGTTGGCTATCAACCTACGCTTGCTAATGAGATGGGCGCTTTACAAGAACGTATCGCTTCTACAAAACATGGTTCAGTTACTTCGGTTCAGGCTGTATATGTGCCTGCTGATGATTTAAGTGACCCAGCTCCAGCCACTACTTTTACACACCTAGATGCAACTACAGTTTTGAGTAGAAAGATTGCGGAACAGGGTATTTATCCTGCTGTTGATCCTTTAAATTCTACAAGTAGAATCTTAGAGGCTGATATAGTTGGTGACTTACATTATAGAGTAGCAAGAGCTGTTCAAGAGACACTTGAAAAGTATAATGAGCTACAGGATATTATTGCGATATTGGGTATGGATGAATTATCTGATGAAGATAAGAAGACTGTTAATAGAGCTCGTAAGATTCAAAAGTTCTTGTCACAACCTTTCTTTGTCGGAGAGAAGTTTACAGGTATAGAGGGTACTTATGTTCCTTTGAAGGATACTATTGAAGGTTTTAGGGCTATTGTGGATGGTGAGATGGATGATTATCCAGAGAGTTGTTTCTATAATGTGGGAACGATTGAGGATGTAAAAAGAAAGGCTTCTAAATGAGAGAGACTTTCATGACTCATATACTAGCTGCTGATAGAAAGTTCTATGAGGGGCCACTTGAATCGTTGATTGTGCCTACTAATGAAGGACAATATGGTATCTTGGCAAAGCACAGAAATGTTATAACAGCAACAGTACCTGGGGTTTTAAAGTATAAGTTGCCTAACCAGGAGTTTAAGACTGCTGCGGTTTCTTCGGGTCTTGTTAAGATTGAAAATGGTGAAGTTTTAATTCTTGTTGACTCTTGTGAGCGTCCTGAGGAGATTGATGTTAATCGTGCTAAGAAAGCTGAAGCTAAGGCTAAGGAAGAGATGCTTCAAAAGAAGAGTATTCAAGAATATCAAAGTGCTAAGCTTCATTTAGCTAGAGCTATCAATCGTCTTAAGGTTAAAAAGAGATCCTAACTTTGTTGTATCATATAAGTACGAGAGGGGACTTGTATGAAAAAGATAATTACGTTGTTGACTTGTTTGGCTCTACTTCTTTGTACATCTTGTTCAAAGGGAAGCGATGAGCCTACAGTAGAAGAACCACTTTATTATTCTGATGAGATTAGAATTGTTACTAAGAATTTAAATTCTATTGAAGATTTAAGTGGTAAGGTTTTAGCTGTTCAAGAATCATTCGATAAGGAATATTCTGATTATGTAATTGAGCAGTTAAAGAGTGAGGGTGTAGAACTAAGTGAAGAGAATCTACATTGGTTTATCACTTATGCAGAGATTAAACCAGATATTGATGAGGGAATCATTGATGCTTGGGTAGTGATTGGTAATCGTGAGGATTCTATTTCTGATTATCGTTCTGATTATCATCCTAGTGATTATAAGACACTAGCTACTTATAAGAAGCCATATTATGAAGAGAAGACTTATGATACTGCTGGCTTAGATATGGACTTATATTCAAAGCCATTTATGGTAATGCTTAATGGTTTGGATGGCTATGGTGAGAATTCTGTTCATGAGTGGAAGTATTATCGTAATGATGTTAACCACTTGTTGGTAGTTGATCCTGTTAAGAAGCATGTGCTTATTGTTTCTGTTCCTCGTGATTCTTTTATAAAGAATATTGTGACAGGTTATAGTGATAAGTTTACACATTTCTGTCAAAATGGTCCTACTAATCCTGCTGATTCTTTGGGTGCTTTACTTGATATCGATATTCCATACTACTGTATGACTTCATTTACTTGGTTTGTGAATGGTATTAATGAATTGGGTGGTGTTAAGGTTGATGTGCCAATGACTGCTCATCTTGATATGGATTCACAAAGAAATGTTGCCAATCCTCAAAGATATGAGAAGGGTGTAGCTAATTTGTATGGTGAAACAGCTTTGGCACTAGCAAGAAATCGTAAGTATGATGGCATTGTGAATAATGACCAGGGTAGAATTAGAAACCAAGCTTTGATCCTTGATTCTTTGATTAATAAGATTGCGACTCATCCTTATATCTTGAATATGGTTGGTATGAGTTGGATGTTTGATATCTTGTGTGAGAATAATTTCTCTGATACTCAAAAGAAGACTTTAATTGCCTTAGCTCAAACTTTTGAGGATGGCTATACAATTGATAACTATTTCTTAGAAGGCAAGGGCGGTCTTCATTCTAATGGTACTTATTATGTAGATTTATTTGATGATAGCATTGAGATAGCTAAGGGTAAGATTGAACTAGTTACTACTGGTTCTATCTCTAAGGATAATCCTTATTATGATGAAATAATGAAGGGTTATGTGACAGGTGGTGCTGGTACTGAGAATGATGGTGATAAGGGTTATATTGGTACTTATTACGACTTGTCAGAAGTTTATAATTAATTGTTGAAGGATGTATCTAGATGGTACATCTTTTTTTAAATACCTTGCGTACTATGGGTAATTTTCGGAAAAAAATAGTCTGCGTACTATGGAGAAATACGTATTTAGATAAATAGTGCTATAATCTTTTCATAGTTAAGGAGGAAATTGTTATGTATTCTTATAGTTATTATCATGGACCAAATCCGGTAGTTACTGTAATTTTATTTCTGATAGCTTTAGTAGGTGGTATTTGTGCATACCTTATGTTTGTAAAATCTAATGAGGAGCCAAAAGATCAGCGTTTGCTTAAGCTTAAAGAATTCTTAAGTTTTAAGAAGATGATTATTGAAGGATTGTTAAAGGCTTCTTATATCATCTTTGCGTTATTTATTACTTTATATTCTTTCCAAATCATGGTTGGTACCTCATTCATTACTGGTTTAATGTTGTTGATTTTACTTAATATCATGTTACGTATTGGTTATGAAGCTTCTTTGATTGTCTTATTAATCTGGAGAAATACTAGCGATATTAGTAAGAAATTAGGCAAGAGTGATCTTGTTGAAGAAATCAATGAAATGGATGAAACTACGGGCTCAAACCCTGGGCTCGAATCTACCGGGCTCGAAGCTGAAACTGAGGTAGAGACTAAAGTTGAAGAACCAGTAGTTAAGGCAAAGCCTAGAACTAGAAAACCTAAGACAACTGATGAAAAAGATGTTAAGAAGCCTGCTAAGAAAAAATCTACAACAAAGAAAACTACTTCAAAGAAGGCTAAGGTAGAAGAGGTTAAGGCTGAAGAACCTTCAACAAAAGAAGAAACTAAATAGTTTAAATAAAGCTCAAATTTATATCTTGAGCTTTTAATTTGCCTAAATTATCTTATGTTTTTTCTCAATGTTTCTAATTGTTAATAATAAAAAATGATGTAGGAATTTTAAAGTTTAACGGAAATTATATAGTAGAAACATGAATATGAGTGTTTCTTAGTAATGATCTTTATATGAAGATACTTCTACGCTTCCTTGTGGTAAGAAAAAACGGAGTTATGTATGAAGGAATTAAAAGTAGCTTTAGCTATGGCTATGATAGATGTTATTGGCCTAGCACTTAAGCTGCTGCTAACATTGTTACTTAAGTAGCAGTGTACACCACTTGGAAGCAAACAAAAATGCAGCACGCCAATGCTGCATTTTCTTTTCTCTGTGGTAAGAGAAAACAGAGTTCATTATTATTCTAGCACCTAAATGTGTTTAAAAATAGTGTAGGAATTTCTAAGTTTGATGACAATTATATTGTATAGAAACATAGCCATAACTACGTTTCTATAGGGAGGGCTTTATGGAGAAACCCCTACGCTTCCTTGGAAACGACAATGACAAAGATGACGAGCGAAATTATTTTAGCTATTATCTTAGCGCTATTAGACGTTTTAAACGTTCTAGTAAAGTTACTAGTCGAACTATTCCTTAAATAAGGAAGGTTATCCGAGGAAGCAAATGAAAACGCAGCACGGTCATGCTGCGTTTTCTCTTGGAAACGACAATCTCCTATAACTATATTAACATTAAACAAAGTATAAGAATAGTGCAGGAATTTTTAAGTTTGATGACAATTATATAGTAGAAACATAACTATGAGTATGTTTCTTAGGAAGGATCTTTTTATGAAGATACTTCTACGCTTTCTTGTGACAAATGGAGAGGTTATTTTGATGAAAGAATTTAAAATGGCTTTAGCCATGGCGATGGTAGATATGATCGCTCTAGCAGTTAAGCTGCTAATAACACTGTTGGTTAAATAACAGTGATAGTCACAAGGAGGCATTTGAAAACCCGACATTGGCGTGTCGGGTTTTCCTTTGTGACTCATGGATAGGTCATCCACCTATAGTTTACCACCAAACAATTATATAAAATAGTGTAGGAATTTTTGTGTGAAAATAAAAAAGGGGCTGTCCAAAAACCTAAGTGTTAAAACTTAAGGCTGGACAGCCT
>URCJ01000047.1 GCA_900546285.1 uncultured Solobacterium sp. | reverse complement strand
CACTTTGTGCAGCATATACCATGTCAACGATATTCTTTCTAATATTATTGGCATGAAACTGTAATTCTTTGTTTTCCATAACGTTCCTCCGAATGTAATTTTATCATTTAAAATAAATTTTAAAAGAATGAAAACAATCATAAAAACTAGTGATTTTGACTAACTGTGTATAGTTAAAACATTGATAAATAGTGAAAAATAGGCATTTATTGAAGTTATTTCAATCTAAAGATATATGAATGTTTATATGAACTAGTAAAATAAATAATCTTAAAAAAAATAAAAAAATCATAAAATTATTCATAAAAAAAGTAGATTTCTCTACTTTAGTTTCTATTTAATGGTTCTACTTTGATGATTTCAACTTTGGAATCGTTTGCAAGTTCTTCTAGCACTTCATCATCAACTTCAACATCTGTTATTAATGTATTTACATCATTTAAACCACAATAGCGATAATTGTAATCAAGTCCTATTTTTGTGTGATCGCATAATAAGAACTTTTTCCCTTTGGTATGTTCAATCATCGCCTTGTTTATAGATGTTTCTTTGATAAGTCCTGTAGAGGCTCCGTTTTTTGATAATCCACTACATCCTATAAAACACTTATTAGCGTTGATTGAGTTCACTGCTTTTAATGCAATGTCACCAACCATTGAATTTTTAGGGTATCTAACCTCACCTCCTGTGAAGATTATTTCTACTTGGCCATCAGGATGGCTGTTTATTGCCTTGGCGTTATTTGTAATAATTGTTACATTTTTATATTTGATATAGTCAATCATCATGATAGCTGTCATAGAAGTGTTGATAAAGATAACATCGTTGTCTTCAACAAATAGAGCAGCTCTTTTAGCTATAGCTTTCATGTAACGGAATCTGTCGTAGTTTTTGTTGTCGTCAACAAATTCTTGAATTAGAGAAGCACTACCATAATTTCTAACAATGGCGCCCATATCTTCCCAATATTGAAGGTCTCTTCTAATTGTTACGGCTGATACATCGTATTTTTCTACAAGATCATCGACAGATATACTGTTATTTTCTTGTATTGTTTTCATTATTTCATTTCTTCTCTTATCAACGATTGCTTTACTTACTTTCATTTACAGTCTCCATTAATATTTCTAATTGTTCCTTATAAGCTTCTTTTTCATTGTTAGGCGCAGTTAGTATTAATTCTTCCAAGATAAATTTACATTCTTTTGGATTCATATATGCCATATTAACATTTTTTAATATCTTATAAGCTTCGCCATCTTGTTTGATCCCTAGTTTGTGAATAGCGTCCAATTCATCATATTGGAATATCTTTGGTCTTTTTTTCATATTCTCAATATTTTTCACATCATTATATACGGTATTTAGTTTTTGCGTTTGCCCAAGCATTAGGTACGCTCTCATTTGATAATAACATTTAATTAGCAACATTTCGACATTTGCAGAGAACTTCTTATCGTTTTCTTCGATTGTTTTTAATACTAAATGGGGATATTTTCTTTCTAACGCTACCATAGTGTCAAAAAGACCTCTATTATTAACGTAAGTTTTGAATACATCTTTAGTTTCTAATTTGTCGTATATTTCGCTCGCTTTATCTGGATCTAATTTGAAATTTAAATACCAAAGAGCTTCATTATATAAAAGCTTAAGATATTCATTTAATGAACCAAATATTAGTGCTATAACACCTATGATTACAAATAGGATGCCAGCGATACTTTTGTCGTTGATTGCAGTTTTTATCACAAAGAAGGCAAAGACAAAATAGATTACAAGTGTGAAAATCATGATGATTTTCTGTTTTAAAGAATAATGTTTAAACATAATAATAACCTCAATAGCATTATATACTATTTTAATGATTAATTTATATTAAATAATCATAAAACTGGCATTTATATGATTTATGAGTAATTTTATGCTTATATGAACAATGGTTTTATGAATATTGTAATTAAAAATAAATAAAATTAACATAAAAACGTACATATGAGGAGGAGAAAATATGAGTTTAGATTTTTACAAAGATTATAGTACATGGACTGATGAATTATTTGGAGTTAAGAAACCTATAATCGCAATGTGCCACCTTCAACCATTACCTGGGGACCCTTATTATGATGAAGAAGGTGGTTTGGAAAAAGTTGTTGAAGCTGCTAGGAAAGATGTTGTTGCGTTACAAAATGGTGGTGTAGATGGCATTATGTTTTCTAACGAATATTCATTGCCTTATTTAACTAAAATTGAACCAATTACAGTGGGTGCTATGGCTTATGTTATTGGTAGACTTAAAGATGAAGTTATTAAAATCCCTTATGGCGTAAACTGTTTGTGGGATCCTATTGCTTCTCTAGATTTAGCAAAAGCTGTTGATGGTAAGTTTATTAGAGAAATTATTTCAGGTGTTTATGCAAGTGATTTTGGTACATGGGATACTGACCCTGGAGCTACTGCAAGACATAGACATAGAATTGGCGCTGATCATATTAAGATGTTATATAACATTGTCCCTGAAGCTGCAAAATATTTAGCTGATAGGGATATTGCTTCAATCGCTAAGACTACTGAATTTAATTGTCGTCCTGATGCAATCTGTGTTTCAGGTTTAACTGCCGGTGCTGAAACAGATACTCAAGTATTAACAAAGGTTAAGCAATCAGTTAAGAAGACACCTGTTTTCTGTAACACTGGTTGTAATAAAGACAATATTGTAAGACAATTAAGCGCTTCTGATGGAGCTGTTTGTGCAACTACATTTAAGGTTGATGGTAAATTTGAAAATCCAGTTGACGAAGCAAGAGTTAAAGAGTTCATGGATATTGTAAAGGAATATAGAAAAAGCTTATAGAAACTCTGTCCCGAGGAAGTTCTATAAATAGGAAAAGATCACAGCTGTGGTCTTTTCTTCTATAAAAAAAGGCTAGCCTTATTGGCTAGCCCCAGATTGATTCAATCTTTTCTCTAATGCGTTTAGCTTCAGCTTTAGGATCTTTAGCGTTTTTGATTGCTGAGCCAAAGATGAAACATGAAACAGGTATTCCTTTGAATTTATCTAATTCATCATAATCAATGTGTCCTGTAGCGGCAACAGGTATACCACAATTTACTAATTTCTTTAGAGTTGCTAATTCTTCTTCGTCCCAACCCCCAGGTTTATCTCCTGAATGTTGTAGTGTTAATTGAGAAATACCTTTTTCTTTCCACATAGGAATATCGTCAAATGACCAATGTCCATATAATTCAATTTGTAGTTTGGTATCTAAGTTTCTCTTTTCTCTTTCCTCAATAACAGCATCAATAGTACCAGGCTCACATGCACAAAGGATTGTAGTGTGGTCTGGCCTTCCATCTAATAGAGCTCCACCGATGGCGTTACCAGCGTCAACTATTTTTAAATCGGCTAATAATTGTTTGTTAGGTAACATTTCTCTGAAGTATTTAACAACTCTAGCTCCTTCTCTTGCGATCATACAATAACCACATTCTACAATGTCTACTTCATCTGCCACACCACTTGCTAATACTTTGATAGCATCTTCGGTGCATAAACAGTCTAGCGCTAATTGGATCTTTGGTATCATTTCATAAACCTCCTAATAAATTCTGATATGTATTTAAGATCTGGTTTAAAGTCATCTTCGTCCCAACATTCAGATACAAGATAACCTTTATAATTAATTTCTTTTAGATAAGCGAACACTTTTTCAAAGTCAACCTCACCTTTGCCATATTCAATATTATGTTCATTATGGTAAATAGCGTCTTTAATATGAATCGCAACAACTTCATCTTTACAGTCATGTAAATCTTTTACTGGATCGTATCCATTGTAGATTAGATTGCCGTTGTCAGCGTATTCTTTTAAGTAAGGGCTATTAATTTCTTTGATTAATTTAACTAATTTTTCTGAAGTATTGAAATGAGGCACATCTTCCAATACTTCGATTGCTAAGATGATTTTATAATCTTCATTAAACTTCAAAGCTTCTAAAAGGCCTTCTTTATATAATCTTTTAGTTTCTTCTGATGATTCTTTTCCATAAACATCATAGGCAGTAAGCTGAATTACTTTGACATTTAATTTGTTAGCAAGTACAATAGCTTTTTTAATCAGATTAATTCCAAATTCTCTTTTTTCTATATCACCGATTGGGTAATATCTATTAGCCGAAAGAGTCATGGTTTGAAACGGCATATTATACTTCTTTGTTAAATTTAATAGTTCTTGAATTTCTTCGTCTGAGTAATCCAATTTGTTCAATCTGTTTTTATCTACAGATAATTCGATAAAATCAAAATTAGCGTTTTTTGCAAGTACAAATCTTTCTTCCCAACCTATGTTTGCGGGAAGTGCTTTTTCATATATTCCTAATAAATTTTTCATAATTAAATAAATAGAGTTCACCGTTTGGCGAACTCTATTAACTCCTTATAGGAATGAAGGGAATGGTAAATTCATTGGTTTAGAGAATACATCTGAGAATCCACGTGGATAATGATATTGAATCTTATCCTTGTCATCTGGATATACGAATTTACCACCAACTTGCCAAATGAATGGTTTGAACTTATATTGAAGTCTGTCTTTTCTCATGTACCATAATACTAAGATTTCATTAGTATCAGCAGAGAAGTTAGTCCATAAATCATGGTGATAAGGGATCATTACCTTACAATTTAGATTTTCACCCATTCTTAAAATATCAGATGCAGTCATCTTATCTGTAACGCCTCTAGGGTTTTCGCCGAATGAACCGAATGCAACGTCAATATTGAATTCATTACCATGTTTAGCATATAAGTTACCAAAGTGTGAGTCACCTGAATGATAGATTGTACCACCTGGTGTTTCAACTACATAAGATACAGCTCTTTCGTCCATATCATCTAACTTCATGCCCTTAATATCACCCTCAGGTGGAGCGGTGATAAGAATTGTTCTATCAATTGATTCAACAACATGGATTGTGATGTCTTTTACTTTAACTACATCTCCAGGTTTTACTGTGTGTAGTCTTTCTTCAGGTACACCCCATTCTCTCCATTTGTCTGTTGCGAATTTAGAACCAATGAATGGAACATCATCTGCACAGTTTTGTAATACTGCTGCAGCTAAGTTGATATCGATATGGTCAGTGTGTGTATGAGAAGCTAATACTGCATCAACTTTCTTTATTGCGAATGGATCAAGTACTGCAGGTACAAGTCTTAAGTTAGGTTGTAATTCAGTACAGCCTGACATTCTTGCCATTTGGTGATCAGGGTTAATTTTCTTTAAACTGCCATCTGGATTGTAATGAGTTTGTTTACCTGAACCACACCAATAATCCATGATAATATTAGTGTCATTTTCAGTTTTTACCCATAAACCAGTACAGCCAAGCCACCACATGGCGAACTTGCCTTTTTCAACAACTGTGTCTTCAATTTCTTCATTTAGCCAAGTTCCCCATTCTGGGAATGTGCTAAGAATCCATTTTTCACGCGTAACATCTTTAACGTTAGGCATTCTTTTTTCCTCCTTTTTATAAAATGCTGTCGCATTTAAATACCTACTTCAATTATATCCATCTAGGGTTTTGTTAAAAGAACATTAAATGAGCATTATAAGAATTATATGAGCGATTATATGAATGTTATTGAATGATGACGAAAATAATTAAAAAATACAATTATAAAAGGAGATGCTTAATAAAATGTTTGAAAAAGAAAAGAAAGAAATACTAAAAGCTTGTTTACAAATGAAGGAATATCAATTGATCTCTTTAACTGGAGGTAATGTTTCTTTAAAAATTGATGATGATACTTATCTTGTGACACCTAGTGGCATGCTTTATGAGGAGATGACATATGAAGATATATGTGTCATAGATCATGAATGTAATTTAAAGGAAGGGTGTAGAAAGCCATCTAGTGATTCTAGTGCCTTAATTTATATTTTTGACAAAATGCCTAAAGTTAGAAGCATAATCCATACTCATCAGCCTTATGCCACTGCAATTGGGCTTACAAATGACTCTTTGCCGGCTTGTATGGTTACTTTGATAGATGCAAATCATGCAAGAATCAATGTTGCTCCTTGGACTAGATCTAGTGATATAGGCATGGGTAAATTAGTGGTTGAGTATGCAGGTGATGCAACTGCGGTGATTATGAAGCATCATGGGGTTATTAGCTTTGGAAAAGATTTAGAAGAAGCATTATATTCTGCAGTTTATCTAGAAGAAGGCGCTAAGACCTATTGCATGGCTTCTATATTTGGAAAGGTACCAGAACTTAGCGAAAAAGAGATAGCTGATGAGGCTAGTGGTTGGGAATCTTATGGTCAAAAGTAGATATATGATGAATAATCATATTTATATTAAATGATTAAAAAAATCATAAAAATATATTAAATGGTCATAAAAACATATAGTGTAAAGCGCTTTCATTTCATACAATAATGGCAAATAAGGAGATAAGCGTATGTTGTTAAAGAATATTGTTGACGCAAAGCACTATCAGTTTGTTGAATCTTACGATAACTGGCAAGATGCAATTTATGGTGTTACAAAGCCATTGTTGGATGATGGAACAATAGAGAAAAAGTATGTTGATAGTATTATCGAAAACATTAACACGTATGGACCTTATATTGTTATTTTGCCAGAAGTGGCAATGCCTCATTCTACTTTAGGTGGAGAAGGGGTACATGATACTGCGATTGGTTTTTGTAAAGTTGAAAAACCGGTTGAATTTGTTCCAGGGGACGAAAGCAAGAATGCAAGACTGTTCTTTACGCTTGCAGCAGTTGATGACAATGAGCATTTGAAGAATATGCAAATGTTGTCAGAATTACTTTTGAACGATGGAATTATTGATGATCTTTTGAAGGCCAAGACCGGTCAGGACCTTCTAGAGATAGATAAGAAATATTCTCAGTAGATTAAGAAAGGGGAAAAGTATGAATGTTTTAATGTCTATCTGGACGTTCTTTGCTAATAATTTCTTAAAGACTCCAGCGTACTTCATTGGTTTAATCACAATTGTTGGTTATATCCTGTTGAAGAAAAAATGGTACGATGTATTCTCTGGCTTTATTAAAGCTACAGTAGGTTACAAAATTCTTTTAGTTGGTTCAGGTGGTTTATCAAGTACCTTTAAGCCAATTATTAGTGCATTATCTAGTAAATTCGGAATCGATGCTTTAGTTCTTGATACATATGTAGGTCAGGTTGCTGCTCAATCTGCTATCGAGACTGTAGGCAAGTCTTTCTCTCAAGTAATGGTATTATTGTTGATTGCGTTTATCTTTAATATCTTGCTTGTAAAGTTCCAAAAAGTTACTAAGTTGAGAGCTGTATTCACTACAGGTCACGTTCAAACTCAACAAGCAACATTTGCATTCTGGATTTTCTTAACATGTTTCCCTAAGTTAGGCGATACTCCAATGTTGATTCTAATGGCTGTATTATTAGGTTTATATTGGGCAGTAGGTTCTAACTTAACAGTTGAAACAGCTCAAAGATTAACTGATGGCGCTGGCTTCTGTGTTGCTCACCAACAAATGTTTGGTATCGCTATCTATGAATGGGTTGGAAGCAAATTGTTTAAGAAGGGTTCTGCTAAGAAGTTCGAAGATTATGAATTACCTGGCTGGTTATCAATCTTTAATGAAAATATGGTTTCAACTTCAGTATTAATGTTATTGTTTATTGGAATTATTATGTTAGTAACAGGAAAAGATGCTTTGGTTGCTACTGGTGTAAATATTCCAAATGGAAGTTTCTTCTTCTGTATCTTAGATAACGCTTTGGCTTTTGCGGTTTATATGGCAGTATTACAACTTGGTGTTAGAGTTTTCGTTGGTGAATTAACAAACTCATTCCAAGGTATCTCAAACAAATTATTACCAGGTGCTGTTCCAGGCCTAGACTGTGCTGCATCTTATGGTTTCGGTTCTGCTAATGCCGTGACATTTGGTTTCATTTTTGGTGCTGCTGGTCAATTCTTAGCAATTGGTATCCTAATCGCTATGAAGTCTCCGCTAATCGCTATAGCTGGTTTCGTTCCTGTATTCTTCGATAATGCTACTATTTCAGTTTACGTTAACGCTAAATCAGGTGCTAAGGCTGCTATGTTTGCTTCATTCGTGAATGGTTTACTACAGGTATTCTGTTCTGTATTAGCTGCACAATTCTTCGCATTAGATGGTGTAACAGTAGTTTCTCAAACTATCAGTGCTAAGGGTTGGATGGCTATGTTCGACTGGGCTGTTATCTGGCCTGCATTCGGTGTTATCATGCATTACCTTGGTTACATCGGTGTTGCTATTATTGTTATTATTCTTGTTGCCATTCCGCAACTTCAATATAAGGCTGATCCAGATGGTTACTTCTTATGTGTAGAAGATTGGGAAGCTTATAAGAAACATGTTGCTGAAAAAGAAGGCAAAAAAGAATAATTTGTTCCTAATTAAATAGGAAAAGAGGAAAAGAAGATGATTAAATTGTTAGTTTGTTGTGCTAGTGGTTCTGGTACAAGTATGATGATGAAACTAGCTGCTGAAAAAGCTTGTAAAGCACTAGGCGTTGAAGCAAAAGTGTCTCATATGCCTATTGCGGAAGCAAAGTCTGCCGCTAGAAACTATGATATCGTGGTTACATCTCCAGCATTTGTATCTTCATTTGATTCAGTTAAGGATCATGTAAAGATTGCTGCTGTAAAGAATCCTTTGTCACAAGCGGAATATACACAAGTGTTAAAGGATAACGGTTTAGCATAATTTTCTAAGGGGCTAGTTAATCTAGCCCTTTAAAAACTCAGGAGTAAGGTAATGAATTTTTTAAAAACACATTTAGATGATATTGTTAGGTGCTATTGCACAAGTCACATGTTTATAGATGAAGAATGTTATGCATTCTTTGCAAGCGAAAATCCAAATAGTGAGTGTTATTCATATACGGGTAAAGATTTTAAGAAAAAAGAATTTGTATGGGATAAGGACAGAGGTGGTTGTATGTCTATTATTCCTTTTAAAGATAGAGAAGGTGAATTTTTAGCTGTTAATGAATTTTACTTAAAGGTTTCTCCAAGTGCCGCAAAACTTGTTAGAGGAAAGAAAACAAAAGATGGTTGGGAAGTTAAAGATTTGTTTAATTTACCATATCTTCATCGCTTTGATATTTATCATATTAATGATAAGGATTATGTTGTTTGTGCGACAATCGCAAGAGATAAATCTAATAAAGAAGATTGGACTCGTCCAGGTCAGGTGTATATTGGAGAAATTCCTTCTGATTTAGATAACAACAATGTTGTGTTAACTCAGGTTGCTGATGGATTATATAAAAATCATGGTTATACTAGAGGTCAATATAATGGGCAGGATTGCGGATATTTTGGATGTGATAGCGGACTATATAGATTAGCTTATATAGATAATGAATGGAAGTTTGAAAAAATAATGGATGGTCATATTGGTGAGGTTGCTTTGGCTGATATAGATAATGATGGTAAGCAAGAAATTATGACTATTGAACCTTTCCATGGCAATCAAATCCATGTTTATAAGGAAATAAATGGAAAATATGATAGAGTTTATACTTATCCAAATGAAATTGATTTTGCCCATGCTTTAGTTGGAACATCGTTGTGTAATAAGCCATGTTTTGTAGCTGGTATAAGAAGAGTTAATTGCGAACTTTTTGTTTTAACTTATGAAAATGGAGAATTTGTTGTAAATATGGTTGACGAAGGCGTTGGTCCAGCAAACTTAGATGTTGTTCATTATGAAGGAAAAGAATATATTTTAGCGGCTAATCATACTAAAAACGAGGCAGCTATTTATGAAGTAAAGGAGTCTTAAATGTTAGAGAATCTTAAACAAAAAGTTCTAGAGGCTAATTTATTATTACCTAAATATGGACTTGTTGTCTTTACTTGGGGCAATGTCTCTGGTATAGATAGAGAAAATGGCCTTGTTGTAATTAAGCCAAGTGGTGTTGATTATGACATTATGAAGGCTGAGGACATGGTTGTAACTGATTTAGATGGTAATGTTGTCGAAGGAAAATTAAAACCGTCTAGTGATTTAGCTACTCATTTAGAGTTTTATAAGCATTTTAAGGATATTGGCGGTGTTGTTCATACTCATTCTGTGAATGCGGTTGCTTGGGCGCAGGCAGGTAAAGATATTCCAGCTTTAGGAACAACTCATGGTGATTATTTCTATGGCCAAATCCCATGTACAAGATTTATGACTGATGATGAAATTAAGAATAATTATGAGTTAAATACTGGAAAAGTGGTTGTTGAAGAATTTAAAAAGAGACATATTGATCCAAATCAAATGCCTGGTGTTTTAGTTCATTCTCATGGTCCGTTTACATGGGGCAAGGATCCTTTTGATGCGGTTCATAATTCAGTTGTGCTGGATACTTTGGCAAAGATGGCTTTAAAGACTATTACCATTAATTGCGATGTTAAATCTATGCAAAGAGAATTGTTAGATAAGCATTTTTTAAGAAAACATGGTCCAGGAGCTTACTATGGACAAGGGTAGAGAATATCTTCTTGGCATGTATGAAAAGTCGATGCCAAAGGATTTATCTTGGAGAGAGAAGCTTTTAGCTTGTAAAGAAAGCAGTTTTGATTGGATAGAAATATCTATCGATGAGACGGATGAAAAAATTTCAAGGCTTTATTGGACTAAGGAAGAAAGGGATTCTTTGTTAAGGAATATGAAGGAAACTGGAGTTCCAATTTATACAATGTGTTTTTCTGCTCAGAGAAAATATTCTCTTGGTTCTTTAGGAAAAGATAAGCATGATAAAGCTATGGAAATAATGGAAAAAGCTATTGATTTCGCAGCATACTTGGGTATAAGAATAATTCAATTAGCCGGTTATGATTGTTATTATGAGGATGCTAATGAAGAAACAAGGAATGAATTTATTAAAAATTTAAAAATTGCTACAAATATGGCTGCTAAAAAGGGTGTTATTTTAGCTTTTGAGACAATGATGGATAGGCCATTTATCGATACTGTTGAAAAGGGTATGGAATTTGTTAATATTTGTAGTTCTCCATATCTTGGCATATATCCAGATATCGGTAATTTAGCTGGTGCTAAACATGATTATGGATATTCTAAAACAGTTGTTGATGATTTGAAAACTGGTAAGGGTCATATAGTAGCTTGTCATTTAAAAGAGACTGCTCCATCAAAAGATCGTAGTGTTCCTTGGGGAACTGGTCTTACAGATTATGTTGAAAATATTAAAGTTTTAAAAGAACTTGGGGTAAGAATGTTTAATGGCGAGTTTTGGTGTGATTATCCCGATGATTGGATGAATTGGCTAAAGACTTCTAATAAGTTTTTAAGAGATAAGTTAGATCAAGTATTTAAATAATTATGAAAAAAATATATAAGGATTATTTAGTAGCTACTGATTTAGATGGCACTCTTTTGAAAAATGATAAGAGAGTTTCTATTCATAGTTTAGATTATATTAATAAATTGATGAAGAAGGGTTTAAATTTTACTATCGCAACATCAAGACCCTTTTCAGCTACTTCTAAGTATGCTGATGTATTGAATATTGAAATACCTTGTGTCGTATCATCTGGTTCGATGTTATATGATTTTAAAAAACAAAAGGTTGTTTATTCTGACAATTTGGATAAGAGAATTTTGCCTATATTGTTAAAGGAATACGGATTCAAAGATATATTTGTTCATTCGACTAAAGGCAGTTTATTAAGTGAAAGTTGTGTGCGTTTTAAACAGTTTAGCAATGAGAATCCAAATTTTAATCCCTTGATTATAGAAGATTGTAATCTTGAAGAATTCGATTATAGTCAAATCACTGTTTTGCCGGGGGATATCAAAGGATTTATCGCTAGGTATAATGAAATACTCAAGGAATTTGATTTGAATATTTTTGAATGTGGCAATGGCGGTGTTGCACTAATCAATAAGGGA
>URCJ01000046.1 GCA_900546285.1 uncultured Solobacterium sp. | reverse complement strand
TATAATCATAAATAATTTTAATGGTACAGATAATACAGAGTTGTTATTATTTGAAGGAAGGTGTTACAATAACATGGTATGAAAAATTTATTTAAGAACCCTAAGACAAGAAAGAGAAATTTAATTCTTGCAATTTTGCCCTTTGTTATATTGGCTAGCATATGTGGCTTTATAGCATTTAAGTCTGTTAGTTCTATAAGTGGTAACGCGCAAGGAAATTCAAAAGATTCTTATAAGGATTCTATTGATTCCATGGATTACCATCTAAGAAGCAATGCGACTAAGTATCAAACAGAGCTTTTTAAGGATTTAACTAAGGCTGTTGAAGATGGAAGTGATAAGTATGAAATCGCAAAATTGGTTGCTGAAAACTATGTTGCGGACTTTTATACATGGTCAAATAAAGATGGTACATACGATGTAGGTGGTATGTATTATGTTTATTCTCCACAAAAGACTGCCATTTATACTCAAGCTCGTAATACTTACTATAAGTATGTGACTTATTATATTAACCAATTTGGTGCTAAGAATTTGTTGGAAGTTGAGAATATAACACCAACTCTTGGTGATAAGGTTGGCACATATGAATTTGAAGGTAAGAAATATGATTCCTATTTCGTAACTTGTGAATGGACATATAAGAACGAAGATACTTTCAAAGATATAAGTATGAAATCAGGCGATGGTTTTGTTAAGAAAGAGTATTTCACAATTATTGAAAAAGATGGGCGTTTTGAAATTGTTCAAGCGTATGGTGATAACTAATGGGTAAGAATATGATAAAAAAGCTATCTGCATTGAGTATTGGTTCTTTAGCAACAGCGATATTAGCTCATATTGCGGTTATTTTGTTTGTTGTTCTTGCGAGAGGTTATTTTAATTTAGATGTTAAAATAATTGCTTGTTTATTGGTTGTTATTGTATGTATATTAATTATTATTGATATTCTTCTTTTCTATGGAATGAAATTTAAGGGTATTGTATCTAGAGCTGTGATTATCGTGTTGTCAGTTTCGATGATAATTGTTGGTTTTGGTGGCAGTTATTATGTTTCTAAAGTCAATAAAGCAGTTGATAATGCTATCGAAAATACAGGCACTGATCAATATGAAACTATTAACGGTTCTTTTGTTTACTATAGTAAGGATGGAACTGAGAAATATAAGGATTTAGACTCATTAAAATCAGTGTCTAATTTAAAGGTCGGTGTAGTTTTTGACGATGGCATTGGCGTGGCTACTGCAGCTCAAAAGCTAATGGAAGAAAATGGTATTGATGCAACTGTGACTACTTATAGTAGTAGTGAAGAGTTGCTAGGTAACTTACTTGGTAATGGTACTGATGACATTGATGTTGCGGTTTTCCCTTCTTCTTATCGTCAAAGATGGTTGGCAGATGAAGAAGTTGACTATGCTCAATATCTAGATCATGTTTATGATTTTTATAAGTTCGAAGATAAAGTTAAGACTGGTGAGAATAAAAACGCCAATAAAAATTTATATACTGAACCATTTAATATCTTATTAATTGGTTTTGCACCAGAAGATGAAGCGATGACAACAGGTCTAGCTGACTCAATTATTGTAGCAACTGTTAATCCACAAACATTCACAGTATCTTTAACATCTATTGCTAGAGATACATATACAAAGCTTGCATGTGCTCCAAATAGTGAGAGACAAAAGATTAATGCAGCTAGAGCTTACAGTAGACAATGTTTAATGGATACTGTTGGTGAATTATTAGGTATCGAGATTGATTACTATATGGAAATTAATTTCTTGGGAGTAGTTGAAATCGTAGATGCGATTGGTGGTATCGTTGTTGATAACCCAGTTGAATTCGTTGGTCAAACAGCATCTGGTATAAGAGGTGAATATACCGTTCTTGTTCCAGCTGGTGAAAACGTACCATGTGATGGTGAGATGGCTTTAGCTTTCGCAAGAGAAAGACATGCTATGCCTAATGGTGACTTTGACCGTCAACAACATCAACAACAAGTAATTGCTCGTATTGCTGAAAAATTGCTAGGTATGAGCGATGTTAATCAAGCTTTGAAGGTTATGGAGGCTGCTGGTAAGAACTTTACAACCAACTTAAGTTTGAATCAGTTAACTGGTATTTTTAACTATATTATTAATCATAAGAATACTATCGGTATTCCAACATATAACATGATTGATATTCAAAATATGAGAGTAACGGGTTATTCTTCTTGGTACTATAGTTACATTATGAGACTTCCTCAATGGATTTATCGTTTATATAATGGTTCAATTCAAGAAGCTAAGAACTGTATTGATGATGTTATGAATAACTATTCTATTAGTGATATCAAACAGGAAAGTTATATGAAGTTCTTTGTTGAATATCCTTATAGTAGAGGCCAATTGTACTCAAATTACTTCAATGAAGAACAAGTTCATGAGAAGATGCCTGCTTGCTATCCATTGTTTGTTAATAAGGATTTAGCTACCGCAATGAGCTTAGCTCAAGCACAAGGCATTAACCTAGATATTAAATATATTGAACCAGGAGATGCTGGATTTGAGGAAGGATCAAGTGGTTTAGTTGTTGATCAATATCCACGTCAAGGTGCATTGGTAGAAGAATATCCTACAGGCTCAATTACAGTAATGGGTCCTAGCAATCCAGATGCTATTGAATATACTATAGAAAAATGTGATGACGAGGCAAGTTGCATTGCGTTCGCTAATAGTAAGGGTATAGCTTATAAGAAAGTTGCCGTATATGATGCTAACAACGAGCATAAAGAAGGCGACTTCAATGGTACTAACTATAAGAATGGTGACAAGATAAAGAAGAATGCAACTCTTGAAATCTACCTATGGACCAAGAAGGTTACAGTTCCATCGTTTACTGCTGGTACTAAGTTAGCGGACTATGAAGCTGCATTGACTAAGCTTGGATTAAAGTATACAGAGACCGCAAGTGCTGATGGAGCAACAGAGGCGAATAATGGTACTATAAAGAGTATAAGTCCAAGTGCAGGTACTGAAGCTAAGGCTGGTGATACTATCGCAATTACATACTTTAAGTACACTGCGACTACACCTACACCTACACCTACACCAACTCCAAGCCCTGAGCCTAGCCCTTCGCCAAGCCCTGAGCCTAGCCCAAGTCCGGAACCAAGCCCAGAGCCTAGTCCTTCGCCAAGCCCAGAGCCTAGCCCGAGTCCGGAACCAAGCCCTACACCAACTCCACCTGCTCCAGAGCAAACAGAGACTCCTACTGAGTAAATTAATATATGATTTAAACTCGTTGAAAATAATCAACGAGTTTTCTAAAAGGAGAGTAAAATGAAGAAGATATTTTTACTTTTAATGATTGTTCTATTATGTTCTTGCAGTGTTAATGAAAAAGAAGAAGAACCAATAGAAGAAGATGATGATGTTGAAGAAGTGAAAGAAATTGTTAATGTCTATAACTATGATAATCTTCCTTATGAACCGTTTAAGCCATACGAAGAAACATTTAATAATAATGCTGCATGGAGCTTAGAAGGAGACGGTGTCTTTACATCTGATATAAACAAAAAGAATATTACTGTTAATAATGGTGTTGTTACTTTAAAAAGTAGTCCTTTTATGATGAAAAATGGTAATTATAATGTTTCTTTTTCAAGTAGTGCTAAAGGACATATCAAAATAGCTTCTAATGATGAAATATATTTAGATACTGATTTTGAAAGCGGCATTGTTTCGTTTGATTATCAAATATCAGAAACAAATTATGAAGTAGTTATTAGTTTAAATTTTGATGATAATTGTGATATTAATGATTTCAGCATTACTTGTGATAATAAAGCATATGGTGCTTTAATTAATCAAGTAACTTATTTGAACAGATTGAATAAGCAAGTGGTCTTTAATAATAACCCAGGAAATTACTTTGGTGTTTATAGTGCTTTGGATGATTCGTTGGTTTATGTTGGCAATGTATCTGAGGCTATATTTGAAAATGATACTAATCAATGGTTACATAAGGGATATTTTGCTGATTTGGATGTGGACGGTGAATATTATATTAAGAGTGAATTTGGATATTATTCAAAAGTATTTACTATTAGTGATACATATAATGACTTAATAGACAGCGCTTTAGAGGCTATTTATGTTCAAAGATGTGGCCATACTACCGAAGGGGTTTTAGGTCATCCTGCCTGCCATACTAAACCTAGTAAGGTGTTTACATATCTAAAAGATGAATATATCGATACAACAGGTGGTTGGCATGATGCGGGTGATTATGGCAAATATGGAGTTATAGAAGATAAAGTAATTGCTGATTTATTATTCTCTTATTTATATGGCGATAATAAAGATGAAAAGCTTGTCGATGAAATTAAGTTTGGTTTAAATTATATTTTAAAACTTCAAAAAGAAGATGGCTCAGTCTACAACAAAGTTACTAGTAAAAACTTCGCAAACTTTATTTCGCCTGAATTAGACGAACAAGAAACATATTTATTAAGTTCTTGGACTTCTGTTACCGCTTCTTTTGCGGGAGTTACAGGATTGGCTTACGAGGCTTTTAAAGATAGTGACAATGAGCTTGCTGATAAATGTTTGAAGTCTTTTAATAGGGCTATTGAATATTTAGAAAAAAATCAAAACGCTTCTAACGAAATAAATCCAGATGGTTTTAATGTTGGCACTTATTATGTGAATGATGAAAGCGATGAAAGGCTGTTCGCATATGGCGTGGCTTATAAGCTGACTAAAAAGAATAAATATAAAGAATTGTGTATCAAATTGTTAAACAAAGGAATAGATGAAAGTGATTCAGTTGCGAATTGTCGCACCTATGCATATGTAATATTATTAGATAGTCTAGAGTACAATAGTGATTTTTATAATCAAGTAAAAGACAAATTCGAAAATGAATGCAACATTACATGTGATGGAGTATCTGCTAATGTCTATTCTTATCCATACTTGGCATATTATTGGGGATCTAACCAACACGTATGCGAAGCTATAAACAAATTATTACTTGCTTCAAGATACTTTAAAGACGAAAGATATGTAGTGAAAGCTAGTGAAATGATCAACTATATTCTTGGTTTAAACGTATTAGATATATCATTTATTTGGGGTTATGGATATAAATATCCCCAATCAATCCATTCTCGTTTAGCTTACGCTAAAGGTCAAAAGATGATAAAAGGTGCCATGTGCAATGGTGTTGACCAATTACTAAGTGATGGCGAAATAGGAAAATACTTTGATGATAATTCACCAATAGGAACTAGATTTGTAGACAATAGTAACAGCTATTCCAATGTGGAACCAGCTATAAACTACAACTCTGCCCTTTATTTATCATTAAGTTTGCTAGAGTACGCCAATAGAAAGCCTATTCAATAGTATAATTATTAAGTATGTATAAATTAACAATTGTAGTAGCTATATATAACGTTGAAAACTATCTAAAGAAATGCTTAGATTATTTAGTTAACCAAACATGCGGTGATTATCAAGTGTTTTGTGTCAATGATGGTTCTACTGATAAATGTAGAGATATTATCTTAAGTTATTTAGATAATAAAAAATTTAAATTACTAGATAAGCCTAACGGTGGGTTGAGTGATGCGCGAAACTATGGAATAGAAAGATGTGAGAGTGAATATATTTCTTTTATCGATGGTGATGACTTTGTAGAAAACAATTATGTAGAAACAATTATCAACACCTTAGATAAAGATAAGAGTGATATGATAGTCTTCTCTTATAACCAATATTATCTAGCTAATGGTAACAAGGAACTTGTTGGTTTGAGATTTGAAAATGGTATCTATAACTTAAAAGATAAAAAAGAATTATTAGCTTATACACCAAATGCGGCTTGGAATAAGGCTTATAAGACTTCTTTATTTAAAGATAATAAGATACTTTATCCCTATGGATATCGTCATCAAGACATGGGAACAACTCCTAAGTTGTTATTAAAGGCTAATAGTGTTTCTTATGTTGATAAACCTTTATATAACTATCTAATCGATAGGCCTAACAACATCACGGCTCAAGTTGATAAGAAACTATATCACATCATCGATATGGCTAAAGAGGTTATGGACTATTATATTAGTGAAAATTGTTATGATGAATATGTAGATGAATTTACCTATTTGATTAAAAGAAACTTCATTCAATCATTAAGGAAATCAATGAAGTTACAAGATAAGAAATTTGTCTATCAATTTATTGATGACATCTTTGATGTAGAAGATAAGTACTTTAAAAATAGTAAAGATATCTATCATGTTAATGAAGAAAAGGGTGATGATGTTTATTTATCACGTATTAAATGTAAGCTATATTATGCACTAAAGAGGTTGAAAAATGGAAAATAAGATAAGTATCATTGTCCCTGTATATAATGTTGAAAAATATATTGGCAAGTGTTTGGATTCACTTGTTAAACAAGACTATAGTAACTACGATATTTTAGTAGTTAATGATGGCTCACCATTTAATGAACAAGCAATCATTGATGAATATGTTAAGAAATATCCCAACATCATTAAAAGTATTGTCAAAGAAAATGGAGGCTATGGTAGTGTTTTACAATTGGCCTTTAACAAAAGCGATGCAGACTATGTTTTAGTATGTGACCCAGATGACTACTTAGCTGATGATGCCCTAAGTACTTTAATTAGCTACCAAAAGAAAGATGATGTTGATCTGGTAGTTGGTGCTAAGAACTTAGTATATGAAGATAGTGATGAAGAAACATATGATGCTTCTTATAATGCTGAATTTGGCAAGCTTGTTGATGGCAAGAAATATACAAGAGGAAACAAAGATTTTGATATGTTGTTCTTCCTAGAACCATCACCACATGCTAAGTTATATAAAAGATCAATTGTAAAGGATATTATATTCCCAACTAAAGTTAGTTATACTGACAACCTTTTGTATTTCTATACTTTAAATAATGTTAAGAGTGTAACATATTGTGAAAAAGCCTTAAGCTATTATTTGATTAATAGAAGTGGTAATACTAGAACTGATTTAAAACCTACTATTATTGATAGTTGGGTTAAGGTCTTTAATTCAATCATGAATCAAGTATCTAATCCTTGTGATATCTTCTATTATCGTATGTTTGAATCTTTCTATTCTATCTACTATAAGATTGATAATATAGGTGGAGACAAGGATGTTAAGATCTTAAAGTATGAGCTATTATATAGTTTCTTAGAAAAGTTAATTAAGCATAAGGATTTAATCTTAAAATATAATGACTTATACCAAGAAGAATCTCCTAAAATGAGAAGACAAAAGGAAGCTTTATTAAGCAGTGATACATCACTTAAAACCTACAACAAGCTGGTAAATGATAGAGTAAATGGTTCTCTTAAGACTAAACTAAAAAATAGAATCCTTGATACTAAACTATATTCTATTTATCATTTCCATGCCAAATATTACAAGACTCGTAATGATGAGAAAATGTATCTAGATAAGGATGTTAAGGGTGACTTAGTATTTAATGATGATAAGGTTCATTTCTTTGGTTATTATGTAAGACCATGTGTACATAATGGTAAGATCTTATCTCATCGTTTAAACGAAGATAATTTTAACTATAAACAAGAAATTGATATTTTAGTTGATGATGAAAAGATATCTTCATCAAAAGCATGGAACTTCCAACAGGGTTCTATGGCTACTTGGATTGATGATAAGCATATTATTCATAATGATTTTGATGGTACAAAATATATCAGTAAACTTATTAATCTAGAAACTAAAGAAGTTAAGATAATTGATTATCCTATCTATTCTGTAAGTAATGATGGAAGTTTTTCTTTGAGCCTAAACTTCTCAAGACTTGCCAAATTAAGAAAAGACTATGGTTACTTTAATCTTCCTTACAATAAGTTAGAAGATGAATCAAATGATGGCATTTATTATGTGGATATTAAAAATAATACTAATTCATTATGGTTATCACTAAAAGATATTAAAAACTTTAAGACAAGTGATACGATGATTAATGCAACTCATAAGGTTAATCATATCGACCTATCACCAGATAATACTAAGGCTATATTCTTACATCGTTGGTTTAAGAATGATGTTAAGTATACAAGATTATTGTGCGTTGATCTTAAGACTAAAGAATTAAGAGTATTAGCTGATAATAAGATGGTTTCTCATATGTGCTGGTACGATAATGAAACATTATTTGGCTATTTAAGAGGGAACAATAATCAAGATGGCTATTTCTTTGTTGATTTAGATGGAAACCAAAAACACTTTAAACATGAATTATTAGTAGATGATGGTCATCCTACTGTTTTAAACAAGCGTTATATCGTTACCGATGCTTATCCTGACTATACTTGTAAGTCTAAATTAATGTTGATTGATTTAAAGAAGAACACAGTTAAGATTCTTGGAAAGTTCTATTCATATAAAAAGTATCAAGACGATAGAAGATGTGACCTTCATCCTCGTTTCGATGATTTGGGTAACATGTTAACACTTGATACTGTATGTAGTGGCAAAAGAAATATCTGTCACTTAGATATTAGTGCTTTGATTGAGAAACAATAAAGTCATCAATATTGTCTTTATTCAACCAATAGCCAAAGCCTTGTTCATATAGGTTTCCATAATAGGCATGGAAGGCAATACATTCAAGAACCATATCACTGACTTCGGCGTTGTAATGTGAATTATCAATCCAATAAGCAGAATTTGTAGTAATATCGTTATAACCTGAGAAGTTGCAAAATTCAGTTATATTAGCTAATTCTTTTAAGAATTCTAAATAGTTTTGATCTAGTGCAGCTTCATAAGTTACATAATACATGGGATTTGTGAACACTACTAGCTTAATATTATTGGCATCACAAAGCTCCTTCAATTCTTTTATTTCAGCTATCGTTTCCTTAAGACGATAGCTTTTTCCTATACTTGGTTCTGCGTGTTCAAAATCATAATTACTAGTAGCCCCATAGTCTGAATTCCAACCAAATTCATAGAAACGATAGGCATAAGAATCATCGACTTTATGTTTATAGATAACAGTAGTCAATGATTTAAAAGCCATGGCTGGATCTAGATAATATGAATAGAACTTAATAGGGTTTGTCTTTGATAATTCATATGAGGCATTAGAAGAACTATTATGGCTTAATGGATCAATGGTATATGATAGGTTATCAACACCTAGGTAGATAGCCTTGATATGTACGTTATTATTAATTAGTGTTCTAACATTATTCAAAGCTTCTACCGGTAATCCTTCTGAATAGGTCATATTATAAGCCTTTTCTCCCCAAAGATTATTGGCATGAATATTACCAACTCTACTAGAGCCAAAGATAAAAGTATCGAACTTATCAGGATTATCTAAAATATATGTCATCTTTATAAAGTTCTTATTTGGCTCTACACCATTATCTTTAATATCTAATGGATGAAACACATTAAAAGGATCAATAGATATCGATGTTGATACAGATATTAACGCTAGAATCAAAATAAAGAATAATGTTTTTTTAATAAATCTTTTCATAATTAGAATTGGAAATAAATAAAGTTAACTTCACCTACATAATGTAGTAATAGAATCATCAACAACAATACAAAATAAGCTAAGTATCTAATTGCTATTGGTTTATTATTTAAGATAGTTAGGGCATCATATTTAACATTTATATAGTCGATGATAAATAGTGGAATTAGATAAATCGCTAACATTGTCAATAGGTATGGGGCTTTTACACCAAAGCTATATAAACCAGATACGATATATGATCTTAGGTTTGTGATACCATCAAACATATGCCTAAAGATATATAAGGCATCATGTAGATTAGAAGCTCTAAAGAAAACCCAAGTTATTGACATTAAGATAAAGATTAGAGAGACTTTAATAAACCATGAGAATGAATAGGTTTTAGTATTTTTCTTAATATGAAATATATCTTCAAGAATTTGTAATAAACCATGAATACCACCCCAAATCACGAAGGTAATATTGGCCCCATGCCATAAGCCACTTACTAGAAATGTTGCGAGTAAATTAAAGTAATGCCTAAGTTTACTACAACGATTACCACCTAGTGGAATATAGACATAGTCTTTAAACCATGATGATAAGGAGATGTGCCATCTAGACCAGAATTCTTTAATAGTTGTAGAGAAATATGGAGTCTTGAAGTTGTCCATCAAATCGATATTTAATAGTTTGGCAGAGCCTTTAGCGATATCAGAATAGCCTGAGAAATCACAATAGATTTGAATTGTGAAAAAGAAGGCTGCTAGTACTAGGGCAAAGCCTTGGTAATAAGATAAATCGTTATAAACCATATCAACATAGTAAGCTAAATTATCGGCTACAACTATTTTCTTAAAGAAACCAACGGTCATTAACTTTAATCCATATACAGCCTTGTTGTAGTCAAATTCTTTTTCTTTTCTAAGTTGCGGTAATAGATTATCAGGTCTTTCAATGGGACCGGCAACAAGTTGTGGAAAGAATGATACAAATGTTGCGTAGTAGCCAAAATGTTTCTCAGCCTTAATATTTCCTCTGTAGACATCTATGCAATAACTTAATGTTTGGAAGGTATAGAAGGAGATACCTACAGGTAATAGTAGGTTTAAGGTAACACTATGTAGTTTATTGCCTAATAAATAGTTAATTGTTTCAAAGAAGAAATTAAAATATTTGAACACAAAAAGAATCCCTAAACAAACAAGAAGGGTAATGATTAATATTAGTTTCTTATGTTCTCTATTCTTTTCTATTAAGATTGCACATAAATAGGAAGTAAAAGTAGTGATAAATATTAGAAACACATACTTGGCGTTCCATGACATATAGAAGTAATATGAGGCAATCAATAATAAAACCCAACGGTATTTGTTTGGCAGTAGCCAATAGATGATAAATACCAAGGGTAAAAAGATGGCATAGCTTAAAGAATTAAATAACATTACTTACAAATCATCCTTATAGCTTTATGCATATTATCGATTGTTACATCAGTTGGACTATCTCCATACTCACCATCTAAGGTCCAAGGAATAGCTTCCTCAGTTTTAAATGTAATGTGGTTTGTCTTAAATGAATAGATTAAATCTGATTCATCAGTATTCTTTAATAAATAAGAAGTAATATCATTTAAATCTAAAATATCTTTTGGTTCTTTGATTAGTAAGACCTCAAATTGACCATCATCTAATTTAACAGACTTCTTGTCCATTTTATAAAGTCCACCAACATAGTAAGTATTAGTTACCATGCCATAGATAAAGTTTTCTTTAGTATGAAGTTGTTGGCAATCTACTTCAACAGCATAGGCTTTAATAGATGATAAAGACTTAATTCCTTCAATTACATAGGCTGCATGTCCAATGATATTTTTAATATCTTGTGGTGTTGCATATGAAACACTTGTAAAAGCTCCAAAGGCTGCAACATAGACAAAGTACTTATCGTTGTATTTGCCCATGTCCACATCTTTATAATTGCCATAAGGAATAAGTTCAGCAGCTTTGGCCATATCACGAGGAATCTTTAGTGAATGAGCGAAGTCGTTAGTACTGCCTGATGGAATATAACCGAGTGGTGGTATTTCATTAGGATTGTTTAATAAACCATTGACTACTTCATTAAGGGTGCCATCTCCTCCTGAACAGATTACTAAATCAAAAAGATGGCCTTTATTTTTAACATATTCACTAGCCTCATCTCTTCTAGTAGTTGGGACAACAGTTAGTTCATATTTTGCGTTGGCAAAGACATTTAGAATATCGTATAGACGATTTTTAATTTGAGTTTTCCCTGAAAAAGGGTTATATACAAATAATACTTTCATACTTAAACATTATATAAAAAATAGGCCATTAGGCCTATAATTTAGCTTCTTTCTGTATAATTCTTTTCAATCCACTTTAGGTATTCACCAGATGTACACTC
>URCJ01000045.1 GCA_900546285.1 uncultured Solobacterium sp. | reverse complement strand
GGCGACAGAAAGGCGCCTTAATGGTAAAAATTATGAAATGTTTGTTACTTTGCTTTGGTGGTTTCTCAACGGGTTTAATGAAAACAAAGTTAGAAGAACAAGCGAAAAAGCAAGGATTTGTAGACACTACTTTTTACGCTACGGCTATAAGTGAAGCTGAGGCTGATATAGGCGACTATGATGTATATCTTTTAGGACCTCAAGTGAGATATGCTTATGAAGATATAAAAAAATTAACGAAAGATAAGCCTCTAATTCAAATCTCTACACAAGATTTTGGATTAATGCGTGCAGATAATGTGTGGAAACAAATAGAAGAAGCTATTGGTGTAAATAAAGCGTGAAAATGATTTCTTTGTTTCATACTGGATTTAAAAATACATCATTAAGTTTTGTTTATAAACGAACTTGAAGATGTAAATTATGGTCTTACTTTATGATTATATTAATTTTTTTAAAAGTATAAGTAAGGCCATTTAGTTAGAAAGGATAAATAAAATGACAGATAAATTTTTATGGGGAGGAGCTACGGCATCTTACCAGTGTGAAGGTGCTTGGAACGAAGATGGAAAAGGACCGTCTAACTGGGATTATTTCTTCCATAACACAGAAAAAGGAAAAGGGTTAGTTAGTGGGGATGTTGCGTGCGATTTTTATCATCATTATAAAGAAGATATTAGAATGATGAAAGAATCAAATCAAAATACATTCCGCATGTCGTTGTCTTGGCCAAGAATCTTTCCAAATGGGCAGGGGGAAATCAATAAAGAAGGAGTCGAATTCTATCATAACGTATTTAAAGAATTAAGATCTAACGGAATAGAACCGATGGTAACCCTTTATCACTGGGATTTACCGTTATCTTTGGATGAGAAAGGCGGCTGGTTAAATATCGAAACTGTGAAAGCTTTTGTGGAATATGTGAAGTTTTGTTTCGGCGAATTCAAAGATGAAGTAACGCTATGGTCAACATTTAATGAACCATACTATTCATTACAGTGTATGTATTTAGCTGGAAACTATCCACCTAACGAAAAAGACGTTAGCAAATTTTATAAAGCTGGTTATTATCAGTTGTATGCATCTGCTCTAGCTGTAATTGAATTTAGAAAAGGTAATTATCCAGGAGAAATTGGCCTGGTAGCTGATATTCATCCATGCTATCCAAAAGATGATAGTGAAGAATGCAAAAAAGCTCTTCACTTAGCAGATAATTTTTTGAATAATTGGGTACTAGATACGATTATTAAGGGAAGCTATCCACAAGACTTTATTGAATTTTTAAGTAAAGATTACGATTTATCTTACATGAAAAAAGAACATGAAGAAGCTTTTAAAAAAGGTGTTGTAGATTTTGTTGGAATTAACTATTACAATAGTTTCTTGATTCAGCCATATACTTCAGGAGAAACTGAAATATTAGTAAATAATTCAGGAATACGTTCTTCTAGTGTCAAGGAAAGTTCAGAAGGAAAGAAAATGTTGGTAGTAAAGGGTATGTTCGAAAGAATTGAAAACCCTAACGTTGAGAGAACTGATTGGGATTTTGAAGTATATCCTGAAGGCATCTATGATGTATTAATGATGTTTAAAGAAAAGTACAACAACATAACAACATATATTACAGAAAATGGAATTGGTGTAAAAGAAGAGCTGCAAGAAGGAAATACAATTAATGATCAATACAGAATTAAATTTATGGATGATCATATTAGAGAACTTTTGAGAGCTAAAAAAGAAGGAGCTAATATAAAAGGTTACTATGTATGGTCAAGTATGGATCTTTATAGTTGGATTAATGGCACGGTTAAACGTTATGGATTGGTATATGTAGATTTTGATAAAGATCTAAAACGTTACCCTAAACAAAGTTATTATTGGTATAGAGACTTTATTAAAAAATACCAAGATGAAAATGAGTAGAATAACCAACGATTTAAAAGAATTAGCAGGCTTAGCCTGCTAATTCTTTTAAATAAACATGATGTAATAGATAGGAAGATGAACAATCTTATCTTTAACGAGTACTTCTCTATTATTAGATAAGACATAACCTTGTTTTATACGATAATTTTTATCTTCTACTAGTTTTGGTAAAGCACGATATTCGTATCCTTCTTTACCTGATTTTATTTCTAGAGGAAGAATAGATAAATTATCATAGTCGTTCACAAGAAAATCAACTTCGCCAACTTTTCTTCTATCATAATAGAACAAGTCATGTCCATGAGCTTTTAATTCCTGAGAAACAACCGTTTCATATATAGCACCTAAATTAACACCTGTTTTAGACTTTAAAATCGCATTTATATTATTTCTATACAACAAATAAGATAATAAACCTACATCATTCATATATAGTTTGATTAAATTTTTAACACTAGATTGAGCTAAAGGAAACTTTGGCTCGCTTACCGCATTACAAGCTAGGGCAATACCTGAATTAATTAGATAATCAAATTCTTCAGCATAATTAGAGAAACTATCTTTCTTATTGTCGCTGATATCCGAATACTTAATTCTCTTAACCTTGTTATCGATAGAAGAGATCATCATCTCATAAATTCTCTTTATTTTTAATCTATTCTCTAAATCGTATTTAGCAGCGTCGTCACTGTAAAAATCATAAATATCTTTTTGAATCTCTTTTATCTTAAAGACATTCTTTTCTTCTACATAAGACTTAACCGCATCTGGTAGACCACCGACATACAAATATGTAAGAAAATAATTCAATAAAGTATTATGTAAAGATTCATTTAGACTAGTCTTATTTTCATATGATTGTCTTACGTGCTCTATGGCATCTTTGCCAAAATTGTTCGCAATCAAAAATTCTTCAAAATCCATTGGATACATTTCTTTCCTAATAATGGAACCCATAGGAGTTAAACCTGTTTTTAATAATTCGATACCTAATAAAGAACCCGAACAAATATAACGATACTTATTATCGATTCTAAGTTGTTTCAATAAAGAAAAGAATTGAGGATAAATAGAAATCTCATCTATAAAAATTAAAGTATCATCTCTAGTATTTAACTTATTACCATATAAAGCACTTAATTGGATATAAAAATCATCACAAGTCTTAACATCCTCAAATACCTTATCGCCCTTATTATCAGCATCCAAGTTAATCGAAATAAAATTAGGATAGTATTCCTTACCAATCTTTTCGATAATATAAGTCTTACCAACCTGTCTTGCTCCATCGATGACAAGGATTTTTTCTTCCTTACTACTAAAATAATTCTTCAAATACTCTTCTATTTTTCTATACATAATTAGATCCTCTAAACTAATTATATAAGAAAAAGTAGTTTTCAATAAAAAATAGGCACTAAAAAGGGTAGTTTTCAAAAATGCTATAATTATGGAATGGAAAAGATAGAAAAAGTAATTGCTGAAAAAGTTAAACAAGAAGGAGGAAGAACCTTCTATGTTGGCGGTTATGTAAGAGATAAATTATTAGGGATAGACAACAAGGATGTAGATATAGAGGTACATGGTATTGAAGCTGATAAACTATATTCAATACTGGAAACTATAGAGAAACCTCTAACTTATGGTAATAGCTTTGGTATCTATTCTTTAAAAGGACACAATATTGATATAGCCTTACCAAGAAGTGAAAAGTGTATTGGCAATAAACACACAGACTTTAGAATTGACGTTGATCCTTTTATTGGCTATAAGAAGGCTGCGAAAAGAAGAGACATCACTATAAATGCTCTTATGCAAGATGTTTTAACTGACGAAATACTTGATTACTATAATGGTCTAGATGATTTAAAAAACAAGATTATAAGACATGTTGATGATGAAAGCTTTGTCGAAGATCCTTTAAGAGTACTACGTGTTGCCCAATTTGCAAGTAGATTCGAGTTCACTGTGGCAAGTGATACTATGTCTTTATGTAGGACAATGGACCTATCATCATTATCTAGAGAAAGAGTAGAAGAAGAACTAAGGAAAGCCTTACTAAAGGGAAAGAAACCCTCAATCTTTTTTGATGCCTTAAAAGAAATGAATCAATTAGATTATTGGTTCAAGGAAATAAAAGAACTAGAAAACATTGACCAAGATCCCATCTATCATCCAGAAGGTAATGTTTATATTCATACAATGCAAGTGATTGATAGGGGGGCTATGTATAATCCATCTTTTGAATTTATGTTGTTATGTTTAACCCATGATTTTGGGAAGATTATTTGTACCACTGTAGATTCGAGCCCAGATTCGTGCCCGTCAGATTCGTGCCCGTCAGATTCGAGCCCAGTCCGCATACATTCCTATGGCCATGAGACAGAAGGACTACCAATAATAGAAACCTTCATTAAAAGAATCACCAACAAGAAAGATATTATTAAGTATCTTAAAAACATGGTACCCCTACACATGGCACCAAATAAATATGCAACTGATAAGTCAGCAATCAAAAAGACCAACAAGATGTTTTATGATGCCTATAACGAATTGGACTTAATCGACTTTTCATTTTGTGATAGAGGAAATGAAAACAATAAAGAATTTCTAATGGAAAGATATAATCATTATCTAGAAATGCTAAAGAAACCCTATGTTAGTGGGGATGATTTAATTGAAGCCGGCTTTATACCAGATGATAAATTTAAAAAGTTAATTGAATATGCCACTAAATTAAGAATGGCCGAAGTAGACAAAGAAAGTGCTCTTAAACAAATAAAAAGTTACTATCTAAGTAACTTATTATAAGCACTAGTCTTATGACCTGAATACATAATCATAAACACACCCACCGCAATCATTAGAAAGAATAGGACAACACCTAATTCATCTAGATATAAAGGTTCAAGAATCATAATAGGCACAAATGAGAAACAACATAAGATAATGCCGATTGTTCTTAATTTAGATGCCTGTTTTTTAAGCGGATACAATTCATCATTTAAATAATCATGTGTTGCACTAGTTAAAGAAGGCACTTCATCAATCGTTTCCCTAAACACCTCATTTGCATTCTTAATCAGCAAAACACCAACCGCAATCATCACAAACATTAATATAACTGATAAGTTCTCCAATAAATCGATATAAAACATAGAACCAAGTATCGGAAAGATTACAGATGATATAAAACAAGCTACTGCAGCAGCGATTTTAGTCTTCTTTAAACTATACGCCTCAATATATCTGTAAGCATCAGTTGTCATAACTTCCTTATTATACTTATCATAAATATCCTTAAGCGTAGTTATTGGTTCTTCAAATGTTTCTTCTTTAATCAAAACTTTCTTTTCTGTCATGCAAATATTATAGAATATTTATATGCTTAAAGATAAATATATAGACGAAATTGATATAAAAGAACTTGCTGATTTACATCCATCAACTTATGTTCTAGTAGACATAAGAGATGCAGTAAGCCATGACTACGGTGCTATGCCTAATTCTATTAGTAAACCTAACATCTTAGATGAAGAACTAGACAAGGATAAGTCATATGTTTTGTATTGTATGAAGGGGATTGAATCTTTGGAATGGGCTCGAATATTACGTGAAAAAGGTTACGACTGTATCAGTCTAAAAGGTGGCTACAGCGCCTACTTAAAATCATGCTTAGGAAGAGCTGATAAAGACTTAAATGAAAAATGTGAACACTCAATCACCACAACCTATCGTAAACAATTATTATCACCATTCTTGAAAGCTATCGATACATACCAGCTAATCCAAGAAGGAGATAAGATAGCTGTATGTATATCTGGTGGTAAGGATTCGATGTTGATGGCAAAACTATTCCAGGCATTAAAAAGATTCTCAAGAGTAAACTTTGATGTTGTCTTTTTAATCATGGACCCAGGATACAGTGAACTAAATAGATTATTAATCGAAGAAAATGCTCGTAACTTAAATGTACCTGTTGAAATCTTTGAAACAAGAATCTTTGACATCGTTTATAGTCAGGCTAAAACACCATGTTACCTATGTGCCAGAATGAGAAGAGGACATCTTTACAACAAGGCTAAAGAATTAGGTTGTAACAAGATTGCTCTAGGTCACCACTATGATGACGTCATTGAAACAATACTAATGGGTATGATGTATGGTGGACAAATCCAGACAATGATGCCTAAACTTAAGAGTGATAACTTTGAAGGCATGGAACTAATTAGACCTCTATATCTAATAAGAGAAGCGGATATTAAAAATTGGCGAGACTATAATGGCCTTCACTTTATCCAATGTGCCTGCCATTTTACCGATACTTGCTCAAGTTGTAGAGAAGATGGAACTAGTGTTTCTAAGAGAATGGAAATTAAAAATCTAATCAAGGAACTTAAGAAGACTAATCCTTATATTGAAAAGAACATCTTCAAGAGTGTTGAAAATGTTAATCTAGACACTGTCATTGCATACAAAAAAGGTGACAAGAAGATCACCTTTTTGGACGAGTATTAACAACCACAAAATCGATATTGCGATTATTTAAGTCAACTGCGATAAGCCTTACCTTAACCCTTTGAGAAATTTTATAGGTAGTACCAAAATCATCACTTAAATTATTATTATGATCTAGATAGAAGTATCCATCTAGATTTTTTATATGCACAAGACCCTCGACACCATTCTCAAGCCTTACATAAAAACCATAGTTAGTGATTGAACAAATAGTAGCCATGAAAGTTTGTTTAATCTTATCAGACATATACTCACACATCTTAAGATCCACAATAGCTCTTTCAATTGAAGTGGCCTTCTTTTCTCTTTCATTAGCTTTCTTGGCAATATTCTCATTCTTGATATTATCTTCATCAATGTCTTCACTATAACTAAAGACATACTTTTTAAGCATCCTATGAACAATCAAATCAGGATATCTTCTAATAGGTGAAGTGAAATGACAATAATGTTCTAGCCCTAAACCATAGTGTCCTGAACAATTATGAGAATACAAGGCCTTAGCCATACATCTTAGTAACATCTCGGATACTAGATAATAGTCATCTGAATCTTCAAACTTTTCTAGGCATTTATTTAAAACTTTAGATTCAATCTTATATGGATTGCCCTTAAAAGTAACCCCAAACTTTTCCATTGTGTTAATGAAAGAATCAATCTTTTCTTGTTTAGGATAATCATGATTTCGATAGATTAGAGGTAAACCCAAATAAGCCATATGTGAAGCTACTGTAGTGTTAGCTAGAATCATGAAGTCTTCAATCATCAATTCAGCCTTATCTTGTTTTCTAATTTGAATGTCAACAACCTTACCTTTTTCTTCAATAATAATAGGCTCATTAGACTCAAACTCAATACCACCCTTAGATCTTTTTACCTTATTGGCAATTCTTGATAAAGAATAAGCATTATAAATCATATTAGTAATATCACGATACTTATCCAATAATTCCTTATCATGACCTAATATCTTATTAACATTAGAATAAGTCATCCGATGTTTAGAACAAATTACAGATGGATAAATCTCATAACTTACAACTTCGCCATCATAAGAAACATCCATTTGACAGGTGATAGTATATCTATCTTTTCCTTCCATTAATGAACATAAATCATCTGATAATTTAAATGGTAACATTGGAATAACATTACCTGGGTAATAGATAGAAGTTCCTCTATTAAAAGCTTCTTTATCTAGGATCGAACCTTCTGGTACATAATGAGAAACATCAGCAATAGAAACATATAATCGATAGCCAACATCTATTTGTTCAACATAAATGGCGTCATCATAGTCCTTAGCATCATCTCCATCAATAGTAATAAAGTTTAAGTTTCTTAAATCTTTTCTGTTCACTAAACTAATCTCATCACTAATAGAATCACAATACTTCATGATTTTATTAGAGAAAGGAAGAGGAGCATCATTTTGAAGTAAGATTGTTTCAATTAAAGTTTCTTCATCATCGATATGACCAATTACCTTATCAATCTTTAATTCTTTCTTTTGATAGTTAGAGACAAAACATCTTACTTTAAAGAAAGGCTTCAACTCCTTCTTAAAATCTTTTTCATTAACTACCTTATATTCCTTTAATCTAATATCATCAGAGAAGAAATATAACTTACCTTTTCTAAGTACCATGGTGCCATAGACATAGGCTGTCTTTCTTTCGATGATTTTGATTAAATCTACATCAAATCTATTCTCTTTATATAAAATCTTATCACCACTAAAAAGAAGTGTATTCAAGTCATTATTAACAGGCTTATCGTCGATATATGGTTTGCCCTTATAGACATCGACAATACCTTCTAGATAATTATCTTTGATATAGATGATGCCATCTTTTTCAAAACATAGACCCTCATCTATCATCTTATTTATTTCTTTAGTTAATAAAATAAGTTGGTTGGTTTCCAACAAGTTTAAATGTTCAGCTATAGTATGGATATCCATACCTTCTTTTTGGATACATTCTAGAATTCTTTTCTTCATACTTATATTTTAACAACTTGTTATAATAATAAGCATGATAAAAGCGATATTTTTTGACATAGACGGAACTATTTTAAACGGGAATAAGGGTATACCAAATAGTACCTTATTAGCCTTAGACAAGTTAAGAGAAAAGGACATTAAGACTATTATTTGTACAGGCAGGGGTTATGATGAAACGATGGCTCTTAATATTGAAAATATTGATGCCTATATCTTATTGAATGGTCAGATAGCTTATGATAATAAGGATAATGTGCTTTATAAGAAGCCTATAAAGAATAAGGATAAGTTAATTGAATTATTTAATAATAAGAAGATTCCTTTTGGCCTTGTTGATGAAAGAAATACTTACTTAAATTATATTGATGATTATGTAAGATATGTTCATGATACTGTTAATCTGAGGATGCCTGAGGTTAAGGAGTATGATGGTCAAGAAATTTATCAAGCTCTAGCTTATGGCAAGGTTAAAGATTATATTGAAAAAGAACTTCCTGATTTCATGGCTACTTCTTGGCATTTTGATGGTGTGGATATTGTGCCAAAAGATAGTGGTAAGGATAAGGGTATTATCGAATATTGTAAGTTAAGAAATATCGATATCAAGGATACCATGGCCTTTGGGGATGGTGAGAATGATATAGAAATGTTAAAGACAGTTGGTATAGGTGTTGCGATGGGTAATTCGATTGATATAGTTAAGGAGAATGCAGACTATATAACTGATAGAATAGAAGAGGATGGCCTGTATAAGGCTTTAAGACATTACGAGGTAATAGATGATTAAGACGATTTTTTTCGATCTAGATGGAACGTTATATTCACATACACAAAAAAGAGTTCCAAGCACAACACTTTATGCGTTTGAATTATTAAAGAAACAAGGAATCAAAAGAGTTCTTTGTACTGGCAGACATGTAAGAGAATTAGAACAATTAGGTTTCTTTGAACTTGGCTTAGACTTCGATGGCTATATCTTGTTGAATGGCCAATTGATTCTTGATAAGAATTTAAATTATATAGACGGCACTCCTATTGATAAGGAAGAGACAAAGAAGATTGAGCGTGTTTTCAATGAGAAGAAAGTGTCTTTAATATTAGAAACAAGAGAAGAACTTTTCTGTAACTTCTATGATGATTTCTGTTTGGAAGGCCTAAGATCTGTTAATACCGATCCTTTCCCAATTAAAGAATATCATGGTGAAGAAATTTTCCAAGTAAGTACTTATGTTAAGAAAGAAACTAAAGAATATTTGCGTAAAGAGTTTAGTGGTTGTTTCATGACTTCTTGGAACGAATATGGAGCTTTATTTGTGAATAAACAGGGTGGTAAGAGCAAGGGCATTGAAAAATATCTTAAGTCAGTAAATGAAACACCAAAAGAAACTATGGCCTTTGGTGATGGTGATAATGACTTGGATATGCTTGAATATTGCGGTGTTGGAGTAGGCATGGGCAATGGTACAAAGAATGTAATTGAACATTGTGACTACTTAACTGAGACAATTGATAACGATGGACTTTATTTAGCTTTAAAACATCTTGGTGTTATATGTTAATATAAAAATATACGAGGAGAATAATATGAATAAAAACATTAAAATTTCTGCTCATGATATGAAAAATATCTTAAATTCAACTGATGAACAATTAAATAAGGCAATTTCTTATGTAAAGGAACATGGTGTTGAAATTGATGACAACACTAGTATCAAGGCTTTATACGAGAAGCTTAATGAAAAGATTATTAAATTAGCTGATGCTGGTAAGGATGAAGAGGAATTAGCTGATCTTAATGATATCTTCTATGGTCTTGTTGGTCTTATGATGTCTAACAAGGCTGATGATATGAATATGCCTAAGGCTTGATGTATTAAAAAATGATTGGAGGAAAAAATAATGAAGGTAAATGCGAAGCAGATGCAAAAATTATCAGCAATCAAAAATTCTTTTTATGAAGATTTAAAGATTGAATTTTTATTTCACTCTAATCATTTAGAGGGCAGCACCTTCACTAAAAAGAATCTTGAAAAATTACTATTAGATAAACAAGTTGAAGGCGTTCATTTTTTAGACGATGTGTACGAAACAACAAATTCATTAAAGCTATTCGATACAGTTGTTGAAGACGGTGATAAAGAACTTAATAAGTTTATGTTATTTGACTGGCATAGAATACTTAAGAAGAATTCAATTGATGAAGAAATAAACAATACCGGTTGTTGGAAAAAGTATGAAAACAGATTAAGAAGTGTAGATATCAAATTGGCCTTACCTAGTGAAGTTGATAGTCTAATGTTTAATCTTTTAGCTGATTGGAATGAGACAGAAAAACCTACTATTGAAGATATCGCAAAGTTTCATTATCGTTTCGAGATGATTCATCCTTTCCAAGATGGCAATGGTAGAATCGGAAGATTTTTGGTTCTTAAACAATGTCTTGAAAGTGACGTTGATTTAATGGCGATTGATAACATTTATTCTAAGGAATATAAAGAAGCTTTATATAAGGCTCAAAAAACAGATGATATAAGCGAACTTGTTTGTGTGTTTGAAAAATGTCAGAATCGTTTAGATAAAAAATTAAGTAGTTATCATGATTTAATTGAAACTGTAAAAAGAGAGATTCAATGAAAATCAATGTATAATCTAAAGCTTTTCAATGATACTTTATTAAGATTTGATTTGGATAAAGAACTTAATGTCACTAACATAGAAATATGTAATGATGATATTAAGCTTTTTCCTGAGAATTTAAAAGATGTTAATAGTGAAACAATTAAATTCCATATTCTTAATAAGTTAGTTCCTAAGAATAGGGCTTATTTAGAATGCCTTTTAAGTGCAGTCAATATTGAATTGGACGATTATAAGGCTATCTTAGATTATTCCAAAGGTCTATCTATAATTGATGCTTATTGGATTACTAGAGATGATAAATTAAGGTATGAGGACTTTAATCTTTTTGATAATGAAGTAAGTAAAGAATTATCTCTTACGGTTTTTAATGGTACTAAAACAACAATTAATTCTATTGTTTTATCACCAGAGTTTACAACCAATGGTGCTATTCCTAAATGTTGGATAAAGAAAGATGATGGCTATTATTTGTATAAAAGTAGTACTGCTTATTTAGGTTTTGCGAATACTGGATTCGAACCGTACAGTGAGTACTACTCATGTCAATTACTAAAACAATTAGACATACCATACATAAACTATGATTTAGAAATGTATCAAGATGAACTATTATCCATATGTAAGATATTCACATCAAAAGATGTAGCTTATGTACCAATCCATCTAGTAGCTAATATAGATAATCTTGATAAAGCTTATAGGTGGTGCCTAGAACATAAGCTTGATGAAGCTTTTGGCAATATGATTCTTTTTGATGCGCTTATCTATAATCATGATAGACATATGGGTAACTTTGGCGTACTTAAAGATAATCATACAGGCGAAATATTAGGTATGGCACCAATCTTTGACAATGGTGCTGGTTTATTAGCCTATACATCATTATCTAAATTTAAAGATCTAGAGACTTTTGAAGATTATTATAAGAATAATCATGATTTTAATATGTCTAATGATTGGATTGATTTTAGAGATCATGTAAGAAATTATTGTGATGATAGACATCTATATAGATTAAAGAAACTTAATAATTTTAAGTTCACTAAACATGATAAATATAACTTGTCAGATGCTAGGTTAGAGCATTTGAATATTTTGATTGATTATCGTATTAAGGAGTTAATAGATATCCTCACTTTAGAAAAATGACAAAAGTGGCAAAAATCTAAAATGGAAAGGTAGTATTATGCGTATATTTTTAGTAGACACAGAGAATGTTGGATGGGCTGGTTTAACAGGAGCTAGCAAGTTAGATAATACAGACATTATCTATATTCTTTTAGGTAAGGGTGTTAATTCTAGAGCTGTTAAAGGCGATATTGTGGTTGATCTTCTTAAGA